>NZ_JBXAFK010000081.1:0-22113 GCF_058793055.1 Pseudomonas sp. MPR-R2A5
CATGTGAGAGTAGGTCATCGTCAAGATTAAATTCCGAAACCCCATTTGCGAAAGCAGATGGGGTTTTGTTTTGGGCGATCGAAAAGCGCAGGCGCTAGCGTGCTCATGCAGGACGATAACGCTGACGCGCGCCTTCGCGCACACCGACCCCACTCCAAACCCCCCGCTTCTTGCATCCCGATACCGCCAATATTTGCCCACAGTGCTAAAGTCCCTCCCTCGATTTTTGCTTTTCCCAAGGAAGCCGTTATGCCGGACTCGACGTCCCTCAGCGCTGGATTCATGGTGGTTCACGGCAACCGCCTGGACGAACTGCGCAGCCTGGTGGTCAGTTGGATGCGACGATATCCACTGGCACCCTTGGAAAACGAAATCGCCTTGGTGCAAAGCAATGGCATCGCCCAATGGCTCAAATTGGCCCTGGCTGAAGATCCGGAAGATGACGATATGGGGGGCTGCGGCATCGCGGCGGCCATTGATGTGCAACTGCCGGGTAGCTTCATGTGGCAACTTTATCGGATGGTCCTTGGCCGTGACGAAATTCCGCCCAAGTCCCTGCTCGACAAAGCCCCGCTGACCTGGCGCCTGATGCGCCTGCTCCCGGAGCTCATTGATCAACCGCACTTCGAGCCCCTGCAACGCTTCCTGACTCACGACACGGACCTGCGTAAACGCTACCAACTCGCCGAACGTCTGGCCGACCTGTTCGACCAGTATCAGGTCTACCGTGCTGACTGGCTGGAAGATTGGGCCGCGGGCCGTCATCAGTTACGTAATGGTCGCGGTGAAACCAAACCCCTGAACCCGGCCAACTGCTGGCAAGCCGAATTATGGCGCGCGCTGCTGTTGGATGTCGGGGAGGAGGGCATGGCCCAAAGCCGTGCCGGCGTCCACCAGCGATTTATCGAGCGCATCAATAGCCTGAAACAAGCCCCCCCAGGCCTGCCTTCCCGAGTCATTGTTTTCGGCATTTCATCCTTGCCTGCGCAGGCACTGGAAGCCCTTGCCGGCCTGGCCCGCTTCAGCCAGGTCCTGCTGTGCGTGCATAACCCCTGCCGCCATCATTGGTCTGACATCGTCGCTGACAAAGACTTGCTGCGTAACGAATACAAACGCCAGGCGCGCAAGGCCGGTATGCCGGTGACCATCGACCCGCAGTCCCTGCACCAACATGCCCATCCATTACTGGCCGCATGGGGCAAACAAGGCCGCGACTACATCAGCCTGTTGGACAGTTACGATGATCCCAACAGTTACCGAGCCGCCTTCCGCGATGGCCGAATCGACCTGTTCAGCGAGACCGAGCCCACCACATTGCTCAACCAGCTCCAGGACGACATTCTCGAACTGCGCCCGCTCAATGAAACCCGCGATCTCTGGCCCGCCGTCGACCTGCAGCGCGATACGTCAATCCGCTTCCATATCGCCCATAGTGCCCAGCGCGAAGTGGAAATTCTCCACGACCAACTGCTTCAACGCTTCAGCGCCGATCCCACCCTACGTCCTC
Organism: Pseudomonas sp. MPR-R2A5; assembly: GCF_058793055.1. Taxonomy (NCBI): domain Bacteria; kingdom Pseudomonadati; phylum Pseudomonadota; class Gammaproteobacteria; order Pseudomonadales; family Pseudomonadaceae; genus Pseudomonas; species Pseudomonas sp. MPR-R2A5. The sequence goes on from NZ_JBXAFK010000081.1 coordinate 1,508, forward strand.
GGGACATCATCGTCATGGTCCCCGACGTCGACAGCTATGCGCCGCACATTCGCGCCGTATTCGGCCAGTTGGAACGAAGTGATCCACGCTTCATCCCCTTCACCCTCACCGACCAAGGACAACGCGGCCGCGACCCGTTGTTGATCGCCGTCGAGCATCTGCTCAAGTTGCCAGACAGCCGCTTCCCCGTCAGCGAGATTCTCGACCTGCTCGACGTCCCGGCCCTGCGTGAACGTTTCGCTATCAAAGAACGCGACCTGCCCACGTTGCACCGCTGGATCGAAGGGGCCGGTATCCGTTGGGGACTCAACGCCGAGCAACGCGCCGGCCTGGGTCTACCCCATGAGCTGGAGCAAAACAGTTGGCGCTTCGGCCTGCGTCGCATGCTCCTGGGCTACGCCGTCGGCACCGGCACCGCTTGCGACGGTATCGAACCTTATGACGAAATCGGCGGCCTCGACGCTGCCTTGATTGGCCCACTGGTGGCCTTGCTCGATGCCCTGAGCGATGCCCATCAAGCCTTGTCTCAACCTGCTGCTCCTCAAGCATGGGGCGAGCGTCTACAACGCTTGATGCAACTATTCTTCCTGCCTGGCAGCGAGCACGACGACTACCTGCTGGGCCAGCTCGAACAGCTGCGGGAAACCTGGCTGGAAACCTGTGAGTCCGTGGGCCTGCAGGACGAGTTACCGCTCACTGTCGTTCGTGAGGCATGGCTGGCTGGTCTGGATCAGGGCCGCCTCTCACAGCGCTTTCTCGCCGGAGCTGTCAATTTTTGTACCCTGATGCCCATGCGCGCGATCCCATTCAAGCTCGTCTGTCTGCTCGGTATGAACGACGGTGACTACCCGCGCGCGCAACCGCCATTGGATTTCGACTTGATGGGCAGCGATTATCGCCCTGGCGACCGTTCACGCCGCGAAGATGACCGCTACCTGCTGCTTGAAGCCCTGCTGTCCGCGCGCGACCAGCTCTACATCAGTTGGGTCGGGCGCAGCATCCGCGACAATAGCGATCGCCCGGCATCGGTGTTGATTGGCCAACTGCGCGACCACATCGCCAGTGGCTGGCATAACGCCAATATTGCACAGCCACTTATTGAGGCGATGACCCAGGAACATCCGCTCCAGCCCTTTAGCGCCCGGTATTTTCACGAAGGTGACCCGTTGTTCAGCTACGCCCGTGAGTGGCAGCTGCTGCACGAGGCCGCGGAGGCCACCCCTGACACGGCGGCATTGGCGGCCCATCGGCAGGAAGAGCCCCTGAGCCTGGGCCAACTGCAGGACTTCCTTCGCAACCCGGTCAAACATTTCTTCGGCCAACGGCTGAAAGTTTTTTTCGAAGCCGCCGAAGTCCCGCTGGCCGATGAAGAACCCTTCGTCCTCGACGCACTGCAACGCTACAGTCTGAGCGACAGCCTGCTCAATGCCGCATTAAACCAGCCCGATCACTTCGACCAGGCCCTCAACGCCCAGGCACTGCGCCTGCAAGGCAGTGGCCTGCTGCCGATGGTCGGGTTCGGCGAGCGCCTGCGTAACGAACTGATCGAACCTTTGCCTGACTTGTTACGCCGCTACCAACAGCTTCTAGCCCTCTGGCCAACCCCGCACACCGGTGCTGAACCGATCAGTTTCGAGCATCAGGGTATTCAGCTGGAAGGCTGGATCAGCGGCCTGCATCGACGCAGTGATGGCGGGTTGTTAAGCGTCACCACCATCCCCAACAGCATCGGTTCGATCAAGACGCGCAAGTGGCACCGCCTGATTCGCCCATGGGTCAATCACGTGGTCGCCTGTGCCTGCGGTCTGCCATTGAGCACCGGGTTGGTGGCCAGTGATGACACCCTGTTGCTGGCTCCGCTGGAAAAATCCAGCGCCCAGGGCATCCTCGGCGACCTGTTGCTCGCCTGGCATATCGGCATGAGCAAACCCTTGCCCATCGCGGTCAAAACCGCCTTCGCCTGGCTTGGCCAAACCGACCCGGTCAAAACTCACGCTGCCGCCAGCAAAGCCTACGAAGGTGATGGCCTGACCACCGATGGCGAACGTCGCGAAACCCCGGCACTCACCCGCCAATTCCCCGACTACGCCGCCCTGATGGCCAGCGAAGAATTCGAAGGGTGGTGTGAAACCTTGTATCGGCCCTTGCTCAACGCCCCTTGGCGATCCCTGAACAGCGAGGAGGTCGGCGCATGAGCAGCAAACCCTTGGCCTTGGCATTCCCGCTAAAAGGCAGCCAGTTGATCGAAGCCAGTGCCGGTACCGGTAAGACCTTCACCATCTCCGCCCTGTACCTGCGCCTGGTACTCGGCCACGGTGGTGACGAGTCAGGCTTCGGCCGCGAACTGCTGCCCCCGCAAATCCTCGTTGTGACCTTCACCGACGCCGCCACCAAGGAGCTGCGCGAACGCATCCGTATCCGCCTGGCCGAAGCGGCGCGGTTCTTCCGCGATGAAATCAAACAACCGGATGCGCTGATCGCCGAGCTGCGCGAACACTATCTGCCCGAACAATGGCCCGCGTGTGCCAATCGCCTGGATATCGCCGCGCAATGGATGGACGAAGCGGCGGTCTCGACCATCCACAGTTGGTGCCAGCGCATGCTGCGCGAACATGCGTTCGACAGTGGCAGCCTGTTCACCCAGACCCTGGAAACCGACCATAGCGACCTGCTCGGCGAAGTGCTGCGCGACTATTGGCGGCTGTTCTGCTACCCGATGCACGACGATGCGCTCAACTGGGTGCGCAACAACTGGGGCGGGCCGGCCGCGTTGATGCCGCGAGTACGTGCGTTGTTCGGCAGCGAGCGGCCCACTGATGAGCATCGTGAGCCCGCCGAACTGATCAACGCCTGCCTGCAAGAGCGTCGAGCAGCCCTCGTTGCGCTTAAAGCGCCCTGGCCACAATGGGCCGCCGAGTTGCGCGACATCTGCCTGCAAGCCGTCGCCGCCAAAGCCGTCGATGGTCGCAAGATGCAAGCCCGCTACTTCGAACCCTGGTTCGAAAAAATCAGCGCCTGGGCCGCGGATGAAACCCTCGAACAACTGGATATCGGCACCGGCTTCACGCGTCTGACCCCCGATGGCATGGCCGAAGCCTGGAAGGGGGATCCGCCGCACCACCCGGGTATCGACGCCATGGTCGGCCTCAAAGCCGCCCTCGATGCGTTGCCAACCCCCGATGCCGCCGTGTTGCAACACGCCGCTGGCTGGGTCGGCAAGCGCTTCGAAGACGAAAAACGCCGCCGTGCCGAAATGGGCTTCGACGACATGCTGATCCGCCTCAATGCCGCCTTGCAATCAGACGGTGGCGAGCGTCTTGCCAGTGTGATCCGCGAGCAGTTTCCGGTCGCCCTGATCGATGAGTTCCAGGACACCGACCCGGTGCAATACAGCATCTTCGACAGCATCTACCGCATCGAAGAAAACCACCTCGACAGTGGCCTGTTCCTGATCGGCGACCCCAAGCAGGCGATCTACGCGTTCCGTGGCGCGGATATCTACACGTACCTGCGCGCCCGCCAATCCACCACTGGTCGTCACCACACCCTGGGCACCAACTTCCGCTCCAGCCATGCGATGGTCGAGGCGGTGAACCATGTGTTCCAGCGTGCCGAAAAAGGCCGCGGCGCGTTCCTGTTCCGCGGGCCGGATGGCGAAAACCCGGTGCCGTTCCAGCCGGTGTTGTCCCAGGGGCGCAAGGAGCAATTGCAGGTCGATGGCCAAACGCTGCCGGCGATGACGCTCTGGCACCTGCCCACCGATCAGCCGATTTCCAATGTGGTTTATCGCCAGCAACTTGCCGCTGCCTGCGCCACGCAGATTGTTGAACTGCTCAACGCTGGGCAGCAAGGTCACGCGGGTTTCCTGCAAGAAGACGGCAGCGTTAACGGCGTGCTGCCTTCAGCTATCGCCATCCTGGTGCGCGACGGCAAGGAGGCCCAAGCCGTGCGCGGCGAATTAGCCGCCCGTGGTGTGCGCAGTGTCTACCTGTCCGACAAGGACTCCGTGTTCGCCGCCCAGGAAGCCCATGATCTGTTGGCCTGGCTCAAGGCCTGTGCCGAGCCCGACGTCGAGCGTCCGTTGCGCGCCGCGCTGGCCTGCGTCACCTTGAACCTGTCACTGCCTGAACTGGAACGTCTGAACCAGGACGAGCTGGCGTGGGAAAGCCGCGTCATGCAGTTCCGCGGCTACCGTACGATCTGGCGTACCCAGGGCGTGCTGCCGATGCTGCGGCGCCTGCTCCATGACTTCAAGTTGCCGCAAACCCTGATGGCCCGCAGCGATGGCGAGCGAGTACTGACCAACCTGTTGCACCTCAGTGAGTTGTTGCAACAAGCGGCGTCTGAATTGGACGGTGAACAGGCCCTGATCCGTCATCTGGCCGAACACCTGGCGCTCTCCGGCCAAGCAGGTGAAGAACAGATCCTGCGCCTGGAAAGCGATGAGCAACTGGTCAAGGTGGTGACCATCCACAAGTCCAAGGGGCTGGAATACGACCTGGTATTCCTGCCATTTATCTGTTCGGCCAAACCGGTGGATGGCAGTCGCTTGCCGCTGCATTACCACGATGAAAACGGCAAGTCCCAGGTCAGCCTGCGCCCGACGGCCGCGTTGATCGCCCAAGCCGATGACGAGCGCCTGGCCGAAGACCTGCGCTTGTTCTACGTGGCCCTGACCCGGGCCAAACACGCCTGCTGGCTGGGTGTTGCCGACCTTAAGCGCGGCAATAGCAGCAGCTCTGTGCTGCACCTTTCGGCGCTGGGTTATTTGCTGGGCGAGGGCGCATCCCTGGGCGAATCTGCTGGCCTGGCGCGCTGGCTGCTGGATCTGCAGGAAGGCTGCCCCGCCATCCACTACACCCACGTACCCGAAGCGCAAGACAGCGTGTTTCATCCGCCGCGCAACGAAGCCACGCTGCTCCCCCCCTTGTTACCCAAACGCAAGGCGGCGGAAAACTGGTGGATCGCGTCCTACAGCGCCTTGCGCATCGGTGACAGCATGAGCGCCGCCAGCCTCGAAGCGCCGGAAAGCCCACAAGCCCAGAAGCTGTTCGACGACGAACGTCTCGACCCTGATGCACCGCGTGAAGTGGCGGCGTCCGGCGGCGACATTCACCGTTTCCCACGTGGTCCGAATCCAGGGACCTTCCTCCATGGCCTGTTGGAGTGGGCGGGCGAGGAGGGCTTCAACGTGACGTCGGAGGCGATCGAAAAAGCCGTGGGCGCGCGTTGCAATCGACGTAACTGGGAAGGCTGGATCGTCACCCTCAGCGGTTGGCTGAGCCACCTGTTGCAAACAGCGCTGCCGTTGCACAACGACCAGGTCACGCTCAGCGGCCTGCAGCAATACCAGGTCGAAATGGAGTTCTGGTTCGCCAGTCATAAAGTCGACGTGCTCGCCCTCGATAAGCTGGTGTGCCAGTACACCCACAATGGCGTCTCGCGGGTTGCCGCCGAGCCGGTCCTGCTCAATGGCATGTTCAAAGGCTTTATCGACCTGACGTTCGAGCATGACGGCCGCTACTACGTGGCGGATTACAAATCCAACTGGCTCGGCCCCGACGACTCCGCCTACACCCACGCGGCCATGGAGCTGTCGATCCTCGAACATCGGTATGACTTGCAGTATGTACTTTACCTGCTGGCCCTGCACCGCCAGCTCAAGGCGCGCCTGCCGGGCTACGACTACGACCGCCATGTCGGTGGCGCGCTCTACCTGTTCTTGCGCGGCAGTCAGGCCGCCAGCCAGGGGGCGTACTTCACCCGTCCTCCACGGGAGCTGATCGAGGGCCTGGATTTGCTCTTCCAAGGTCAATCGATACCGCCCAAGGCCGAACCCGCCTGGGAACAAGGAGTGTTGCTATGAGCCTGTCGTCGTTACCGCTGGAGGCCTTGGCCCCCCTCAACCGCGCCGCTGACCTGGTGCAACTGCTGGAGCGTTGGGTTGACCGCGGCTGGCTGCGCGCGTTGGACAAAGCCTTTGTCGGTTTCCTGTACGAGCTCGACCCGCACGCCGATCCCCTGGTGTTGCTGGCGGCGGCGCTGACCAGCCACCAACTGGGCCATGGTCACGTGTGCCTGGACCTGTTCGAAACCCTCAAGGCACCGGACTTCGCCCTGTCATTGCCGCCCGAAGGCGACCTGCAAGCCGGCGCCATGTTGCTGCCTTCGCAACTGCTCGACGGCCTGGACGGTGCCCATTGGTGCCATACCCTGGCCGCGAGTCCACTGGTCGCCCTCGCGGTGGATGGCAGCGAGGCAGCACAGAGTCGTCCGTTGGTGCTGTCCGGCAAGCGCCTGTACCTGCGGCGCTACTGGGCCTACGAGCGGCGCATCGATACGGCACTGCGCCTGCGTCTGGCGACCGCAGAAACCGTCGCCGCCGATTTGCCCCAGCGCTTGAATGGCCTGTTCGACCAACCCGTGCCGGAAGGCATGATCGACTGGCAAAAGCTTGCCTGCGCCCTGGCCACCCGTGGTGCATTCAGCATCGTTACCGGTGGCCCCGGCACTGGCAAGACCACCACCGTGGTGCGTCTGCTGGCCTTGTTGCAGGCGCCGGCCGTGGAAAGCGGCACGCCCCTGCGCATTCGCTTGGCTGCGCCTACCGGCAAGGCGGCCGCACGTTTGACCGAATCGATCAGCCAACAAGTGCTGTCACTGAAAGTGCCTGACAGCGTGCGGGAAAAGATCCCGACCCAGGTCACCACGGTTCACCGCTTGCTCGGCAGTCGACCGGGCACGCGGCATTTCCGTCATCACCAGGGCAACCTGCTGCCGCTTGATGTATTGGTGGTGGACGAGGCCTCGATGATCGACCTGGAAATGATGGCCAACCTGCTCGACGCATTGCCGCCCCATGCGCGCCTGGTGTTGTTGGGCGACAAGGACCAGCTCGCCTCGGTGGAGGCCGGCGCCGTCCTCGGTGACCTGTGCCGCGACGCCGAGGCTGGCTGGTACAGCCCAGAAACCCGCCAATGGCTGCAAGCCGTCAGCGGCGAGGACCTCAGCGCCAGTGGCCTGCAGGAAGACCTCGATGGCGACCATCCCCTGGCCCAGCAAGTGGTGATGCTGCGTTACTCGCGACGCTTTGGCGAAGGCAGCGGTATTGGCCAACTGGCGCGCTGGGTCAACCAGCAAAACGCCGAAGAGGCCCGCCAGCTGTTGGCCGCCCGCAGCCACAGCGACCTGTTCTGCGTCAGCCTCAAAGGTGAGCACGACCATGCTCTGGAGCGGCTGGTGCTGGACGGGCAGGGCGATGGCGCCGAAGGCTATCGCTATTATCTGAACCTGCTGCAATCGGCGCGCCCGTCCTTCGACACCCCGCGGGAAGATCACGCCTGGACCCACTGGGCGCAGCAACTGCTGCAAGCCTTCGACGCCTTCCAGTTGCTATGTGCCGTGCGTAAAGGCCCCTGGGGAGTGGAGGGGCTGAACCTGCGCATCACCGCCGCCTTGCGCAAAGTGCGGCTGATCGAAGGTGACGAGCAATGGTACGAAGGCCGCCCGGTACTTATGACCCGTAATGACTATGGCCTGGGCCTGATGAACGGCGATATTGGCATTGCCCTGAAACTGCCCGAAAGCGACGGTGGCCCTCAGGTACTGCGTGTCGCCTTCCCACGGAACGATGGCCAGGGCGGTGTGCGTTTTGTACTACCCAGCCGCCTGAACGATGTGGAAACCGTGTATGCCATGACCGTGCACAAATCCCAGGGCTCTGAATTCACTCACACCGCCTTGATCCTGCCCGAGGCACTCAACCCGGTGCTCACCAAAGAGCTGATCTACACCGGCATCACCCGCGCCAAGCGTTGGTTCAGCTTGATCGAACCCCGCGGCGGCGTGTTTGAGGAAGCCGTGCGACGCAAGGTCAAGCGCTTGAGTGGGTTGATGCTGGAACTGGGGCACGAGGCTGAAAAAACTGACTGATAGGTCATGCAATATTTCTGATTCAGACGTTTGAGTTTTCTGAAAAAATAGCCACCCCCGCGAAGGCCCCTCTTCGCGGGATTTTCCGCCGCTGTGCTATCGTTGCGGCATCACCCCGAAAACACCTTAGAGAATCGCTGCATGAACGTGGCCGTCTCGCCCACAGAGCGTCGTTTCAACTGGAGACGCCTGTTACTTGTGGCGCTTCTGTGCGTGCTCGCCCCGCAGGCCTTTGCCCAGGCTCCCAGTCCGGCGGATCAACGCGCCGAGGCGGTCACCCAGGTGGTGCTCGGCATCCTCAGTTACGCACGCTGGCCGGTGGAGCCCGCGCAACTGCGCCTGTGCATCGTCGGGCCGACCCAATACACCGACGACCTGGTCAAGGGCACCACCCAGGCCACCGGCCGTCCGGTAGTGGTGCGGCGGCTGTTGGCCGACCATCCCGATATCGTCAATGCCTGCGACGCCGTGTACATCGGCAAACTCAGCGCCGATGAACGCAGCCAATTGTTTGCCTCGCTCAGCGGCCACCCGGTGCTCAGCATCAGCGAGGGTGGCGACCAGTGCACCGTGGGCAGCCTGTTCTGTTTGCGAGTGGAGGACGAGCAGGTGTCGTTCGAGGTCAACCTCGACTCCGTTGCACGCAGCGGCGTGCGCATTCACCCCAGTGTGCTGCAACTGTCCCGCCGCCGAGCAGCCGCGCCATGACAGCCGTCAAAGTACGCCCGACCCTGCGCTCCGTGATTGGCAGGGGGCACTTGATCCTGGCATTGGTGGCGGTGATCCTGGCCAGTGTGTCGCTGACCCTGCTCGGTGTGCTGGCGCTGCGAGTGTACGCTGAGCACAACCTGCATTTGATCGCGCGCTCGATCAACTACACCGTAGAAGCCGCAGTGGTGTTCAACGACAGCGCGGCGGCGACCGAAGCCCTTAGCCTGATCGCGTCCACCGAAGAGGTGGCCCAGGCTGAAGTCTTCAACGCCAACGGCAGGCTGTTGGCGCAGTGGGTACGCCCGGAAACAGGGATGTTGTCCAAGGTCGAGCTGCAACTGGCCCACGCCCTGCTTGAACAGCCCATCAGCCAACCCATCATCCACCAGGGGCGAACCGTTGGCAGCATTCACCTGACGGGTCATGGCGGTAGCCTGTTGCGTTTCCTGCTCAGCGGTCTGGCCGGGATCTTGATTTGCACCGTGCTGAGCGCTTGGGTCGCCCTGCATTTGGCACGGCGCCTGTTACGGGGCATTACCGGTCCATTGCACAGCCTCGCGGCAGTGGCACACGCCGCCCGTATGGAGCGCGACTTCGACCGCCGCGTACCACCGGCACAAATCGCCGAACTTGACAGTTTGGGCAACGACTTCAATGCCCTGCTCGGCGAGATGGAGGCCTGGCAGTCCCACCTGCAAAGCGAAAACGAAACCCTTGCCCACCAGGCCAACCACGACAGCCTGACCGGCTTGCCCAACCGGGCATTCTTTGAGGGCCGCCTGATTCGTGCGCTGCGCAGTGCGGCCAAGAGCAAGGAACAGGTGGCAGTGCTTTACCTCGACAGTGACCGCTTCAAAGAGATCAATGACAGCTTTGGGCATGCCGCAGGGGATGCCGTGCTTGTGGCCGTCGCCAAGCGTGTGCGTGCGCAATTGCGTGAGGACGACCTGGTGGCGCGCCTGGGCGGCGATGAGTTCGCTATCCTGCTCTCGCCGCTGCACAAGCTGGAAGACGCCGAGCGCATCGCCGATAAAATCATTGCCAGCATGGACATACCGATCCCGGTACCGGGCAATACCCAGGTCTTGACCTCACTCAGTATCGGCATCGCCATTTATCCCGAGCATGGCGCCACCCCAGGTGCCCTGCTCAACGCCGCCGACGCGGCGATGTACCAGGCCAAGCGCTTGTCCCAGGGCGGCCAGCAAACAGCGGAGCCGGAGCGCCCCGCCGTCAATGTTCATCACAGGAGTTAGTCCCTTGTTCTCGACTGTACGCGTTCTGTTTATCACCTTGTTCGTGGCGCTGCTGGCCCTGAGTGGGTGCCAGACAGCACCGCCCAAAGGGCTGACCCCGGCGCAGATCGCCGTGCTCAAGCAACAAGGTTTCGCACTGACCGACGAAGGCTGGGCGTTTGGCCTGTCCGGCAAAGTCCTGTTTGGCAGCGACGTCGAGAGCCTCAACCCCGCCAGCACTGAGATCGTCCAACGCATCGGCAAGGCCCTGCTGGGCGTCGGCATCGAACGTGTGCGCATCGACGGCCATACCGACGCCTCGGGCAAGGAAACCTACAACCAGCAACTGTCCCTGCGCCGTGCCAAAAGCGTGGCGACCGTGCTGACCGGCGTGGGCATGAAAGAACAAAACATCCAATTGCGCGGCCTGGGCAGCAGCGAGCCGGTGGCGTCCAACGACACGGCGGCGGGACGCACTGAAAATCGGCGGGTGTCGATCGTGGTGATCGCGGACTGAATGGCTTCACCCGCGTTAATCTGAAATGCAATCAACCTGTGGGAGGGGGCTTGCCCCCGATAGCGGAGTGACAGAACCCGAGGGACGGGCTGACACATGGCTATCGAGAGCAACCCTCCCAGAACTTGTCAGGATTTGCCCACCTGAGTCCTTGCAGGTTTACTCAGAGAAGAACGTGATCTCCCGCGTCTCCCCCATCAACAACCCCCGGTTCTGCTCCGTCACCTCGCGGATGTAATCCCACAACAAGGTAATCCGCTTCAACTTCCGCAGATCCTCCCGGCAATACATCCAAAACTGCCGCGTAATCGCAATCTGCTCCCCCAGCACCGGCAGTAAGCGCGGGTCCTGTGCCGCCAGGAAACACGGCAATATCGCCATCGATCGCCCTTGCTGCGCCGCCACGTACTGAGCGATCACGCTGGTACTGCGCAAGCTGGCGCTGGCGCCCGGTACGACGTTTGCCAGGTAGAGCAGCTCTGAGCTGAACGCCAGGTCATCCACATAGCTGATAAACGGATGCTCGGCCAAATCTGCCGGGCGTTGGATGGGCGGGTGTTGGTCGAGGTATTCCTGGGTCGCGTACAGCTGCAGTTTGTAGTCGCACAACTTGCAACACACGTACGGCCCATGTTCCGGGCGTTCCAGGGCGATGACGATGTCGGCTTCGCGCTTGGACAGGCTGATGAAGTGGGGCAAGGGCAGGATGTCCACCGAAATCGCCGGATACGTGTCGACGAAGTGGCTCAACTGCGGGGTGACGAAAAAACTGCCGAAGCCTTCGGTGCAGCCCATGCGCACATGGCCGGACAACGCCACGCCGGAGCCGGATACCTGCTCGCAGGCCATGTGCAGGGTACTTTCGATGGACTCGGCGTAGCCCAGCAAACGCTGGCCTTCGGGGGTGAGTACGAAACCGCTGGTCCGGGATTTTTCGAACAGCAGGGTGCCGAGCGACACTTCCAATGAGCTGATGCGTCGCGACACGGTGGTGTAGTCCACCGCCAGGCGCTTGGCGGCGACGCTGGCCTTGCGGGTGCGGGCCACCTCGAGAAAAAACTTCAGGTCATCCCAGTTCAGGGAGCCCAGTGATGTGATGTTTTTTTGCATATTGGACCGGCTTTTATGTGCGTTCTTATTAGAGATTTGCACATCTATACTCCAAAAACAGTCCGAACGCCTCATTACCAAGGCGATTCACGCGCCTTGTCTCTGCATAACTACAAGATTGGAGACCACATGAACGCATCTGCCGATATTTCCGTGCAACAGGTCAAGTTGCTGATCAATGGTGAATGGGTCGAGTCCAAGACCACCCATTGGCAAGACATCGTCAACCCGGCCACCCAGCAAGTGCTGGCCAAAGTCCCGTTTGCCACCGCCGATGAAGTCAACGCAGCCATTGACGCCGCCCATCAAGCGTTCCAAACCTGGAAGCTGACGCCCATCGGCGCGCGCATGCGCATCATGCTCAAGCTGCAAGCCTTGATCCGCGAACATTCCAAGCGCATCGCCGGGGTCCTCAGCGCCGAGCAGGGCAAGACCATTGCCGATGCCGAAGGCGATATTTTCCGTGGCCTGGAAGTGGTGGAGCACGCCTGTTCCATCGGCACCCTGCAAATGGGCGAGTTCGCTGAAAACGTCGCCGGGGGGGTGGACACCTACACCCTGCGCCAACCCATCGGCGTGTGCGCCGGCATTACCCCGTTCAACTTCCCAGCGATGATTCCGCTGTGGATGTTCCCCATGGCCATTGCCTGCGGTAACACCTTCGTCCTCAAGCCTTCCGAGCAAGACCCGCTGTCAACGATGCTGCTGGTGGAACTGGCGCTGGAAGCCGGTGTGCCGGCCGGCGTGCTCAACGTCGTGCACGGTGGCAAGGATGTGGTAGATGCGCTGTGCACCCATAAAGACATCAAGGCGGTGTCCTTCGTAGGCTCGACCGCCGTGGGGACGCATGTGTACGACCTGGCCGGCAAGCACGGCAAGCGCGTGCAGTCGATGATGGGCGCGAAGAACCATGCGGTGGTGCTGCCCGATGCCAACCGCGAACACACCCTCAATGCCCTGGTCGGTGCCGGTTTCGGTGCGGCGGGCCAGCGTTGCATGGCCACTTCGGTGGTGGTGCTGGTGGGTGCGTCCAGGCAGTGGCTGCCAGACCTCAAGGCGCTGGCGCAAAAGCTCAAGGTCAATGCCGGCAGCGAAGCTGGAACCGATGTCGGCCCGGTGATCTCCAAGCGCGCCAAGGCGCGCATCCTGGAACTGATCGAAAGCGGCGTGAAAGAAGGCGCCAAGCTGGAGTTGGATGGCCGCGACATCCAGGTGCCAGGCTTCGAGCAAGGCAACTTTGTCGGCCCGACCCTGTTCTCCGGCGTGACCACCGATATGCAGATCTACACCCAGGAAATCTTCGGCCCGGTACTGGTGGTGCTGGAAGTCGACACCCTCGATGAAGCCATCGCCCTGGTCAACGCCAACCCGTTCGGCAACGGCACCGGCCTGTTCACCCAAAGCGGTGCGGCGGCGCGTAAATTCCAGAGCGAAATCGATGTGGGCCAGGTCGGTATCAACATCCCGATCCCGGTGCCGGTGCCGTTCTTCAGCTTCACCGGTTCCCGTGGCTCCAAACTGGGTGACCTGGGCCCTTACGGCAAGCAAGTGGTGCAGTTCTACACCCAGACCAAAACCGTCACCAGCCGCTGGTTCGACGACGACACGGTCAATGATGGCGTCAACACCACCATCAACCTGCGCTGATTCGGGAGACGACCATGAAGATTGCATTTATCGGCTTGGGCAACATGGGCGCGCCCATGGCCCGCAACCTGATCAAGGCCGGCCATGGGCTGAACCTGTTCGACCTGAACCAGGCGGTACTCAAGGAATTGGCCGAGCTGGGTGGCAGCATCAGCGCTTCACCGCGGGATGCCGCTACCGGCGCCGAGTTGGTGATTACCATGCTGCCGGCCGCCGCCCATGTGCGCAGTGTCTGGCTGGGTGAAGACGGTGTTTTAGCCGGTATCGGCCAAGGCGTGCCGGCGGTGGATTGCAGCACCATCGACCCGCAGACCATCCGCGATGTTGCGGCTGCGGCGGCCAAGCAAGGTGTGGCTGTCGCCGATGCACCGGTCTCCGGTGGCACTGGCGGCGCGCAAGCCGGGACCCTGACCTTCATGGTCGGCGCCAGCGCGGAACTGTTTGCCACCCTGCAACCGGTGCTGGCGCAGATGGGCCGCAACATTGTGCGTTGCGGCGACGTCGGCACCGGCCAGATCGCCAAGATCTGCAACAACCTGCTGCTGGGCATCAGCATGGTCGGCGTCAGCGAAGCCATGGCCCTGGGCGATGCGCTGGGCATCGACACCCAAGTGCTGGCGGGAATCATCAACAGCTCCACCGGCCGCTGCTGGAGTTCCGACACCTACAACCCTTGGCCGGGCGTGATCGAAACGGCGCCGTCATCCCGTGGTTATACCGGTGGTTTTGGTGCCGACCTGATGCTCAAGGACCTCGGCCTGGCCACCGAAGCCGCGCGCCAGGCACACCAGCCGGTGATCCTCGGCGCCGTGGCCCAGCAGTTGTATCAATCGATGAGCCAGCGTGGGGAAGGGGGCAAGGACTTCTCGGCGATCATCAACAGCTACCGCAAACCCAAGTAGTGTGGGCAGCGCTTACTGTGGCCAGCAGATTGACTGTGGTAAGTAGACTGACTGTGGTAAGTAGACTGACTGTGGCGAGCGGGCTTGCCCCGCGTTGGGCTGCGCAGCAGCCCCAATCCAATCACTGCGATCGTTCAGAAGGATCGGGGGGGATAGTTTTAGGGCTGCTGCGCAGCCCAACGCGGGGCAAGCCCGCTCGCCACAGTAAACCGGTTTGGCACAGTAAACCGTTTTGCACAGTAAACCGGTTTGCCACAGTAAACCGGCTCGCCACAATGCAAAGCAGTTCACGGTAGAAGTGAATCAAGCAAACACAAAATACTTACGCACCGTCTCGACCACTTCCCACGTGCCCTTCATCCCCGGTTCCACCACAAAGATATCCCCAGCGCGCAAGTGGATCGGCTCCATGCCTTCCGGGGTGATCACGCAGTAGCCCTCTTGGAAGTGGCAGTATTCCCACTTCACGTATTCCACATACCACTTGCCCGGTGTGCAGATCCAGGTGCCCATGATCTTGCTGCCGTCTTCGCTGGTGTAGGCGTTGAGGTTGACGGTGTGCGGGTCACCTTCGAGCTTTTCCCATTTGCAGGCATCCAGGACGGGCAGCGGGTGGGTGTCGCGCAGTACGGTGATGGGCTTGGACATGGATGACTCCGAGGCGGGGAATGGAAAGATGCACCCTAAGGCCTTGGGCGTTGCGTCAGTGGTCTGAACTCGACATCGAGATGCCCAGAAGCGCAGGGAGTCCGATGGTTGAGGCATCGCGAAGTCAGTGTGGAAGGCTTTTTTGTAGGAGCGAGCTTGCTCGCGAAGAACTCACAGACGCCGCGTTCGTTCAGGAAACACGCGTTATCGTTGAGGTTGTTCGCGAGCAAGAACTAGGCGTCCCCCTCGCTCCTACAGGGGGCTATGTACGCTTAACTGACCGGCATTAATCCTTGGTGGCCGCTCCTCTGTGGCCAGGCGATACTTCTGAGCGTAAATAAGCCGTTTCTTCGCAGTAAGTGCGAAATATTTCCGGCTTGGCGCAGGAATTCGCAAGAAAATTCACAGCTGGCCCTCGTATCATTCACCTCAGTACCGACCGAGAGCCTTGAAATGAACCCAATAAAAACGTGGTGGGACATCAGCCCACCCTTGAGCGCGGCGACCCCGACCTGGCCGGGGGATACGCCGTTCCAGGAAGAGCGTGTATGGCAGTTCGGCCCGGAGTGTCCGGTGAATGTCGGGCGCATTACCTTGTCGCCGCACACTGGCGCCCACGTGGATGCCCCGCTGCATTACAGCGCGCAGGGTGCACCGATTGGCGAAGTGTCGTTGGACGTGTACATGGGCCCGTGCCGCGTGTTGCATTGCCTGGACAGCGGCGCGCTGGTGCAGCCACATCAACTGGACGGGCGTGTGGATAACTTGCCCGAGCGCGTGTTGCTGCGCACTTATCCACAAGCCCCGCTGACCGAGTGGGATTCGAATTTCACCGCCATCGCCCCGCAAACCATCGAGCTGCTCGCCGGCCTCGGTGTGCGCCTGATCGGTATCGACACCCCGTCCCTGGACCCGCAACAGTCCAAGACCATGGATGCTCACAACGCCGTGGCCCGCCATGGCATGGCGATTCTCGAAGGCATCGTGCTCGATGACGTAGCGGAGGGCGACTATGAACTCATCGCGCTGCCCCTGCGGTTTGCCCATCTCGACGCCAGCCCGGTCCGTGCCATTCTCCGCCCGCTCAAGGAGCCCACGCGATGAGCCAATGTCCTTTCTCAGCTGATTACCAACCCCCGGAAGAATGGCATAACGCCGAACTGAATTTTTCCGAGTCCATGAGCTATGGCGACTACCTGGACCTGGGCAAAGTCCTCAGTGCCCAGCACCCGCTGTCGCCAGACCACAACGAAATGCTCTTTATCATCCAGCACCAGACCTCCGAGCTGTGGATGAAACTGATGCTCCACGAACTCAAGGCCGCCCGCGAACACGTGCGCCTGGGCGAGTTGCCGCCAGCGTTCAAGATGCTGGCGCGGGTGTCGCGGATCTTCGATCAACTGGTGCACGCCTGGGCGGTGCTGGCGACGATGACGCCGTCGGAGTACAAGGCGATTCGCCCGTTCCTGGGGCAGTCATCAGGGTTCCAGTCGTTCCAGTACCGTGAGATCGAATTCATCCTCGGCAACAAGAGCCCGGCGCTGTTGCGGCCCCATGCCCATCGGCCTGAGTTGTTGCAGGAGTTGCAGGTGGCGATTGCCACGCCGTCGCTGTACGACGAGGCGATCAACCTGATGGCCAAGGCGGGCCTGGCGATTGATCCCCAACGTGCCGAGCGCGACCCGACGGCGGCCACGGTGCATGATGACTCCGTGGAGGCGGCATGGCGTGAGGTCTATCGCAACCCAAGCCGGTACTGGGACCTGTATCAGTTGGCGGAAAAGTTTATCGACCTGGAGGACTCGTTCCGCCAATGGCGCTTCCGGCATGTGACCACGGTGGAGCGGATTATCGGCTTCCAGCCGGGTACTGGCGGCACCGAAGGCGTGGGTTACCTGCGCAAGATGCTCGACACGGTGCTGTTCCCCGAGCTGTGGCGAGTACGCTCCACGCTGTAAACGCAATCAAATGTGGGAGGGGGCTTGCCCCCGATGGCGGAGGGTCAGTGGACACATAAGTGACTGACACACTGCTATCGGGGGCAAGCCCCCTCCCACATGGATATTACTGCGCAGCGGCGACCGCTTTCGTCTTACTCACTCGCAACCGGTAGGCCACATAGATAACCCCCACCCACACCGGCATCGCATACACCGACTCCCGAATCCCAGGAATCGCCAGCATCACGCTGATGATCATCAGCATGAACGCCAGGCACAGGTAGTTGCTGAACGGGAACCAGAAGGTCTTGAACGACGGCACCACGCCTTGCTCACCCATGGCTTTGCGGAACTTGATGTGCGTGATGCTGATCAGCGCCCAGTTGATCATCAGCGAGGCAACCACCAGCGCAAACAGCAACTCCAGGGCACTTTTCGGTGCCACGTAGTTGACCACCACGCACAGCATCGTCACCAGCGCCGAAATACCCAGGGCCCGCAACGGTACGCCTTGCTTGTTGAGTTTCATCAGCGACTTGGGTGCATCGCCTTGCTCGGCCAGGCCGAACAGCATGCGGCTGTTGCAGTACACGCCGCTGTTGTACACCGACAGCGCCGCGGTCAGTACCACGAAGTTGAGGATATGCGCGGCGGTGTCGTTCCCGATCAGCGAGAAGATCTGCACAAACGGGCTGCCGCTGTAGGCATCGCCCGACGCGCCGAGGGTTTGCAGCAGTTGATCCCACGGGTACAGCGACAGCAGCACGGTCAGGGCACCGACATAGAAAATCAGGATGCGGTACACCACCTGGTTGATCGCCTTCGGAATCACCTTGCGCGGTTCGCTGGCCTCGGCGGCAGTGATGCCCACCAGCTCCAGGCCACCGAACGAGAACATGATGAACGCCATGGACATCAACAGCCCCATGCCGCCGTTGGGGAAGAACCCGCCGTGGCTCCACAGGTTGCTGATCGAGGCTTGCGGGCCGCCGGTGCCGCTGAACAGCAGGTAGCAGCCGAGCACGATCATGCCGACAATCGCCACCACCTTGATGATCGCGAACCAGAACTCAGCCTCACCGAAGAACTTCACGTTCAGGGTGTTGATCAGGTTCACCGCGACAAAGAACACCAGTGCGCTGACCCAGGTTGGGATCTCTGGCCACCAGAACTGGATGTACTTGCCCACGGCCGTCAGTTCGGCCATGCCCACCAGCACGTACAGCACCCAGTAGTTCCAGCCCGCCAGGAAGCCCGCGTAACCGCCCCAGTATTTGTGCGCGAAGTGGCTGAATGAACCCGCCACCGGTTCTTCAACGATCATCTCGCCCAGCTGGCGCATGATCAGGAACGCGATGAAACCGGCAATCGCGTAGCCCAGGATCATCGACGGCCCCGCCGACTTGAGCACCCCGGCCGAACCGAGGAACAGCCCCGTGCCGATGGCCCCTCCCAAGGCAATCAGCTGAATATGCCGGTTCTTCAGGCCACGCTTGAGGCCTACCGGGTTAACCATGTCATCCGCCATTAACATTCCCTTCTACTTGTTTTTCTCGGGGTTGATTACACGCCGAACCCGCCCCTCAGAAGTGCTGAGGGGTCAGATATTACTCTGCGTGAACTTTTCGTAATACAGCTGAACGCCATCAAGTGCCTGATCCACCAGCCATTGCTGGACGGATTCGACCATTGGCGTGGGGGGCGCACACGTACATATCGGCCGATCTGTCGCGTAATTCGGCCAGGTCAAAATGCTCGGTGAGGTAGCCACGCTTGCCGGACCATCCGGGCGAAGGGTTGCTCAGGACTTCGGTGCAGCGGAAGTGGGCGAGCCTGGAGGCGTAGGCCTGGATGAGCGCCGCTTCGCACAAGTCTTCGACGCCGCGTACGCCGTAGTAAACGCCCCCTGTAGGAGCGAGCTTGCTCGCGAAGGTATTTCAGGCGCATCGCTGCGCTGGATGTACCTGTTTCGCGAGCAAGCTCGCTCCTACAAAAGGCATCGTCGGCCTACTTACGCACAACCAGATCCAACACCTCATCCCGATCCTTGATCTTCTGCAACACGATCTCCGAGCGAATATCCATCACCCCCGCCGTGCGGTTCAGGTGGTTCACGATAAAGTCCGAAAAGTGCTTGAGGTTGCGCGCCTGCACCCGTAGCACGTAGTTGCTGGCGCCGGTGATCACGTAGGCGCTGGCCACTTCCGGCCAGCCTTGCACCTTCTTGATAAACGTCTCATGCCAATCCTCCACATCCTGGCGCAAGGAGAGGTGGACGATGGCCTCCAACTCGATCCCCAACTGCTCGGCATTCAGCACCGCGCGATAGCCGCTGATGATGCCTTCGCTCTCCAGCAAGCGCAGGCGGCGCAGGCAGGCGGAGGGTGACAGCGCGACTTTTTCCGCCAGTTCCTGGTTGCTGATACGGCCATCCTGTTGCAGGAAATGCAGGAGGCGCAGGTCGGTGGCGTCGAGAATCATGGTTGGCATAAATCCGCGTATTTTCGGTTTAAATTCGAATTTCCTACAGCTTAATTAGCGTGTTACCCACCACTTTGCACGAAAATTCTCTAAAGCTTCGTTCATTATTTGCAGCATCTTCAGCCTAAAAGCCAGGACAGCCCATGACCCCCCGAAGCCATTGCCAAGCCCTCGACGCCCAGGACCCGCTGGCGCCGCTGCGTCGTCAGTTCGCCTTGCCGGAGGGCGTGATCTATCTCGACGGTAACTCTCTCGGCGCGCGCCCGGTGGCGGCCTTGGCGCGGGCGCAGGCGGTGATTGCCGAAGAGTGGGGCAATGGCCTGATTCGCAGCTGGAACAGCGCCGGCTGGGCGGATTTGTCCCAGCGCCTGGGCAATCGCCTGGCACCGCTGATCGGCGCGCGCGACGGTGAGGTGGTGATCACCGATACCACCTCGATCAACCTGTTCAAGGTGCTCAGCGCCGCGTTGACCGTGCAGCGTCAACGCGCGCCTGTGCGCAAGGTGATCGTCAGCGAGGCGAGCAACTTTCCGACCGACCTGTATATCGCCGAGGGCCTGGCCGAGCTGCTGCAACAGGGCTATTCCCTGCGCCTGGTGAACAGCCCGGACGAATTGCCCCAGGCCATCGACCAGGACGTGGCGGTGGTGATGCTCACCCACGTCAACTACAAGACCGGCTACATGTACGACATGCAGGCGCTGACCGCCCTGAGCCACGAGTGCGGCGCGCTGAGCCTCTGGGACCTGGCCCATTCGGCGGGCGCGGTGCCCATCGACCTGCATCAGGCCGGTGCCGATTATGCGATTGGCTGCACCTACAAATACCTCAACGGCGGCCCGGGCTCCCAGGCATTCGTGTGGGTCAACCCGGCGTTGGTGGATGTGGTGCGGCAGCCGTTGTCGGGCTGGTTCGGGCATACCCGGCAGTTCGCCATGGAGTCCACCTATGCGCCGAGTGCTGGCATCGCCCGCTACCTGTGCGGCACCCAGCCGATCACCTCGCTGGCGATGGTGGAGTGTGGGCTGGAGGTTTTCGAACAGACCGATATGGCCAGCCTGCGCAGCAAGTCCCTGGCGTTGACTGACCTGTTTATCGCGTTGGTGGAGGCTCGTTGTGCTGCCCATGAGCTGGTACTGATCACCCCGCGTGAGCACGCCCGGCGTGGCAGTCATGTGAGCTTCGAGCACCCTGAAGGCTATGCGGTGATCCAGGCGTTGATCGCCCGTGGTGTGATCGGTGACTACCGCGAGCCGCGCATCATGCGCTTTGGGTTTACGCCGTTGTACACAAGCTTTACCGAGGTGTGGGATGCCGTGGAAATCCTCGGTGAAATCCTCGACAACCGCACCTGGGACCAACCGCAATTCAAAGTCCGCCACAGCGTCACCTGAAGATAACGCAGATCAAAATGTGGGAGGGGGCTTGCCCCGGTACAAACCGGGGACATCGTTTACATTTCTAACCGGGGACATGGTTTACA
>NZ_JBXAFK010000082.1:0-20029 GCF_058793055.1 Pseudomonas sp. MPR-R2A5
GCGAGCAAGCTCGCTCCTACAGAAGGCGATGTACGCTTAACTGAACGGCATTAGGGCAAGCCCGCTCGCCACAACAATCAGGCTCGCCATTTGCCCGTTCTATCTCTTGACTGACGGGCATTGGGGCTTGCCCCCCCAGGTTTGATTCAGGCAGGGCGTCAGATCAGGCCAGGTCGACCAGCACGATTTCGCTGTCGTCTATCGCGGTCACGCGCAATACCTGCTCATCCTCCACCGCTACGCCATCTCGAGCTTGCGCCCGCAAGCCATTGATCTCAATCACTCCCGTTGCCGGTACCAGGTAGGCGCGACGCCCGCTGTCCAGCCGGTATTCGGCACTTTCCCCAGCCTTCAGGGTCGCCGCCACCAGCCGTGCATCAGCCCGAATACGCAGGCTTTCGCTGTCACCGGCCTTGCCGCTGGCCAACGTGACAAACCCCTCGCGATCGCCCTTGGGAAACGGTTTGGCCCCCCATGACGGCGGCAATCCGGCCTCGTTCGGGATAATCCAGATTTGGAAAATCTTGGTCGGCGTGGCTTCCAGGTTGTATTCGCTGTGAGCGATCCCGGTGCCCGCGCTCATGACCTGTACGTCGCCGGCTTCGGTACGGCCCTTGTTGCCGAGGTTGTCTGCATGGCTGATGGCCCCCTCACGCACATAGGTGATGATTTCCATATCGCGGTGCGGGTGCTGCGGGAAACCGGTACCTGGGGCGATGATGTCATCGTTCCACACCCGCAGGTTGCCCCAGTGCATGCGCTTGGGGTCGTGGTACTCGGCGAAGGAAAAGTGATGATGGGCGTCAAGCCAACCATGATGGGCGCCACCCAGAGTGTTGAAAGGTCGAAGTTCAAGCATGACGGTCTCCTATTGATGAGCCTATCTTCCCTGAGCACATGATCGATAAAAAGCGTAAAAACTGCCTTATTCCTATCTGTAAATCCGATTGATTAGTGGAGTTTTGACTTTCACTTCATCGCCTAACTGCATGAGCGCAAAGCAATTGGCTGGAACTGCGCGCCGATTCCGGCGACCATGGCGCACTCGTCAAAGCCAAGCTCACCCCAGGAGTCCGCGTGCCGCAACAACAGCCTGAACTGCCCCCAGAACTTCGCCCTTTGGCTGAAATGCCGCTGCTGAAACGCCTGGCGGCCCGTTTGTTCGGCCACGGTTTGACGCGCCTGCGCGCGCAGCACCGGTTTTCCTGGTTGCATGGGCAGGCCGATGGCTTTCGCAGCGGGCATGAGGCGGGTGTGGAGTATGGGTATCGCGAGGGTAAGGCCGATGGCCTTGAGGAAGGCCGCCAGGTCCTGTTGATCCGTGATTTCCGCCCGGACGAACACCGTGCCCCCGGCGTGGATGACAACCTGTTCGACGATTGGCGCCTGCCCCTCACCGCCGAGTTGAAGAAGCGCATCAAGGCCGACGTGGCGCGATTGCTGTCGGCCCATGCCCAACCCAGCACTGCCCAGTGGAAGATGATCTTCAGCGACACGCCGTCCACCTCGGTGATTGCCGGCGCCGGCGCGGGAAAATCCACCTCGTTGGTGCTGCGTATCCTGTTGCTCACCCATTACCTGGGCTATGAATTGAGCTCGATGACCGTGGTGACCTTTACCCGTGAGTCGCGCAAGGACTTCATTCAAAAGCTGATGGAGATTCTCAGCTTATGGGGCCAACCTATTGAAATGAAAGAAGCCCAAGCGGTGGTGCGTACCTTTCATTCGCGCATCCTACCCATGGTGCGCAGCCTGCCGGGCTTCGAGCGGCTGCAGGCATTCGAGAACCTCGGGGCCAGCGTCGAGGACGCCGACAGTAACCCGTTCGACCTGCGCATCAACCCAGCACAGCGCCATCAGTTGAACGCCTGTTATCACCAGTTGCAGGGGCGGCATTCACGTTTCCGCGAGCTGATCGCACCGCTGGCGCGCCATGGTCTGCAGCTCAAGGAGCTGGAGCGCGATCACCCGGATGTACAAAAGCGTATGGCGGTGACCGAGCTGGCAGCCAAGCGCGATGAAGAGCTGTGCGATGTGATCGAGGACCTGTGGTTTCGCGCGGGCGCGTGGCCGATCAAAGGCATTGAACCCAACCGTCAGACCGTTGAGATCAATGGTGCGCAGTTTCATTGCCATGGCTATATCCCCCAGCTGGATGCTTGGGTGGTGCTGGGCTTCGACGCGCGGGAAAACGCTCAGGTCAGCCGCCCCAATGCCAAGTTGTCGGTACGCGCAGAGTGGGCAGTGAAGCGCACGCTGTTTCAAGCTTTCTGCCGTAAGCCATTGATATGGCTGGATAGTTACCAATCATCCGAGCGACTTCTGAGTAGCCTCGCCGGTGATGCCAGCGCCGGGCCCGGCTTTGATTACAAGGTCAAAGGTGAGTTGTCGTCGGCACCGCTGCTGGACAGTTTTGTCATGGCGGCGGGCTTTATCGAGAACCTCGGTCTGGACGTGCCCACCGCTGTCGGCCAGATGAGCTTCGCCAAGGACGATCCGGACCGCTTGTTTTTCGAGGCCTTGAGCATCTTCTGGAAAGCCCTGGAAGATCACCTGCTGGACCAGACGCCACCGATCATGACCT
This sequence comes from Pseudomonas sp. MPR-R2A5, assembly GCF_058793055.1. Classification (NCBI taxonomy): domain Bacteria; kingdom Pseudomonadati; phylum Pseudomonadota; class Gammaproteobacteria; order Pseudomonadales; family Pseudomonadaceae; genus Pseudomonas; species Pseudomonas sp. MPR-R2A5. The sequence goes on from NZ_JBXAFK010000082.1 coordinate 2,585, forward strand.
ATAACCGGATGTTCTCGCTGTTCGGCGAAAACACCCCGGAAAACCTCAAGCTGCTGAGTGATCCGCTGTTGCGGCCGTTGTCGCACCTGATGATCGACGAGTTCCAGGACGTATCGCCGCAGATCGTGTCTTGGATCCGTGCCAGCCTGCGAGAAATCCGCAGCCGTGGACCGGCCATGCACGTGGGGCGTGCGGCTCAGCATTCCTCGCTGCTATGCGTGGGCGATGACTGGCAATCGATCTACGGCTGGCGCGGCAGTTCGCCCAAGTACTTCATGGCGTTCAACCAGGAATTCCCGTCACCGAGTACCACCCGCGTGATGCTCGGCGAGAACTTCCGCAGTCACCAGCACATCATTGATGCGGCTGAACATATCGTGCGGGCGGCGCCGGCCATTCCGGGCAAGAGGGCCAAGGCCAGCGGGGCGCCGAGGGCGTTGGTGCCGGTCACCGTGCTGGCGCGGGATGATGCCGCACTCGGACGCCAGTTGCAGGCGCATTATGAAAAGGGCGAGTCGGTATTAATGCTGTATCGAAAAAGCAGCGATAAGCTACTGATTCAAGAGCATATTCAGTCTGTAGTTAATCTGGATTCCAGCTTGCCGCCCGCCGCGCGACGCCTCAAGCAACTGACGTATCACAGTGCCAAGGGGCTGCAGGCGGATACGGTTTTCCTGCTTGGCGATTGCCAGCACGTGACCAACTCGCCCTACAAGAACCAGGTGTATCGCATGGCGGGCCTGGGCAAGGACGGTGACAGCGAGCCCTATGACACGGCACAAAAGGATGAGGTACTGCGCCTGGCCTATGTGGGCATTACCCGGGCGGTGAGCCACTGCTACTGGTACGTGGAACAACCCGAGGGCCAGGCGGTGAATGTGCCCAAGGCGTCGGAGCGGGTGGATGGCAAGAAAGCGTTTTTCGATGATCAACGCAATTAGCCGGTAAATGCACCTCAGATGTGGGCGGGACAGGCTCCCTCCCACAGGGGTTTGCCGTGTGCTGGATGGGCCTCAGGCCCTCAGCGACTGCGGCGGCACAAACGAGGCCAGTTCATCTTCCACCGCCTCGATGATGCGTTCGACATCGGCGGCATTCATCACCGTGGCACAGGGGATGCCGGCGATGGCGATCAACGTCTCGCCGCTGGCCCGATCGAACAGGCGCGCGACCATGCTGCCGGGCGCGTCCATGCTGCCCTCGAAGCCCATTGGATGAAAATGCCAGCGCATCAGCTGGCAAGCGTTGGGGAACGTCACTTTGCTCATGTTGCGCACCTTGTTCATTGAGCGCTTCCTTTAGCTCGCGGCAAGGGCCAGGACCGTCACTGGTCATGGCACGTGAGAGCTTAAAAGTAGCATCCGTTCACACCCACAATGTGAGTTTTTTCGATCCGTTCGGCGGTTCTTTTCCCATTGTTTGACGTGGGTCATGTCGTACTTGAATCTGGGCAAAAGGCCATTAGTCTGAAGTGACGGCTGCCCATTGAAGGCTGTGCCGAAATTCGGCAATCTCCACGGTTTTCCCGCCACAGAGCCGTTCATGCCCGACAACGCCCCTGACGATGATTGCCAGCACACCCAAGCCACGAGGGCGTTAGTGCTGCGTCACCACCTATGCTGGCGTCATCGGGACCTGGACGGGGTGATGTCCTACTATCACCCGCACATCCAGTACCACGATTTCTTCCAGAACCGTGTCGTCGATTACGCGCAGTTGCGTGAGTACCTGCAAGCCAGCATGCCCCGCGGCCCGGATGAAGCCATTGAGCACATGGACCGTATTCGCGCCGATGGCGATACCGCGTTTATCCAGTACCGAATTACCTTGCGCGGCGGCCAGGGCCTGGTGTCGTTTCGTACCAGCGAGGCGATCACCGTGCGCGATGGGCTGATCTGGCGGGTCAATGAGTACGCTTCGCTGGTCCACGAACAGACGCCCCAAGCCACGCGCCCAACCGTCAGCCGCCTGGGCCTGTCACCTCAGCAACTGGGGCATATGGCCAATGACCTGCAGCAATACTTCCAGCAGCAGCAACCCTACCTGGACCCCGAGCTGGACCTGCAACGGGTCGCCAAGGAATGTGGCTATAGCCGCAATCAGATTTCCTACCTGTTGAACCAGGTGCTGGGGCAAAGCTTCTATCGCTACGTCAACCAGGCGCGGCTCCAGCATTTGCTCGTCGCGCTGGAACAGGCCGCGCCGCCGATCAAAGTGGATGACCTGGCGTTTGCCGCCGGCTTCAATTCGCTCTCGGCGTTCTACAGTGCTTTTCGCCAGCACACGGGCCAATCGCCGAAGGCCTACGTCAAACAAATTTCCCTGCGTGCACGCGCGCAAGACAGCCCCTGACACCGCGCTCTAGGATCCAGCCTATCGAAACGAGGTAGGGGAACCTGGCATGCCGGCATGGCGCAATATCAGTTTATGGATGGATCAACTGGACGACCCGCTGCAGGCGCGGCCGCCCCTGGTCCATGACCTGGACGTCAACGTTGCCATCATCGGCGCCGGTTACACCGGCCTGTGGACCGCCTATTACCTGAAGCGCCAGGCGCCCGAGCTGAAAATTGCGATCATCGAGGCGCAAACCGCCGGTTTCGGTGCGTCCGGGCGCAATGGCGGCTGGCTGATGGGCAACCTGTTGGGCGAAGACCGCCTGCTGGCGGGCCTGGCGCCGCAGCAACGCCGCGCCGCGTTTGACCTGTTGCATGGCATCCCCGATGAAGTGGCCCAGGTAGTGGCCCGCGAAGGCATCGAGTGTGACTACCGCAAGGGCGGTGCGCTGTATTGCGCGGCGCGTTACCCGGAGCAGGAAGGCAGCCTGCGCCGCTACCTGGAAAAGCTCTACGCCCAAGGCCTAACCGAAGCCGATTACCGTTGGCTGAACCCGCAACAGCTGGCCGAGCAGATACGCATCGCCAAGCCCTATGGCGGCATCTACGCTCCCCATGTCGCGACGATCAACCCGGCCAAGCTGGTACGTGGCCTTGCGCGCGTCGTTGAAAGCCTCGGGGTGACCCTCTATGAAAACAGCCCGGTGACCCATTGGCAGTCCGGCAGCCTGCGCACGGCCCAAGCCAGCGTGCGCGCCGGCTGGGTGGTGCCGGCCATCGAGGGCTACGCACCGACGTTGCCGCCCCTGGGGCGTTATCAGCTGCCGGTGCAAAGCCTGATCGTCGCGACCGAACCGTTGCCCGCCAGCACCTGGGATGAGATCGGCCTGAATCACGGCCAGGCCTTCGGCGAGAGCAGCCGGCAGGTTACCTACGGCCAGCGTTCGGCCGACAACCGCCTGGTGTTCGGCGCGCGCGGCGGTTATCAGTTTGCCGGCAAATTGCGCCACAACTTCGATTTGACCGACAGCGAAGTCGAGCTGCGTCGCTATCTGTTCGGTGAACTGTTCCCGCAGTTGAAGAACGTGCGGATTACCCATTCCTGGGGCGGCAACCTCGGCATGTCGCGACGTTTTCAGCCGCACATGCTGTGCGATCACAAGACCGGTATCGCGCTGTCCGGCGGTTATGGCGGGGAGGGCGTCGGCGCCACCAACCTGGGTGGTCGCACCCTGGCCGACTTGATCCTGGGCCGCGACACCCCGCTGACCCATCAACCCTGGGTGATCCGCGACCGCGGCCTGGAGGCGCTCAGGGCCTGGGAGCCCGAACCGTGCCGGTGGCTGGGCTACAACGCGATCATTCGTAGTTTTGTCCATGAAGACCAGGTATTGGCCAACCCCAATACCGCGCCCTGGCGCCGCAAGCTGGCGACCGGCGTGGCGGGCTTCATGGAAGGTTTCATGCACTGAGCCGTTTCACTCACACAGGTACACCCATGAGCATTACTCAATTCAAAGACGCGCTGAACACCCACCTGCCGGACTCGTCACCGGTCGCCGTACCCCTGGGGGAGCCCATCGCGGTGGCGTCGACCTTGAGCGTGGAACGCAGCGATGGCGTCGAAACCGGCATCTGGGCCTGCACCCCGGGCCGCTGGCGCCGCCAGATCAAATCCCAGGAGTTTTGTCACTTTATCCAGGGCCGCTGCACCTTCACCCCGGACGACGGTGAAGTCCTGCATATAGAAGCCGGCGATGCACTGATGTTGCCGGCCAACAGCACCGGAATCTGGGATATCCAGGAAACCGTGCGCAAGACCTACGTATTGATCCTGTAACGCTTTGATCCTTGATCGCCTGCCATAAAAACAGCCCTAAAACCGCCAGGAAATCGAACCATGAAAGCCATTGCCTTGTTGCCCTTGATGTTGGTGGCCTCTATCAGCCAGGCCGCCGAAACGGTGAAGATCTACAACTGGTCGAGCTACATCGCGCCGGACACCACGAAGAACTTCCAGAAACAAACCGGCATCGGTTTCAGCTACGACGTGTATGACAGCAACGAGACCCTCGATGGCAAGTTGATGACCGGTAATTCCGGCTACGACGTGGTGTTCCCGTCCAACCACTTCATGGCGCGGCAGATCCAGGGTGGCGCGTTGAAAAAGCTCGACAGGAGCCAGTTGCCGAACTGGAAGAACCTCAACCCGGTACTGCTCAAGGCCCTCGAAAACAACGACCCCGGCAACGCCCACGGTTTTCCGTACCTGTGGGGCAGCACTGGCATTGGCTACAACATCGACAAGGTCAAGGCCGTGCTCGGTGACAACGCGCCGGTGAACTCCTGGGACCTGATCTTCAAGCCCGAATACATGGAAAAACTCAGCAAGTGCGGGGTGGCAATCCTGGATAACGGCCCGGAACTGTTGCCGATCGCCCTCAATTACCTGGGGCTGGCGCCGCACAGCAAGAACCCTGAGGACTATAAGAAAGCCGAGGCGCTGCTGATGAAAGTGCGGCCCTATGTGGCGTACTTCCACTCTTCGAAGTACACCGGCGACCTGGCCAATGGCGACATCTGCGTCGCAGTGGGCTTCTCCGGCGACGTGCTGCAAGCCGAAAGCCGGGCCAAGGAAGCCAAGAATGGCGTGAATATCGGTTATCAGATTCCCAAGGAAGGCGCGGCGATCTGGTTCGACATGGTAGCCATGCCCGCCGATGCGCCCGATGAAAAAGCCGGCTACGCCTTCATGAATTACCTGTTGGAACCCCAGGTAATGGCGGACATCACCAACTCGGTGCACTACGCCAACGGCAACAGCGCAGCGGATAGCCTGGTAGACCCTGAGATCAAGGCGGACACCAAGATCTACCCGAGCGACGAAATGATGGGCAAGCTATTCGCGCTGGAGGCCATGCCACTGAATATCGACCGGATTCGCACGCGGGTGTGGAACACCATTCGCACGGGCCGCTGAAGAACTAATGTGGGAGGGGCGGTGCGACGATTCGATTTGCCCCCGATGAGGGGGTGTCAGTTGATGCATTTGTGGCTGACCCACCGCCATCGGGGGCAAGCCCCCTCCCACAGTTTGATCTGCATCCATCAGGTAGGCCTCAGTTGGCTTTTGCGGTCTCGGAGCCAACGGGAGTTGTGCTGGTGTACTCGATTAAAAATGTGGGAGGGGGCTTGCCCCCGATGAGGGCGTGTCAGTTGATGCATCTGCAACTGACCCACAGCTATCTGAGGCCCCCCCACATTTGGATTGAGTACAACCTCGGTCTCACGGGTTTTCCAGGTCATGCCCCAACGACTGGATAAACAACGAGAACAGCTCCGGCTGTGACGAGATGTCCAGCTTCGCGTACAAATGCCGACGGTGCACTTTCACCGTATCCGGCGAGATATTCAGGCGCTCGGCCATGGCCTTGGAGGAGAACCCACGCAGCACCAGGCGGGCGATTTCCAGTTCGCGGTCCGAGAGCACGCCGCAGCCGAACTGGCTCAATGCATCCCTGATCTGGCTGTCCATCGCCGGCGCACGCTGGGTGCTTTGCTGCCAATGCTGCTGCATCAATGGCAATACCCATGCCGCCAGGGTGGTCATCAGCCCGGTTTCGTCACCACTGAACCGCCGCTGCATGCCCAACGACAGCGACAACGTTCCCGCACCGGGCAGTTGCAGAATAAATTGCACCTCGTCTTCCAGCACGTTGTCGTGGAAGTAATTGAGGAAGTATTCACTCTGGCGAAAATGATCCGGCGCCACCTCTTCCAGGCGATACACCCCGCTGGCGTAGCCTTCGCGACAGGCCTGGAAGAACGGATCAAGCAGGTACAGGCCATTGAGGTACACCAGCATCGACGCCGGCTTGCTGCTGGGCTGTGCGTCGTACTCCTCCAGCGCCTGGGGCGGGCCCTCCAGGGGGTAGAAAATCGCCAGGGCGTTATCGAAGGGCAGGCATTGGTGCAACAACAGCACCAGCTGTTTCCAGAAGCGCTCGGTGCCGATGTGTGCCAGCGTGCGCCCCAGCCCCGCATGCATGCCGATTTCCCTGAACAGGCTCATGAGTCAGGCTCCCGCCATCAAAAGATCGGCCAAGGGTTCGGCTTTTTACCGGGTGTCGTCAAGGGGAGTACGCCAATAGGGGAATTGGCTGACAAGCCCCCAGCCGATAACGTCGCCATCAGTCAACGGGGAACATATCCCGGACGATCATCATTTTTCGTTTCTGCCTCACACCAAAAACAACGACAGAGGATAACGATATGAGTACTTCTCCCGCGCCAGACGGCGTGCTCAAGCCCACCCTGAGCGTCTTCGATGTGGTTGCCATCACCGTTTCGGCGGTGACCCCGGCCAGTTCCGTATTTGTCATCGCACCGTTTGCCATCCAGCAGGCGGGCAGTGGTGTGTTCCTGGCGTTTGTGATGGCCGGTTTGCTCGCGCTGATGTTCGCCTTCTGTTACGCCGAACTGGGTCGGGCGCACAACAGTGCCGGCGGTGAGTACGTGTACGCCAAGCGCGTATTCGGTGGCATGGCCGGCTACGCGACGTTTCTGACGGTGCTGGTGATGTTGCTGTTTATTCCGCCGGTGCTGGCCACCGGTGCAGCGACTTACCTCAACAACGCCCTGGGCACGAAATTCGACGCGCAAACCGTCGCCCTGGTCATCGTGGTCGGCAGCTACGCCCTGGGCATCCTCAATATCAAGCTCAACGCCTGGATCACCGGCACCTGCCTGCTGTTGGAAGTGGCGGCCTTGCTGGTCATCGTGTTTATCGGCTTCGGCCACCCGGTGCAACCGGCCAGTGTGTTGTTCCAGCCGCAGATCGTCGAAAACGGTGTGTTGCACCTGGCGCCCTGGGCCCTGGTGATCGGTGCGGTGGGCATTGGCCTGTTCTCGTTCAATGGCTATGGCCCGGCGGTGTTACTCGCCGAAGACATGAAATGCGGCGGCAAGGGCGTACACAAGGCTGTGCTGTGGTCCCTCGGGCTGGTGGTGGTGATCGAGATCGTGCCGATCACCGCGCTGTTGATTGGCGCACCGTCCCTGAGTGCGATGATCAGCAGCCCTGACCCCATCGGCTACCTGCTTACCAGCCACGGCAATGAAACCCTGTCACGCCTGGTCAGCGCGGGGATCTTCCTGTCGGTGTTCAACGCCATTGTCGCCATCGTTATCCAGATCGGCCGCGTGGTCTTCAGCAGTGGCCGCGATGCGCTGTGGACGCCGCGCATCAACCAATTGTTCACGCGCATCCATCCACGCTGGGACTCGCCGTGGTTGGCTACGCTGTTCCTGGCGATCCCTTCGGCGTTGTTGAGTTTCAGCTCCAACCTGGCGGACCTCACGTCGTTCAGCGTGCTGCTGATCATGCTGGTGTACCTGGTGGTGGCCTTGAGCGCGCTGATGAGCCGGGTGCTGCTGCGCGACCGCGAGCATCCCTATCGCATGCCTCTGTGGCCGCTGCCGGCGTTGCTCGCGGTGCTGGGCGCGGGGTACCTGCTGGTGACCTTGCTGGTGGCGTCTTCGGTTCGCGACATCATGATCATCATCGGTTTGCTGGCGGTGTCGGTGATCCTGTATTGCATCAGTGGCCGGCTGAGTCCGGCGTTTCAGAAATTGTAAGGAGTGGGTATGCGTGCACGTCAATTGGGCATTACGTTGGGGCTGGGCACGCCCGGCGAATTGAATGCCATCACCGATGTTCCCGGCGTTCGCGTCGGCCACAGTACGCTCAAGACCCGCATCGACGGCAAGCAGGTGCGCACCGGCGTCAGCGTTATCCAGCCGCGCGCCGGGGAGGCGCGGCAACAGCCGTGTTTTGCCGGTTACCACGTGCTAAACGGCAACGGTGACGCCACCGGCCTGGAATGGATCAACGAAGCCGGTCTGTTGACGACGCCGCTGGCGATCACCAATACCCACAGCATCGGCATCGTGCGCGATACGTTGATCGCCCTGGAGCGCGAACGCCTGGCGGACCCGGCGGTGTATTGGTGCATGCCGGTGGTGATGGAAACCTATGACGGCCTGCTCAACGATATCTGGGGCCAGCACATCAAGCCTGCGCATGTGCGCGAGGCGGTGAACAACGCCGAACCGGGCCCGGTACAGGAGGGCGCTGTGGGCGGCGGCACCGGGATGATCTGCCATGAGTTCAAGGGGGGCATCGGCACGGCGTCGCGCCGCTTGCCAGTGGAGCAGGGTGGCTGGACCGTCGGCGTGCTGGTGCAGGCTAACCACGGTAAGCGCCAGGAACTGCGGGTCGACGGCTACCCGGCAGGCCGCCATTTGATGGACATCCCGTCACCGTTTGCCGAGCGTGGCACGCCGGGCATGGGCTCGATTGTGGTGATCCTGGCCACCGATGCGCCGTTGTTGCCGCATCAATGCCAGCGCCTGGCACAGCGCGCCTCCATTGGCATCGCCCGTACCGGCGGGGGTACCGAGGACTCCAGCGGCGACCTGTTCCTGGCCTTCGCCACTGGCAACCAGGATTTGCCGCCCGCGGATTACGGGCGCAAGGGCCTGCCGTTCAGCACCGCGTTGCAGATGGTCAATAACGACCATATTTCACCGTTGTTCCTCGCGGCGGCGGAGGCAGTGGAGGAGGCGATCATCAACGCCATGCTGGCTGGCGAAGACATGACGACGGACGACGGTGTGCAAGTGCCGGGCTTGAACGGCGAAACACTGTTACAGGCATTGGGCAAAGCCGGCTGGAGTGTGTCCCGGTAATAGGGGGCATGTACTTAATGATGTAAGTGTAATAACGGGCTAGATGAATAGTGCCAATGACACCGTGACAATACAGTGGATCCCTTAATGGGGTTTGCCGCTCTACTTGAGCGGCTTTACCCGTATTTAATATTTAAATAACAGCCCTGGTTATTTTGTCGGACAAAAGCAATCGGCCCCCAACAAACACGGCTTATGACTTCTCTAAGTTGCTCCTCTATGATTTTTCCACTGTGTAAATAGAGGTAGACGAAAGTTTTCAAATTGTGTCAGTTTCGATACGCCTTCAAAAGAGGCGAGTGATAGGACGATCTCGCCCGCGGGGTTCCTATCGATAAAAACTGATGCACTTGCAAACAAGGAAGTACGTTTATGTCAAAAGTAAAAGACAAGGCTATTGTGTCGGCGGCGCAAGCCAGCACCGCTTACTCGCAAATCGATAGCTTCAGCCATTTGTATGACCGTGGCGGCAACCTCACGATCAATGGCAAACCCTCCTATACCGTTGACCAGGCAGCCACCCAATTGCTGCGCGACGGCGCCGCGTACCGGGACGTTGACGGCAACGGCAAGATCGACCTGACCTACACCTTCCTGACCTCGGCCTCCTCGAGCACCCTGAACAAACACGGTATCTCGGGCTTCAGCCAGTTCAACGCCCAGCAGAAAGCCCAGGCCGCCCTGGCCATGCAATCCTGGTCGGACGTGGCCAACGTGACCTTCACCGAGAAGGCCAGCGGCGGTGACGCTCATATGACGTTCGGCAACTACAGCAGCGGCCAGGACGGCGCGGCAGCCTTTGCCTACCTGCCTGGCACCGGTGCGGGCTATGACGGCACGTCGTGGTACCTGACCAACAACAGCTACACGCCGAACAAGACCCCGGACCTGAACAACTACGGCCGGCAGACCCTGACCCACGAGATCGGCCACACCCTGGGCCTGGCGCACCCTGGCGACTACAACGCCGGGAACGGCAACCCGACCTACAACGACGCGACCTATGGACAGGACACGCGCGGCTACAGCCTCATGAGCTACTGGAGCGAAAGCAACACCAACCAGAACTTCAGTAAAGGCGGGGTTGAAGCCTATGCCTCCGGCCCGCTGATCGACGACATCGCCGCGATCCAGAAGCTCTACGGTGCCAACTACAACACCCGCGCCGGCGACACCACCTACGGGTTCAACTCCAACACCGGGCGTGACTTCCTCAGCGCCACCTCCAACGCCGACAAACTGGTGTTTTCGGTATGGGACGGTGGTGGCAACGACACCCTGGATTTCTCCGGTTTTACCCAGAACCAGAAGATCAACCTCAATGAAGCCTCGTTCTCCGATGTGGGCGGCCTGGTGGGTAACGTTTCGATCGCCAAGGGCGTGACAATCGAGAACGCCTTCGGTGGCGCGGGCAACGACCTGATCATCGGCAACAACGCCGCCAACGTGATCAAGGGCGGGGCCGGCAACGACCTCATCTACGGCGGCGGCGGTGCCGACCAACTGTGGGGCGGCGCCGGCAACGACACGTTTGTGTTCGGTGCCAGTTCCGATTCCAAGCCTGGGGCGGCGGACAAGATCTTTGACTTCACCTCGGGTTCGGACAAGATCGACCTGTCCGGCATCACCAAAGGCGCGGGCCTGACCTTCGTCAACGCGTTCACCGGGCATGCCGGCGATGCGGTATTGACCTATGCCTCGGGCACCAACCTGGGTACCTTGGCGGTGGACTTCTCCGGGCACGGCGTGGCGGACTTCCTCGTCACCACGGTCGGCCAGGCAGCGGTCAGCGATATCGTCGCGTGATACAAGGGCGCGGCGTTTCGGCGCCGCGCCTGTTGGATGGAGCGTGAAGATGCAGCGTTTTTTCAACTTGATCGCCTGCGTGTTGCAGGCGATGGTCATGTCGGCAGGAGCCCACGCAATGGCGAGCAGTCTTGTTTTACCCACGAGCGCCCAATTGGCCGGGCATTGGCAGTTGCACCAGCAGGACCAGGTGTGTGCCCTCGACCTGCTGGAACCGGCCAATGCCCTGGGCGGTGATGTGGCTTGTGTGACGCAATGGCTGGGTGACAAACCCCTGAGCTGGTCGCCGACGCCCGACGGTATCTGGCTGATGAATGCCGAAGGCACTGGGATCACCCATTTGAATCGCCAGAAGGAAGGCGAATACAAAGGCCGTACGCCATCCGGAACGGAAGTGGTATTGCAACGCGCCCCTTAGTTATTGGTTATAACGCGATCACTCGATGTTATTAGTTGACTGGCCCCGACCAGGGGCTCGGGCAACTTATGCGCGTAATTTGATTCAGGGAAGAGCAAGAGATATGGCCAAACCCCAAGGCGTTGCACCCTTATTCAAGGCGCTGGGTGAATACAAGAGCATTTTGATCAGCGTGGGTTGTTTTACCGCCTTGATTAACCTGCTGATGCTGGTGCCGTCCATTTATATGCTGCAAGTGTATGACCGCGTGTTGTCTTCCCAGAATGAAACGACCCTGGTGATGTTGACGCTGATGGTCGTGGGGTTCTTTGCGTTTATTGGCACACTGGAAGTCATCCGCAGTTTTATCGTGATCCGCATCGGCAGCCAGTTGGAGCGACGTTTTAACTTACGCGTTTATAAAGCCGCGTTCGAACGCAACCTGCAACGTGGCCAAGGGCATGCCGGGCAAGCCCTGGGCGACCTGACCCATATCCGCCAATTCATTACCGGGCCGGCGCTGTTCGCTTTTTTCGATGCGCCGTGGTTTCCCATCTACCTGTTTGTGATCTTCCTATTCAACGTGTGGTTGGGCGTCTTGGCGACGGCCGGCGCAGTGTTGCTGATTGCATTAGCGTGCCTTAACGAATACCTGACCAAAAAGCCGCTGGGGGAGGCCAGTGGTTTCTCCCAGCAATCCACCCAACTGGCCACCAGCCACTTACACAACGCCGAGACCATCCAGGCCATGGGCATGCTCGGTGCCCTGCGCCAGCGCTGGTTTGCCGTGCACTCGCAGTTCCTCGGCTTGCAGAACCAGGCCAGTGACACCGGCTCGGTGGTCACCTCAGTGAGCAAATCCCTGCGCCTGTGCCTGCAATCCCTGGTGCTGGGCCTGGGTGCGCTGCTGGTGATCCGCGGGGACATGACCGCCGGGATGATGATCGCCGGTTCTATCCTGATGGGCCGCGTGCTCAGCCCCATCGACCAGCTGATTGCGGTGTGGAAGCAATGGAGTTCGGCCAAGCTGGCCTATCAGCGCCTGGATGAATTGCTGCGCGAGTTCCCGCCTGAAGTCGAGCGCATGGCGTTGCCCGCACCCAAGGGCCAGTTGAGTTTTGAGCAGGTCAGTGCTGGCCCGCCAGGGCGACGCATCGCCACCCTGCATCAGGTCAGTTTCAACCTGGGCGCCGGTGACGTGCTGGGGGTGCTCGGCGCCTCGGGCTCTGGCAAGTCGACCCTGGCCCGCGTGCTGGTGGGCGTATGGCCGACCCTGGCCGGTACGGTGCGCCTGGATGGCGCGGATATCCATCGCTGGGACCGCGGCGACCTGGGCCCGCATATCGGCTATTTGCCCCAGGACATTGAGCTATTCAGCGGCAGCATTGCCGACAACATCGCGCGCTTTCGCGATGCCGACCCCGAGCGTGTGGTGAAGGCTGCGCAACAAGCCGGTGTGCATGAATTGATCCTGCGCTTGCCCCACGGGTATGACACGGTCCTGGGCGACAACGGCGGCGGCCTGTCCGGTGGCCAGAAACAACGGGTGGCCCTGGCCCGTGCACTGTATGGCGAGCCGCGCCTGATTGTGCTCGATGAACCCAACTCCAACCTCGACACCGTCGGCGAAGCCGCCCTGGCCAGCGCCATTGTGCAGATGAAGGCCCAGGGCAGCAGTGTGATCCTGGTCACCCATCGGTCCTCGGCGCTGGCCCAGGCTGACAAGTTGCTGGTGCTTAACGAAGGGCGTTTGCAGGCATTCGGGCCAAGCCAGGAAGTACTGCGGGCGTTGTCCGGCCACAGGGAGCACCCGCCCCAAGGTAGGAGCGAGCTTGCTCGCGAAGGGCGTTAACGATGACGCGCCCTGATTGGATACACGCGGTAACGGTGAGTTTTTCGCGAGCAAGCTCGCGCCTACAGGTTTTGCGTCAAGCAGTAAGGATGTCAGCATGATTCATGAACAACGCGACGCCCGGTTCTTCGCGCGCATGGGCTGGCTGCTGAGCGTGGTCGGTGCCGGTGGCTTTTTCCTCTGGGCCAGCCTGGCGCCCCTGGACCAGGGCATCCCGGTGCAGGGCACGGTGGTGGTGTCGGGCAAACGCAAGGCGGTGCAAACCTTCAGCCCCGGCGTGGTCAGTCGGATTCTGGTGCAGGAAGGGCAGTGGGTGAAGCAAGGCCAGCCGCTGTTCCGTCTCGACCAGACCCAGCACCAGGCCGACGTGCAGTCCCTGCAAGCCCAGTACCGCATGGCCTGGGCCAGCGTCGCGCGGTGGCAGAGTGAACGCGACAATCAATCGGCCATCACCTTTCCCGCTGAGCTGAGCAACAGCCCCGACCCGGCACTGGCGCTGGTCCTCGAAGGCCAGCGCCAATTGTTCAGCAGCCGCCGCGAAGCCTTTGCCCGTGAACAGGCGGGTATTCGCGCGAATATCGAGGGTGCCAGCGCGCAACTGAACGGCATGCGCCGTGCGCGCAGCGACCTGACCGCCCAGGCCCAGTCCCTGCGCGACCAACTGAGCAACCTGCAACCCTTGGCCGACAACGGTTATATCCCGCGCAACCGCTTGATGGAGTACCAGCGCCAGTTGTCCCAGGTGCAACAGGACCTGGCGCAGAACACCGGCGAAAGCGGCCGGGTGGAGCAGGGCATCCTTGAATCGCGCCTTAAGCTGCAGCAGCACAGCGAGGAATACCAGAAGGAAGTCCGCAGCCAACTGGCCGACGCACAGTTGCGCAGCCTGACCCTGGAGCAGCAACTCACCTCCGCCGGCTTCGATCTGCAACACAGCGAGATCAACGCACCGGCCGACGGCATCGCGGTCAACCTCAGCGTGCACACCGAGGGCGCCGTGGTGCGTGCCGGTGAAACCCTGCTGGAAATCGTGCCCCAGGGCACGCGCCTGGAAGTCGAAGGGCATTTGCCGGTGCACCTGGTGGACAAGGTCGGCACCCACTTGCCGGTCGATATCCTGTTCACCGCCTTCAACCAGAGCCGCACCCCCCGCGTGCCGGGGGAAGTGAGCCTGATTTCCGCCGACCAGATGCTCGACGAAAAAACCGGCGCCCCGTATTACGTGCTGCGCACAGCCGTCAGCGAGGCGGCCCTGGAGAAACTCCACGGCCTGGTGATCAAACCGGGCATGCCTGCCGAGATGTTCGTGCGCACCGGCGAACGCTCGTTGCTCAATTACCTGTTCAAGCCGTTGCTCGATCGTGCCGGCTCAGCGTTGACCGAGGAATGAGCATGAAGCCAGTGTTCATCACCTTGCTGCTGGCCTGCGCCAATGCCCAGGCCGCCATGGGCCCGTTCGATGTGTATGAACAGGCGCTGCGCAACGATCCGGTGTTTCTCGGCGCCATCAAGGAGCGCGATGCCGGGCTGGAAAACCGCACCATCGGTCGCGCCGGCCTGCTGCCCAAGCTGTCGTACACCTACAACAAGGGCCGCAACAACTCCCAGGCCACCTTGCCCGATGGGCGTGGCGGCAATTATCACGATGACCGCAACTACAACAGCTACGGCTCCACGTTCAGCCTGCAACAGCCGTTGTTCGACTACGAGGCTTACGCCAACTACCGCAAGGGCGTGGCCCAAGCGTTGTTTGCCGATGAGAGTTTTCGCGACAAGAGCCAGGCGCTGCTGGTGCGGGTGCTGAGTTATTACACCCAGGCACTGTTTGCCCAGGACCAGATCGATATCGCCCGCGCCAAGAAAAAAGCCTTCGAGCAGCAGTTCCAGCAGAACCGGCACCTGTTCCAGCAAGGCGAAGGCACGCGGACCGATATCCTCGAAGCCGAGTCGCGCTATGAACTGGCCACCGCTGAAGAAATCCAGGCGCTGGATGAGCAGGACGCCTCGTTGAGAGAGCTGGGCGCCTTGATCGGCGTACAGAGCGTCAATATCGCCGATTTGGCGCCCCTGAACCCAAGCTTCGCCGCCTTCACGCTGACGCCGGCCAACTACGACAGCTGGCATGAACTGGCGGTGAGCAACAACCCCACACTCGCGTCCCAGCGCCAGGCCCTGGAAGTGGCGCGTTACGAAGTGGAGCGCAACCGCGCCGGGCATTTGCCGAAGGTCATGGCGTATGCCAGCTCGCGCCAGCAGGAGTCCGACAGCGGCAACACCTACAACCAGCGCTACGACACCAACACCATCGGCGTCGAAGTCAGCCTGCCGTTGTATGCCGGTGGCGGTATTTCGGCGTCCACCCGCCAGGCCAGCCGCGCCATGGAGCAGGCCGAGTACGAACTGGAAGGCAAGACCCGCGAAACCCTGATCGAGCTGCGTCGGCAGTTCAGTGCCTGCCTGTCCGGTGTCAGCAAACTGCGCGCTTACCAAAAGGCCCTGACCTCGGCGCAAGCGCTGGTGGTGTCGACCCGGCAAAGCATCCTCGGTGGCGAGCGGGTCAACCTCGATGCGTTGAACGCTGAGCAACAGCTCTACAGCACGCGGCGCGACTTGGCCCAGGCGCGTTATGACTACCTGATGGCCTGGACCAAATTGCATTACTACGCCGGCAACCTGCGCGACACCGACCTGGCCAAGGTGGATGAGGCGTTCGGGCCGGCACCGCAGTAATTGACTTTCTCGACAATTCCAACAACAGAGAGGCAAGACCATGGGCGTGTTTGACTATAAAAACCTCGGGGCCGAAGGCTCCAAAGCGTTGTTCGCCGATGCCATGGCGATCACGCTGTATACCTACCACAACCTGGATAACGGCTTTGCCGTGGGCTACCAGCACAACGGCCTGGGGCTCGGCTTGCCGGCCACGCTGGTCGGTGCTCTGCTGGGCAGTACGGATTCCCAGGGCGTGATTCCCGGCATTCCCTGGAACCCGGACGCGGAAAAAGCCGCCCTGGACGCTGTGCAACAGGCCGGTTGGACACCCATCAGCGCGAGCGCCCTGGGCTATACCGGCAAGGTCGACGCCCGAGGCACGTTCTTCGGCGAAAAGGCCGGCTACACCACGGCCCAGGTCGAGGTACTGGGCAAGTACGATGACGCCGGCAAGTTGCTGGAAATCGGTATCGGTTTTCGCGGTACTTCAGGCCCTCGGGAAACGTTGATCAGCGACTCCATAGGGGATCTGGTCAGCGATCTGCTCGCCGCTCTGGGCCCCAAGGATTACGCGAAGAACTATGCCGGCGAAGCCTTTGGCGGCCTGCTCAAGAACGTCGCCGACTATGCCAGCGCCCACGGCCTCAGCGGCCACGACGTGGTGGTCAGCGGCCACAGCCTGGGCGGCCTGGCGGTCAACAGCATGGCCGACTTGAGCAGCGGCAAATGGGCGGGTTTCTACCAGGACGCCAACTACGTGGCCTACGCCTCGCCGACCCAGAGCGCCGGCGACAAGGTGCTCAATATCGGTTATGAAAACGACCCGGTATTCCGTGCACTGGACGGCTCCTCCTTCAATTGGTCGTCGTTGGGCGTGCATGACCAACCCCATGAATCGACCACCGACAATATCGTCAGCTTCAACGACCACTACGCCTCGACGCTATGGAATGTGCTGCCGTTTTCCATCACCAACCTGCCGACTTGGATCTCGCATTTGCCCACGGGGTATGGCGATGGGATGACGCGCATCGTGGAATCGGGTTTCTATGCACAGATGAGCCGCGACTCGACGATCATCGTCGCCAACCTGTCCGACCCGGCGCGGGCCAACACCTGGGTGCAGGACCTTAACCGCAATGCCGAGGCGCACAAGGGCAACACATTCATTATTGGCAGCGACGGCGATGACCTGATCCAGGGCGGCAAGGGCGCGGACTTTATCGAGGGCGGCAAGGGCAATGACACGATCCGCGACAGCAGCGGCCACAACACTTTCCTGTTCAGCGGGCATTTCGGCCAGGACCGGATTATCGGCTATCAAGCCACCGACAAGCTGGTGTTCACGGATGTGCAGGGCAGTGCGGATTATCGTGATCACGCCAAGGTGGTAGGCGCGGATACGGTGATCAGTTTTGGCGCCGATTCGGTGACGTTGGTTGGGGTAGTCGGGCTGTCGGGGGAGGGGATGGTTATCGCTTGAAACTGTGGGAGGGGCTGTTGTGGCGAGCAGGTTTGTTGTGGCGAGCGGGCTTGCCCTAATGCCGTTCAGTTAAGGCTTTTTTGTAGGAGCGAGCTTGCTCGCGAAAAAC
>NZ_JBXAFK010000083.1:0-18150 GCF_058793055.1 Pseudomonas sp. MPR-R2A5
GCTTCATCGGGAAACTCGGTGGGTGGGGTCGCGGTATTTTGCCAAATCAGAAAGTTTTTTTCAGAGTTTCCCTAGAAGAGCAAACCCAGAACGCGAATGCTACGCTGCCGTCGCAGCCCAGGATTTTTCCCTTTTCTCAGATGGATGTCTGTATGGCCTATGAACGCCATATCGCCCGTGTCGGTCGATCAGTGTGCCAGGCAGCTCCGGGGCTGTGTGTTGGGGCTGCTGCGCAGCCCAACGCGGGGCAAGCCCGCTCGCCACAAAGGGCTATTCAGGGTCTTTTTTGCGTGTCTTTGACCACGGCAAAATCATGCTCACGTCCTGCTGATACCGGCGATACCGCTCACCAAACAACCTCACCAGGTCCTTCTCTTCAAAGCTGGCGCCAATGAAGACATAAACCGTCATCCCTATCGCGAATAGCAGGTGCCCAGACGTCATGTACGGCGTTGCCCAAAAGGCGATCAGAAAACCGAGATATAGCGGGTGGCGCACGATCTTGTAAAGCAGCGGCGTCCTGAATACTGGCGCCTGCGGTGTGGGGTTGCGCCAACGGTCGATGACCTGCTTGAGCCCGAACAGTTCGAAGTGGTCGATCAAAAAGGTTGCCAGTAAAGCGATGCCCCAGCCCAGCCAGAACAGGCCAATCAACAGGGCCTTGGCCCACGTCGTTTCAACCTTCCAAACGGTGAACGTCATCGGTTGCCACAGCCAGAACATCAGCACAAGCACCAGGCTGCTGAGCAGTACATACGTGGAGCGCTCCACCGACGTCGGGATGATTGCCGCCAGCCATTGTTTGAAGCCTGTACGTGCCATGACCGTGTGCTGGACGCCGAATAGCAGGATCAGTGCGCAGTTGATCAGCGCAGCGACGGGCCACGCGACGAGGGGGCCATCGTTGATGTTCTTGGGCACTGCCACGTTGCCGACGAAGCCGATCAAATATAAGCACGTGATCAGGAACACCACGTAACAGCAGGCGCTGTACACCAATCCGATGGCACGGGCGGTGCGGTTGTTGTCGAGGTTCATGAGCGTGCCTTTCCCACAGGATGAATGGACAGCAAACCCGCAGGTCAGCCACTCCATGGCTAAGCCTAGCGGGTTTTGCGTGCACGGTAAGCTGTGAGAGTTGACAGTTCTCGGCGTTGCGGACAGCAGGATTCAGCTGATATGGAGCCGATCCAACAAGCTGTACCAAGCCACCCCCGCACCAATGTAAAACCGCTGCAACCCATGCATCGGCAAGCGCTGCAACGGCGTCACCGGGTAGGTAAACTCCGCCTTGCTGTCACATAACCGTCCCGCCAATTGCTGGCCCAGGCTGGTACACAGCGCAATCCCCCGCCCGTTGCAGCCCAGCGCCAACGTCAGTCCCGGCGCAGGCTCGTGTACGTGGGGCATGAAATCCCGGGTGATCGCGATTCGCCCGGCCCAGCGATACTCGAATTCCAACGGCCCCAACTGCGGAAACAGCAACGCCAATGATCGTTCCAGATGCGCGAAATCCGCAGGCGAGGAGGGATCGTTGAACAGCCCGCGCCCGCCCATCAGTAAGCGGCCGTGACTGTCTTTACGAAAGTACAACAGCAAGCGCTGCGCCGTGGACACGGTTTCCTGCCCCGGCAGGATACTCTCGGCCGCGGGCCCGCTCAGCGGCTTGGTGGCGACGATAAAACTGTTCGCTGCCAGGATGCTCTGCGCCATGCCCGGCCACAGGTTGCCACTGTAGCCATTGGTCGCCAGCACCACTTGGTCGGCGCTCACTTGCGCACCACCAGCGGTTTGCAAGTGCCAGCCAGCACCCTGGCGCTGCAATGCCGTCACTGCGCTGTGACCATGAATGCGCACACCCGCCGCCGACGCCGCGCCCACCAGCCCACGGGCATACGCCAACGGCTGAAGCGCCCCGGCGCGACCGTCCAGCCAGCCACCGGCAAATGCCTCGCTGCCCATGCGCGCAGCCACTGCCGCCGCGTTCAGGCGCTGCACGGGTACACCCCGGCTGGCCCACTGATCCGCCCGTGCGTGCAGCCCGGCGACGCCTTTTTTGCTGTATGACACCTGCATCCAGCCTTTGCGTACCGGTGCGCAATCAATTCCGTGCTTTTCGATCAGGTTGAACACCAGGTCCGCCGAGTTCGAGACGGTCGAGATCAATGGTTCGGCGCGCTCCGGCCCGAGCATCCGCACCAGTTGTTCCGGGTCGTATTTGAGCGTCGGGTTGACCTGCCCACCGTTGCGCCCGGACGCCCCCCAGCCCGGTTCGTTAGCTTCCAGTACACACACGCTGACCCCGCGCTCGGCCAGATGCAGCGCCGTCGACAGCCCGGTATAGCCAGCACCGACAATCGCCACATCCACCTTCACCGATTCACTCAGCGCAGGCGTCGGCATCACCGACGGCGCCGTCGCCGACCACAATGACTTCATGACAGGCTCCGCGTATCGCCAGTGGGGTGCAGCACCCGCCGCAGGAAATCCTGGGTACGTGGATGCTGCGGATTGCCCAGCACTTGCTCGGCCGCGCCGCTTTCGACGATGTAGCCGCCATGCAGGAAGCACACGCGGTCGGCCACTTCCCGTGCAAAGCCCATTTCGTGAGTGACGACAATCATGGTCATGCCTTCATCGGCCAGGGTGCGCATCACCGCCAGCACGTCGCCCACCAGTTCCGGGTCGAGGGCCGAGGTGGGTTCGTCGAACAGCATGGCTTCGGGTTTCATCGCCAGGGCGCGGGCGATGGCCACGCGTTGTTGCTGGCCGCCGGAGAGCTGTTCCGGGTAGGCGTCGGCCTTGGCACTCAGGCCGACTTTTTCCAGCAGCACCAGGGCTTCTTCGCGGGCCTGCTTGAGCGGTTCGCCTTTGACGTACACCGGGCCTTCCATGACGTTTTCCAGCACGGTGCGATGGGGGAACAGGTTGAAGCGCTGGAACACCATGCCCATGCGGCTGCGCAGGGCGTGAACGGTTTTACTGGCGCGCTGCACGGTTTCGCCGAACACGTTGATGTGGCCGCCGTCATAGGCTTCCAGCGCATTGATGCAGCGCAGCAGGGTGGATTTGCCTGAGCCCGACGGACCGATCAGGCACACCACTTCACCCTTGGCCACGTCCAGGTCCACGCCGTGCAGCACGCGGTGGCTGCCGTAGTGTTTTTGCAGTTGGCGTATCTCGATCATGCTTTTTTCCTCCGGCCCAGGTGCTGTTCCATTCGACGCAAGCCATACACCAGCGGCAGGCTCATCAGCAGGTAGAGCAGGGCGACCAGGGTATAGACGGTCATGTTCTGGAAGGTCGACGAGGCGATCAGTTGGCCCTGGCGGGTCATCTCGGCCACGGTGATGGTCGACACCAGCGACGAGTCCTTGAGCATCATCACCAGGGTGTTGCCGTAGGGCGGCAGCGCGATGCGAAACGCCTGGGGCAGGATCACCCGGCGCATCATCAATGCTGAGCGCATGCCCAGCGCTTCGGCGGCTTCGCGCTGGCCCTGTTCCACGGCGATGATGCCGGTGCGAAAGTTCTCGGCCTGGTACGCCGAGTAGGCGATGCCCATGCCGATCACCCCAGCATAGAACGCTGTGAGGTGCACCCCCATGTCCGGCAGCACGAAGTAGATGTAGAACAGTTGCACGATGATTGGCAGGCCACGGATCACATTGATGATGGTGCTCGCGGTCCACGACAGCACGCGGATCGGTGACAACTTGAGCAACGCCAGCACCAGGCCGATCGCGCTACTGAGCAGGAACGACAGTACGGTGATCTGGATCGTTACCCAGGCGCCCTGCAGCAAAATCGGCAGGAAGTCCTGGGCGTTCTGCAGGAATTCGGCCGGGTTCATGGGCGCACCTGGGTATCAAGCCCCCACTTCTTGAGGATGCTGTCCAGAGTGCCGTCGGCCTTGATGCTGGCGATGGCGGTGTTAAGGCGCGCGAGGGTTTCGGTGTCGCCCTTGCGCACCACCAGGCACACTTCGCCGACGTTGGCGGGCGTGTAGTCAGGGGCCAGTTTTACCCCTTTGAACAGCTTCTGGCGGATCTGGTACGCGACCACGGGCTGGTCACCGACCGCTGCCTTGATACGGCCCAGGGACAGGTCGCGGACCATCTCGCCGATCGAGTCATAGGTGCGGATTTCCTTGAAGATGCCCAGCTTGTTCAGTTGGTCATAGAAGATCGTACCGGCCTGTACGCCGACCACCTGGCCTTTGAGTGGCATCAAGTCCGGGTAGGCGGCGTTGTCCTCGGCGCTGATGATCAGGCCTTCCCCGTAGGCGTACACCGGCGCGCTGAAGTCGACGACCTTGGTGCGCTCTTGGGTCTTGAGCATGCCGGCGGAGATGAAGTCGAGCTTGCCGGACGTGAGGGAGGGGATCAGCGCGGCGAAGTTGGTCTGTTCGATCTGGCTGGTAAAGCCGCCAGCCTTGCCCACGGCCTCGGCCACATCGACCATCACGCCCTGGATGCTGTTGCTCTTGATATCGAGGAAGGTAAACGGCGAGCCGCTGGCCGTTGCACCGACTTTGTACGAGGACGCACCGGCGGCGTGCACAACGCCGACGCATAGGGTGGCGCACAGACCGAAGGCGATGCGGCGAAACAAGGGCGAAAGACTGTTCATCGGGTTACTCCATAAGGAAAACGGATTGTCAGTAGCGCTAGCGGCTACGGATGAAACCGCAAGCTCTATGCCATTTCGATGAATAAAAATCGTATGTCGCTATAGAAAATAGAAAAAATGAACTGTTCGTATCGGTATGCGATTTTTAATGGTCTATTTTGGCAATTTAGGGTAGAAATATCGCTACGTCTGACTGACCCCGCCCGTGAGTTCGCCATGTCCGAAGAACGCAACAGTTTGCACAACCAATCCCTGGAAAAAGGCCTGTCGGTGCTCAAGGCATTCAGCGCCCAGCGCCGTAGCATGAGCCTTGCAGAGGTGGCGGACGCCGCCGGCATGACCAAAAGCTCCGCCCAGCGCATGGTGTTTACCCTCGAAAGCCTGGGTTACCTTCGGAAACACTCCCGCACCCGGCATTACCAACTCACCCCGCGGGTGCTGGAGTTGGGCTTCAGTTATCTGGATGCGCATTCGCTGATCGAAGTGGCCAACCCGTTTCTGTCGGAACTCACGCGCTTGACCGGCGAGACCTCGTGCCTCACCGAGCCGGCGGGCTACGACATGACCTACATCGCGCGCTTCGTCAGTTCAGGCTTTGTGCCGGTGCATATGCCCATCGGCTCGCGGGTGCCGATGTACTGCACGGCATCGGGGCGGGCGTATTTGAGTGCGCTGCCGCAGGAGGAAGCGTTGGCGTTGATCGAGAACAGCCAGCGCATTGCGCACACCAGCCAGACATTGACTGAGGTCGACAGGATTCTGGATTCGTTGCAGCTGGTGAGAGAGCAGGGTTATGCAGTGAATGGCCAGGAGTTGTTTCTGGGCGACATGACTATCGGCGCGCCAGTGCTCGGTGCGAATGGCCGCCCGGTGGCAGCGGTGCATGTGGTGGCGCCGACCAGTCGGTGGAGCAGGGCGGATGCGGAGAAGCAATTGGCGCCGGCACTGTTGCAATGCTCAAGGGCACTGAGCAACTCAGCCCGGAACCTGGAATAACAGACACCCTGAAACCCAATGTGGGAGGGGGCTTGCCCCGATTACAGTGTGTCAGTCAATACAGCTGTGACTGATCTACCGCTATCGGGGCAAGCCCCCTCCCACATGTTGGTTCGGTCTGCTATCGCCTATCAGGCAATCGCATCCCAGGCCCGATCACCGTGCTCGTCCTTGATCCGCGTCGGCAAGCCCATCACGTCCAGCGCCTTGAGGAATGGCTCAGCTGGCAATTCCTCAACGTTGGCCATGCGCTTTACATCCCACTCACCGCGGGCAACCAACAGGGCGGCAGCCACCGGTGGAACGCCGGCGGTGTAGGAAATGCCCTGGCTGTCAGTCTCGGCAAAGGCTTCTTCGTGATCCGCCACGTTGTAGATGAACACTTCGCGCGGCTGGCCATCCTTGGTGCCTTTGACCAGGTCACCGATGCAGGTCTTGCCGGTGTAGCCGGGGGCGAGGGAGGACGGGTCGGGCAGTACGGCCTTGACCACTTTCAACGGCACCACTTCCAGGCCTTCGGCGGTTTTCACCGGCTTTTCGGAAAGCAGGCCGAGGTTGTTCAGCACGGTGAATACGTTGATGTAGTGCTCGCCGAAGCTCATCCAGAAACGCACGTTGGGCACGTCGAGGTTTTTCGACAGCGAGTGCACTTCATCGTGGCCGGTCAGGTAGAGGTTCTGCGAGCCGACCACCGGCAGGTCGTCGGTGCGCTTGACTTCGAACATGGTGTTGCTGGTCCACTGGCTGTTCTGCCAGCTCCACACCTGTCCGGTGAATTCGCGGAAGTTGATTTCCGGATCGAAATTGGTGGCGAAGTATTTGCCATGGGAGCCGGCATTGACGTCGAGAATGTCGATCGAATCAATGCGGTCGAAATGCTGTTGCTGCGCCAGCGCGGCGTACGCGTTGACGACACCCGGGTCGAAGCCCACGCCAAGGATGGCGGTGATGTTCTTCTGTTTGCACTCTTCCAGGTGGTTCCATTCGTAGTTGCCGTACCACGGCGGGGTCTCGCAGACCTTGCCCGGCTCTTCGTGGATGGCGGTGTCGAGGTACGCGACGCCCGTGTCGATGCAGGCACGCAGTACCGACATGTTGAGGAACGCGGAACCTACGTTGATGACGATCTGCGATTCGGTCTCGCGGATCAGGGCCTTGGTCGCTTCCACGTCCAGGGCGTTCAGCGCGAAGGCTTGGATATCGGCGGGTACCTTGAGGCTACCCTTGGCCTTGACGCTGTCGATGATGGCCTGGCATTTGGAGATGTTGCGCGACGCGATAGCAATACGACCGAGTTCGTCGTTGTGCTGCGCGCACTTGTGGGCCACCACCTTGGCGACACCTCCTGCACCAATGATAAGAACGTTCTTTTTCAATTGCTTTATCTCTCCTTTATCCGCCAGCTTACGAAAGGCTGGACAGGTAGTCGTCGTAACCAAATTCACGAACCACCTCGACTGTACCGTCGAGTTGTTTCACTACGATGGACGGCATTTTCAGGCCGTTGAACCAGTTTTTCTTGACCATGGTGTAGCCCGCGGTGTCGATGAACGACAGCCGATCGCCGATGGCCAGCGGACGATCGAATTGATACTCGCCAAAGATGTCCCCGGCCAGGCAGGATTTGCCGCACACCATGTAGGTGTGTTCACCCGCGCTTGGCGCCAGCTTGGCGTTGAGGCGGTAGATCAGCAGGTCCAGCAGGTGGGCTTCGATGGAGCTGTCGACCACGGCGAGGTGCTTGCCGTTGTAGAGGGTGTCGAGCACCGTGACTTCCAGCGAAGCGCTGTTAGTGATCGCGGCTTCGCCGGGCTCCAGGTAGACCTGCACGTCGTACTTCTGCGAGAACGCCTTGAGGCGCTGGCAGAAGGCGTCGATGGCATAGCCTTCACCGGTGAAGTGGATGCCGCCGCCGAGGCTGACCCAGTTGACCTTGTGCAGCAGCGCGCCGAAGCGTTCTTCGATGGTGTTCAGCATCTGGTCGAACAGGTTGAAGTCGCCGTTCTCGCAGTTGTTGTGGAACATGAAGCCGGAGATCTGCTCGATCACGCCTTCGATCTTCACCGGGTCCCATTCGCCCAGGCGGCTGAACGGGCGCGCCGGGTCGGCCAGCAGGTAGTCGGAGCTGCTCACCTGCGGGTTGACGCGCAGGCCACGGGTCTTGCCCTCGGAGCGCTCGGCAAAACGTTGCAGCTGGCTGATGGAGTTGAAGATGATCTTGTCGCAGTTGACCAGCATCTCTTCGATTTCATCGTCGGCCCAGGCCACGCTGTAGGCGTGTGCCTCACCTTCGAACTTCTGGCGACCGA
Source organism: Pseudomonas sp. MPR-R2A5 (assembly GCF_058793055.1). Taxonomy (NCBI): domain Bacteria; kingdom Pseudomonadati; phylum Pseudomonadota; class Gammaproteobacteria; order Pseudomonadales; family Pseudomonadaceae; genus Pseudomonas; species Pseudomonas sp. MPR-R2A5. The sequence continues at coordinate 7,938 of NZ_JBXAFK010000083.1, forward strand.
GCTTCAACTCGTACAGCGACGACGAGGTGGTGCCGTCCATGTATTCCTGCATCAGGTCGAACACCGACCAGGTGGCAAAGCACTTGAGCGCCAGCAGGGCCTTGGCGCCGGACTGCTCGCGCACGTAAGCGATCTTCTGCATGTTGACCAGAAGCTTCTGTTTATCGATGAGGTAGTACGGCGTTTTGATCATTTTTGAGAGCCTGCGGCGGTGCCTGCCAAAAAAGGACACGCATTGTGCCCGCACTTGGATCGAATCGAAAGGTTAGCCGGCGGATTTCGCTGCGCCAGCTTTACGATCCTAACCACTGAGTATGACTATCTATGCATGGACACCGCGCTAATGTGGGAGGGGGCTTGCCCCCGATGGCGGTGCTTCAGCCAGCCTATTCTTCATTGATCCACCACTATCGGGGGCAAGCCCCTCCCACATGTTGGCCTATGTGACTGTGCTTCACTGCCATCAAACTGTCATCTCCCCACCACCTTCCTGCCACATTCCCCCGTTACTGTCCTCGCCAATGAGATCGATCTCAAGCGAGTGAACATGACTGACCTGAAAGACGTTGCGCGGCTGGCTGGCGTATCCCGCGCGACCGCCGCCCGCACCTTTGCCTCCCCTGACCAGGTGCGCCCGGCGACCCGTGAACAAGTGTTCGCCGCCGCCCGTGAGTTGGGGTTTCGGCCCAACTTGCTGGGCCGCCAACTGCGCCTGCAAACCACCCAGTTGATCGGCGTGGTGGTGCCCAACCTGCTCAATCCGGTGTTCGCCGAACAGTTCCAGGCCATGGAACGTGCTGCGCGGTTGCGTGGCTACAGCCTGGTGCTGGCGACCACCGACTACAGCAGCGAGCGCGAATGCATTGTGGTGGAGGAGTTGCTGCGCCAGCGCGTCGACGGCCTGGTGCTGACGGTCACCGATGCCGAAAGCAACAGCGTGCTCAGCAGCCTGAATACCGAAAAAACCCCGTTCGTGCTGGCCTATCACCAACCGAGCAACCCTAACTACAGCGCCGTATCGGTGGACAACCGCGCGGGCATGGCCCTGGCCACGCGCTACCTGCTGGAGGCCGGTCATCGACGCATCAGCATGGTCGCCGGCCCCGCCTTGCAGTCCGACCGCGCACGCCTGCGCTACGCCGGGTATTGCGATGCGATGAAGGAATACGCCCTCAAAAGCCGCGCAGTGATCGAAATGCCGGCGCACACCCAGGCCGAGTTCGCCGCGATCGAGCCGTTCCTGCGCGGCCCCGAGGCGCCGACTGCGTTGGTGTGCTCCAACGATTTCCTGGCGATCAGCCTGATCGCCGAACTGCGTCGCAACGGCTGGAATGTGCCCGAGCAACTGTCCGTGATGGGGTTCGACGGCATTGCCCTCGGCACCCAGATGCACCCGACCCTGTGCAGTGTGGTGCAGCCCATCGCACTGCTGGCCAGCACCGTGATTGATCAACTGCTGGCGCAGATCGCCGGCAATGCCCCGATTTCCCATTGCCTGCCTTGCCATGTCCGGCCGGGCGAAAGCACTCAACCCCATGAGGAGACTCTTGATGCGCGCATTCAGTAAAACCCTGGCAGCTGTGCTGCTGTGCGGTGTGGCCAGCCTGGCCCAGGCCGCCGATACCGCGATTTGCTACAACTGCCCGCCGGACTGGGCCGACTGGGGCACGCAACTCAAGGCCATCGCCGCCAGTACCGGGGTGCAAGTGCCCCTGGACAACAAGAACTCCGGCCAATCCCTGGCGCAACTGGTCGCCGAAAAGGCCGCGCCGGTCGCCGACGTGGTGTATTACGGCGTGACCTTCGGCCTGCAAGCGCAAAAGGCCGAAGTGGTCGACACCTACAAGCCCAAGAGCTGGGAGCAGATTCCCGCCGGCCTGAAAGACCCCGCCGGCCACTGGTTCGCGATCCACTCCGGCACCTTGGGTATCATGGTCAACGTCGATGCATTGGGCGGCCTGCCGGTGCCGCAAAGCTGGGCAGACCTGCTCAAGCCGCAATACAAAGGCATGGTCGGTTACCTCGATCCATCCAGCGCGTTTGTCGGCTATGTATCCGCCGTGGCGATCAACCGCGCCCTGGGCGGCGACCTGGATAACTTCGCCCCGGCCATCGACTACTTCCAGAAACTGGCGAAAAACGCCCCCATCGTGCCCAAGCAAACTGCCTATGCGCGGGTGCTGTCCGGCGAGTTGCCGATCCTGGTGGACTACGACTTCAACGCCTACCGCGCCCGCTACAAGGACAAGGCCAACGTCGCCTTCGTGATCCCGCAGGAAGGCAGCATCAGCGTGCCCTATGTGATGAGCCTGGTCGCCAACGCGCCCCATCGCGCCAACGCTGAAAAGGTCCTCGACTTCGTGCTGTCTGACGAAGGCCAGGCACTCTGGGCCAAGGCTTACCTGCGCCCGGTACGGCCGATGAAGATGCCCGCCGAGGTCGCCGCCCAGTTCCTGCCTGACAGTGACTATGCGCGTGCCGGTGTGGTGGATTACCAAAAAATGGCCGCTGTGCAGGAAGCCTTTGCCGCCCGTTATCTGAACGAGGTCAAGTAAGTGGCCGCATCGGCAAAACATGCAGCCTGGGCGCTGGCCCCGGCCTTTGCAGTGCTGCTCGCGTTCTGGCTGTTGCCGTTGGCGCACTTGATGGTGCTCGGCGCCGAGAGCCGTGACAGCCATGGCAGTGGTTATTGGCAGGTACTGAGCAGTTCGCAGTATTTGGGCAGCCTGGCGCAAACCTGCGCGCTTGCTGTTTTCGTGACACTGGTGGCGTTGTTGATTGGCGGCATCAGCGGCGTCTTCCTGGCGCGCCAGCGTTTTTTCGGTCGCTCGGCGCTGGTGGCGTTGTTGACGTTTCCACTGGCGTTTCCGGGCGTGGTGGTGGGCTTCCTGGTGATCCTGTTGGCCGGGCGCCAGGGGTTGCTGGCCTCTTTGGGCCTGCAACTGGCCGGTGAACGCTGGATCTTTGCCTACTCGCTGGCCGGGCTGTTTGTCGGCTATCTGTACTTTTCGATCCCGCGGGTGATCCTCACGGTGATGGCGGCGTGCGAAAGCCTCGACCGCAGCCTGGAGGAAGCCGCACATTCCCTGGGGGCCGGGCACTGGCGCGTGGTGTGCGACGTGATCGTACCGGGCCTGGCGCCGGCGCTGGCGTCGTGTGGGGCGATCTGTTTCGCCACCTCCATGGGCGCCTTCGGCACTGCGTTCACCTTGGGCACACGCCTGAATGTCACCCCGGTGGCGATCTACAACGTGTTCACCAACTATGCCAACTTCGCCGTGGCCGCCGCGCTGTCGGTGGTGCTCGGTGCGGTGACCTGGGCGGTCCTGTTGCTGACGCGACGCCTGGTGAAAAACGCGGGGACGGTCCTGTGAAGCGATCATCGCTGTTTGTGATTCAACTGCTGTTCACTTTGCTGGTGTGCGCCTTCATGTTGGTGCCGGTGCTGATGTCATTGCTGGCCGGGTTGACGCGCAATTTCTTTGTCGGCCTGTCCAGCGGCCTGACCTTCGACTGGTTGATCCAGGTGTGGCAGGCCTATTCGCCCACCGTATGGCTGTCGCTGCAATTGGCCGTGGCGTGCGCAGTGTGCGTGTGTGTGATCGGCGTACCGGCGGCCTATGCCTTGGTACGCATGAACAACCGCTTCAGCCGCGCCTTCGAGGAACTGATGGTGCTGCCGGTGGCCATGCCGGGCCTGGCCAGTGCGCTGGCCTTGCTGCTGACCTATGGCCAGTTCGGCGGCTTTCGTAGCAGCTGGCTGTTCATCCTGGTTGGCCATGTGCTGTTTACCTTGCCGTTCCTGGTACGCCCGGTGATGGCGGTGATGCAACGCCAGCAACTGCCGGTGCTGGAAGAGGCCGCGGCCAGCCTCGGCGCCGGGCCGATCAAGCGCTTTTTCAGCGTGGTAGTGCCCAACTGCCGGGCAGGGATTCTGGCGGGCGTGCTGATGGTGGTGACCTTGTCGCTGGGTGAATTCAACCTGACCTGGATGCTCCATACACCGATGACCAAGACCCTGCCGGTGGGCCTGGCCGACAGCTACGCTTCGGCGCGCCTGGAAATCGCCAGCGCCTACACCCTTATCTTTTTGCTGATGATCGTGCCGCTGTTGATTGCGTTGCAGGCCATCAGTGCGCGTCTGTCCCGTGGAGAGCGTCGATGACTGCTATCACTATTCGTCTCAAGGGCTGCCGTAAGGCTTTCGCCGACGGCACCGTGGCGGTGCATGACCTGGACCTGACCGTCGAAGGCGGTGAAACCCTGGCGATTCTCGGCCCGTCGGGCTGTGGCAAAACCACCACCTTGCGCCTGATCGCCGGCCTGGAACGCCCGGATGTGGGCCAGGTGTTGTTCGGCGACCAGGACGTCACCTGCCTGCCCATTGAGCGCCGCGATGTGGGCATGGTGTTCCAGAATTACGCGCTGTTTCCCAACTTGGATGTGGCGGGGAATATCGTCTACGGCTTGAAGATTCGCGGCATGTCGCCACTGGTGCGCAATAAGCGCTGCGAGGAATTGCTCGAGCTGGTGGGCCTGCAAAATCACGGCAAACGCAGTATCCACGAATTGTCCGGTGGCCAGCGTCAACGCGTGGCCTTGGCCCGTGCCTTGGCACCACGCCCCAAAGTGCTGTTGCTGGATGAACCGCTGGCGGCCCTGGATGCGCAGTTGCGCGAGCGCCTGCGCAGCGAGCTGAATGAGCTGCTGCGCGGCCTTGGTATCACCTCGGTATTTGTCACCCACGACCAGGGCGAAGCCATGGCCCTGGGCGATCGTATCCTGGTGATGGAGCACGGCCGTGTCGCGCAACTGGCCAGCCCACGGGAGATCTACCAGAAACCGGCCAATGCGTTCGTCGCCGGTTTTGTCGGCAACCTCAATGCCTTTGCCGTCACCTCGCGAACCGCCCATGGCCTGAAAGTCTGCGGCGGCGAGCTGCCGTGGCGGGCCGCCGACATGCCCAATACGGTGTACTGCCGCCCCGAACACCTACGGGTGATGGAGAGCGAAGGGCACCTGCACGGGCATCTGCTCGCGCAGTTCTTCCAGGGCGCCCAGAGCCGCCTGCTGGTGGATGTGGGTGGCCAGCAACCGCTGCTGGTGGACAGCAGCGACAACCAGCTGCATGTCGTCGGCGCGCCGATTGCCTTGGCCGTTGCGCCACACATGTTGTTTACCCTGAATGCGTGAGAGTCGACTTTTGAAGCGTCCGTTTCTTGTTGCACAGATCAGCGATCTGCACCTTAAAGCCGGCCAGCGCCTGACCTATGGGGTTGTCGATACCTTGGGCGCACTGCGCCGTGCCGTCGACCATTTGAACGCCAGCCACCCACGGCCCGACATTGTGGTGGTCAGCGGTGACCTGGTGGACTTCGGCCGCGCCGATGAATACGCCGTGCTGCACCCTGAACTCGCGCGCCTGCACATGCCGTGCTACCTGGTGCCGGGCAACCACGACACCCGCGGGCCGTTGCTCGACGCATTCCGCGATCATGCCTATTTGCCTTTGTCGGCAGAGCAGCCGTTGGACTGGGTGGTGGACAAGCATCCGCTGCGCCTCATCGGCCTGGACTCGACTATCCCCGGTGGGCATGGCGGCCAGCTCCTGGACAGCCAATTGCAGTGGCTGGATGAGCAACTGGCGCGACGTCCTGACACGCCGACGTTGCTGATCCTGCACCATCCGCCGTTTGTCAGCGGCATCGGCCATATGGACCGCGAACCCTTTATCAACGCCGCCGCGCTGGAGCGCGTCGTGGCGCGCCACCCGCAAGTGGAACGCCTGTTGTGCGGGCACCTGCACCGGCCGATGCAGCGGCGCTTTGGCGGCAGCTTGAGTTGTGTGTGTCCCGGCACCTCCCATCAGATCGTGCTGGACCTGCAAGACGCCGCGCCCGCGCATTTCAACCTGGAACCGGCGGGGTATTTGTTGCATCGCTGGGATGCGCAACACGGCTTGATCAGCCACAACGGCGTGTTCGGGGATTACCCGGGGCCGTATCCGTTCTATGACGCTCATGGATTGATTGACTGAGGTTTACGGAGGTTTCACTTCACTCAACCAGGTAACTAACTAAGCACTAAGCAACTGAATAACCGTTAACGCCCCGGCCAACGTCACGTTTGGCCGACGGCATCCTGCTGCCCATTTTTTGCGCCCGGAACTTGGATTCCGCGCCGGAGTTCGTCCTGATGAAAGCCACGTTGAATGTATTGAGTGTATTGACCGGTGGCCTGGGTATTGCCCTGAGCCCCTTGGCGTCTGCTGACTTTTTGAGCGACAGCCAAGCCAACTTGAGTATGCGTAACTTCTACTTCAACAACGACAACCGCGACGGCACGGCGGCACCGTCGAAGACCGAAGAGTGGGGCCAGGCCTTCATCCTCAATTATCAGTCGGGCTTCACCGACGGCACCGTCGGCTTTGGCCTGGACGCCATCGGCATGCTCGGCGTGACCCTCGACAGCGGCGCCGGTCGCCATGTGGGCAGTTCGATGATCCCCAACGATGACGGCAAGGCCGCCGACAATTGGGCCCGTGGCGGTGCCACCGCGAAGGCGCGTTTCGCCAAGACCGAAGCGCGTTACGGCTACCTGCGCCCGACCCTGCCGATCCTGGTGAGCAACGACGGCCGCCTCTTACCGCAATCGTTCGAAGGCGGCCAGGTGACCAGCAAAGACATCGACAACCTGACCTTGATCGGCGGCCAGCTCCAGCACGCCACGGGGCGCGGCTCCAGCGACAGCAGTGGCCTGGCAGCAGCCGGCGGCACCCGCGAAAGCAATAAATTCACCTACGCCGGTGCGGACTACCAACTGACCAAGGACCTGATGGTCCAGTACTACTACGCCAACCTCGAAGACTATTACCAGCAACACTTCGCCGGGTTGATCCACGTGTTGCCGTTGGGTGACTACGGCTCATTGAAAACCGACCTGCGTTACTTCAAGACCACCTCGGACGGCAAAAACAGCAGCGCCGCGGGGCGTGTCGAAGGCTACAAGTTCAGCGGCTATACCAAAAACGGCAGCGGTGAAATCGACAACAACACCTGGAGTGCAGCCTTCATTTACTCCCTGGGGCCGCATGCGATTACCGCGGGTTACCAGCAAGTGTCCGATGACAGCAACTTTGCCCAACTCAACCAAGGCGGCCTGGCGAACAAAGGGGAGGGCGGTTCGAGCCTGTACCTCTACACCGACCGTACGGTGCAGACCTTTATCCAGGCCGGCGAACGCACCGCCTTCGCCCAGTATGCCTATGACTTTACAGCGCTGGGCGTGCCGGGTTTGAAGGCGTCGATGATGTATTTGAAAGGTGACCATATCCTCACCGCCAGCGGCAATAACGCCAGCGAGTGGGAACGGGATATCGGCCTGGACTACGTGGTGCAGGGCGGCACCTTCAAGAACGTCGGGTTCGGCTGGCGCAACGGCGTGTCGCGCAGCGAGGTCGCGCGGGACCAGGATCAGAACCGGGTGTTTGTGAATTACTCGATTCCGTTGATGTAACCGGCCGAGCGGATCCCCCCTGTAGGAGCGAGCTTGCGCGCGAAAAACCTAAGTGCGCCGCGGACCGTCACGCAGCCCGCGTGATCGTTGGCGTTCTTCGCGAGCAAGCTCGCTCCTACAAGGGGGCATGTTCAGGCTGCCCGGCGCCACGAGTGTGGCATGGCCGCATTAACATGAGTGAATCTTGTGATCATCAGGAATAAAATGAGTTTGTTTCACTATCTCCGTCTACCGACAATGCCTGCCATTAATACCTACAGTGGAGTTGTAAGTCATGGCAGTCGCTCATTCCCTCGGATTTCCGCGCATTGGACGCGATCGTGAACTGAAAAAAGCGCAGGAAGCGTTCTGGAAGGGCGAACTCGACGAAGCTGGCCTGCGGGCTGTCGGCCGTGAGCTGCGCAAGACCCATTGGGCGTTGCAACAGCAGGCCGGTATTGACCTGTTGTCTGTCGGCGATTTTGCCTGGTACGACCAGGTGCTGACCCACTCGCTGATGTTCGGCGTGATCCCCGAGCGTTTCCGTCCCGCCGATGGCCAGGCCACCCTGCACACCCTGTTCGGCATGGCCCGTGGCGTCAGCGACAGCTGTTGTGGCGGTGCGCACGCCGAGGAAATGACCAAGTGGTTCGACACCAATTACCACTACCTGGTACCCGAGTTCAGCGTTGACCAGCAGTTCCACCTCGGCTGGGACCAGCTGTTCGAGGAAGTGCAGGAAGCCCGTGAGCTGGGGCATACGGTCAAGCCGGTGGTGATCGGCCCGTTGACTTACCTGTGGCTGGGCAAGGCCAAGGGCGGTGACTTCGACAAGCTCGACCTGCTCGAGCGCCTGCTGCCGTTGTACGGCCAGATCTTCCAGCGCCTGGCGGAGTTGGGCGTGGAGTGGGTGCAGATCGATGAGCCGATCCTGGTCCTCGACCTGCCACAGGCCTGGAAAAACGCATTTGAGCGCGCCTATAACCTGATCCAGCGCGACCCGCTGAAAAAGCTGGTGGCCACCTATTTCGGCGGCCTGGAAGAGAACCTTGGCCTGGCGGCTAGCCTGCCGGTCGACGGTTTACATATCGACCTGGTACGTGCGCCGGACCAGTACCCGACCATCCTCGATCGCCTGCCGGCCTATAAGGTGTTGTCCCTGGGGGTGGTCAATGGCCGCAATGTCTGGCGCTGCGACCTGGAGAAAGCCCTGGCGACCTTGCAGCATGCCCATGAAAAACTCGGCGATCGCCTGTGGGTGGCGCCGTCCTGTTCGCTGTTGCACAGCCCCGTGGACGTGGGCCGCGAAGACCAATTGGATGTCGAGTTGAAAAGCTGGCTGGCGTTCGCCGTGCAGAAGTGTGCCGAAGTCGCGGTACTGGCCCGCGCGGTGAACGAACCCGAAGCCCCCGATGTGCTCGCCGCCCTGGCGCAAAGCCGCGCCGTACAGGCTGCCCGAGCGACCTCGCGGCGTATTCACAAGCCCGCCGTGCAAGCTCGCGTGGCAGCGATCACCGCCCAGGACAGCCAACGTCAGTCGCCGTTTGCCCAGCGTATCGACAAGCAGCGTGCGCGCCTCAACCTGCCGCTGTTCCCCACCACCACCATCGGTTCGTTCCCGCAAACCGCGTCGATCCGCCTGGCGCGCCAGTCCTACAAGCAAGGCAAGCTGAGCGAAGCCGAATACGTCGAAGCGATGCACAGCGAGATCAAGCATGCCGTCGAGGTCCAGGAAAACCTCGGCCTGGACGTGCTGGTACACGGTGAAGCCGAGCGTAACGACATGGTCGAGTACTTCGCCGAGCAACTGGACGGCTACGTGTTCACACGCTTCGGCTGGGTCCAGAGCTACGGTTCGCGCTGCGTAAAACCGGCGGTGATCTTCGGTGACCTGAGCCGTCCGAAGGCGATGACGGTGGAGTGGATCCGCTACGCCCAGGGCCTGACCCACAAGGTGATGAAGGGCATGCTGACTGGCCCGGTGACCATGCTGATGTGGTCCTTCCCGCGCGAGGACGTGAGTCGCGAAGTGCAGGCTCGGCAACTGGCGTTGGCGATTCGTGATGAAGTGCTGGACTTGGAAGCCGCTGGCATCCAGATCGTGCAGATTGACGAAGCGGCGTTCCGTGAAGGCCTGCCGTTGCGCCGTTCGCAGTGGCAGCCTTACCTGGACTGGGCCACCGAAGTGTTCCGCCTGTGCGCCTCGGGCGTGCGCGATGAAACCCAGATCCATACCCATATGTGCTACAGCGAGTTCAACGATGTGATCGAGTCCATCGCGGCGATGGATGCCGACGTGATCACCATCGAAACCTCACGCTCGGACATGGAACTGCTGCATGCGTTCGAAGCCTTCGCCTACCCCAACGACATCGGCCCGGGCGTCTACGACATCCACTCGCCAAGGGTGCCGGATGCCTCGGAAATGGCCAACCTGCTGCGCAAGGCGGCCCAGCGCATTCCGGCCGAACGCTTGTGGGTGAACCCGGATTGCGGGTTGAAGACACGGGGTTGGCCGGAGACGGAAGCGGCGTTGATTCATATGGTCACCGCGGCTCGCCAGCTACGGGCTGAGTTGGCTTAAAACCTCACAAAACAGAAAGGGCACAAGTAACCTGTGGCGAGCGGGCTTGCCCAAAGGCTTTTTTGTAGGAGCGAGCTTGCTCGCGAAAAACTCACAGGCGCCGCGTTGATTCAGGGAACACGCGTTATCGTTGAC
>NZ_JBXAFK010000084.1:0-17874 GCF_058793055.1 Pseudomonas sp. MPR-R2A5
TGCTTCATCGGGAAACTCGGTGGGTGGGGTCGCGGTATTTTGCCAAATCAGAAAGTTTTTTTCAGAGTTTCCCTAGCAAGCTCCACAGCACCTTGTCGCGCAGACACGTAGCGCTTTCAATCAAATCCCTACACTTGTCGATTGGAAAGGTTTTTTCATCCCCTCCAAATTCATCAGTGCGCGCCACTGTCGAAGGCTTAGATACTGGGCTCAGGTGTTTCTGTTTGATCCGTTTTGCGCCCCCTGCGATGCAGCCCGCCATCCAGCTGTTCGCCCTGATCGCAGCCCTGACATTCCGAGGCGCCTCCATGTACCTGGTTGTAGTGAGCGGCATCATCGAGATAGCCATTTCAGAGATGTACCCGCTGTCCTGCATCTGCAGCAATGCTTCCCTCATCGCCTCACTAGCGGTAATAAAATTATTTACACCCGCAAAATGCACTGCAATAGAAGCGCCACCCAGTTCTCTGCTACCAAGCACCCTCGCAGCCTCTTTGGCTACGGATGATGTGCTATAAATACCGCTGACCAAGTAGCTCTCATAGCTATCTAATGCCTCTCGCAACTGCAATGCAGTAAGGCCACCGCATTGAATACTTACTTGATGAATATAGTTCAGCATTTCACGCACCGCGTAGCAGTATGTGCGTGTGGTTTTGAACGCTTTAGCTCTAGCAAGCTGATAAGCCCACTCATCGAAGAACTCTGTCATCGTGTGATCAGGGCAAATCATTCGGAACGTAAGAGTTCCATTGCGTGTCGTCTCAAACAGCTCGACATGGTTCATACGTAAAGGGGCGACCGCATTCAAATGATCATGTCCTTGTTTGAAACGCCGACATGTAACTGAAGCCTTTCAGTTGATTTCGAATTCACTATACCATCCTGTTTAATCACGTATTTTCTGAGCTTTAGACCAGGCACTAACAATCGACAGCGTTTTTTTCGCTGGATGGCGTCCATAAGTGTGTCACCCCCCTCGAGATAGGGCGGATAATTAACGGTGGTATCAATCGTTGAGTCAGGGCCGAAAGATCCTGAACATACAAACGAGCATCGTGTTTTTTATCGGCCTGACTGACAGTTAATAAAGTCCACTAACTGTTTCAAGCAAATACATTCTCTTCAGATTTCCAATCCATCTATGCAGTTCCAACGATTACTGACGCTAAAGTGGCACGCATCCTGCCACACAAAAAACAGCTGATCAACAAGGTGCAACAATCTTTATTGCACCTTAGAGTATGCTCGTAGCATACCGATTCTAGATCGGCCGCATTGGTACCTGATATCCGATATCGACCTCCGCCGCTGTACCCCAAAGCAGTCGCCCCAGAATGGCGGCCAAGGAGCTACCACGCGGTGACAGCGCCAATTAAAGATATAACCTGATGAATGATTGCGTCCCCGCGTGCTCTCCCACCGTTGAAAGAGCTCGAAAGGCTTGAGACCGTCGGACATCACTACCTTCACCTGACACTCACGACCTTAAGAGCATTCCCCCAGGCGCGAGAGCTTTACAGTTGAACGCGGGGCGAGGCGTGGAGACGACCAGAACACCGAGACGCTGAAGAAGATCGAGGGGTGCTTTATGGCTAATTGAGTAATGCAAGCCAGCAATCGACCATGATGGCCAAGGGGGAGCTATAGACTCGGAGGATTCGTAGCACAGACCTTCCCGCCCAGGTGAGGTATGACGTTCGCACATTGTTGTGCACCCACCTATAAACGATCAGCCTGCGAATGCCCGATGAGATATCTCAGACATCCGCTGACTGAGCAGTTTTTATGAATACCTAAGGCTTAGGATGAGGATGAGGATGCGCACGCATATCGGAGGCGCCACCCGTCACCGTCGTGAGCAAGGAATGTAGGGGGAGCGGATATCAGAGAGACGTAGGCAAGCTGCAATTGCCAGGATCCTTCTCTCTGAGAACGGATCACGCGTCATAAGGCGCATCTAGTTTGTTGCGCCTTTATGAAGGTGTCGCAAGGGAGAGAAGCTCCCTACGAGAGATCGGTGCAAAAAGGCATAAAAAAAGGGCCTAGGATTAACCTAAGCCCTTGATTTTGTTGAGTTCGCGGCGGGAAACCAGGGATTCGAACCCTGGGAACGCTATTAACGTTCGCCGGTTTTCAAGACCGGTGCATTCAACCACTCTGCCAATTTCCCGTGTATTCCGATGACGCGATGAAGCGGTACTGCAAGGTGCAACTGGAGATAGCCTTAGATAAGAACCCTGGAGACGCTATTAACGTCCGCCGGTTTTCAAGACCGGTGCATTCAACCACTCTGCCAATTTCCCTTGTGCGTCACAGGATTATAGTAGCCCATCCCGTCTCAGCGGGCGCCATAATACCCGAATGAAACACACTGTCAAACTCTCGCCATCGCTTGTTACAGAGCGTCTGTTATGATCTTTGCGACTGAACGTTTCAAAACTGAAGGAGTGTCGCCATGCGCGAACAGAATTACGCAGTGAATGGTAACGCGCAGGCTGAGCAGCTTGAAGTCAGCCGCGTCTTGCGCAACACGTACGGCTTGCTCGCCCTTACCCTCGCATTCAGCGGCGTAATGGCGTTCGTGGCCCAGCAGATGCGTGTTGGCTATCCGAATATCTTTGTCGTGTTGATCGGTTTCTATGGCCTGTTCTTCCTGACCAACAAGCTGCGTGACTCGGCCTGGGGCCTGGTGTCGGCCTTTGCGTTGACCGGTTTCATGGGCTTTATCCTCGGCCCGATCCTTAACCGTTACCTGGGCATGGCCGGCGGTGCGGAAGTGGTCAGCTCGGCGTTTGCCATGACCGCCCTGGTATTTGGTGGTCTGTCGGCCTACGTGCTGATTACCCGCAAGGACATGAGCTTCCTGGGTGGCTTCATCACCGCTGGCTTCTTCGTGTTGCTGGGCGCGGTGGTCGCGGGCATGTTCTTCCAGATCAGTGGCCTGCAACTGGCAATCAGCGCAGGGTTCGTGCTGTTCTCGTCGGTGTGCATCCTGTTCCAGACCAGCGCCATCATCCACGGCGGTGAACGCAACTACATCATGGCGACCATCAGCCTGTATGTGTCGATCTACAACCTGTTTATCAGCCTGTTGCAGATCTTCGGCATCATGAGCCGCGACGACTGATTCATCCCGCAATAAAAAATGCCCCGTATCGAAAGATGCGGGGCATTTTTGTTTCCAGCGCTTGGCGTGGATGCTCAGTACTGGTTCGGCTCCATTTCCAGCTCGACGTTAAAGCGTTCGGCGATATCGCGCTGGATACGCAGCGCCAGGTTCGCTATATCGTGCCCTGTGGCGCCGCCATAGTTGACCAGCACCAACGCCTGCATTTTATGTACACCTGCGTCGCCATCCCGAAAGCCCTTCCAGCCAGCCTTATCGATCAGCCAACCGGCGGCGAGCTTCATCTGCCCGTCCGCCTGGGGGTAGGCCACCAGGTCCGGGTAAAGGCCCCGTAGCTCTTCGGCCAGCGCCTGGGAAACCAATGGGTTCTTGAAGAAACTACCCGCATTGCCCAGCTCCGCCGGATCCGGCAGTTTTTCCCGACGAATGCTGCAAATCGCCCGACTGACGTCGCTCGGGGTTGCCTCGGTGATCCCCTGCCCGGCCAGGTGCTGCTGCACCGGACCGTAGTCAAGTTTCAGGTGGCTGGCGCGGCTGAGGGCAAAACGCACCCGTAGAATCAGCCAGCGCCCGGTTTCATGCTTGAACAGGCTGTCGCGGTAGGCGAACTGGCATTCTTGCAGGCTGAAATCCCGCAGTTCGCCGGTCTGGCGATCCAGGGCCGTGAGGCCGGCAAACACATCCTTGATCTCCACGCCGTAGGCGCCGATGTTCTGCATCGGTGCCGCACCGACGGTGCCGGGGATCAGGCTGAGGTTTTCCAGGCCGCAAAAGCCGTGTTCGAGGGTCCACAGCACAAACGGGTGCCAGGCTTCGCCCGCTTCGGCCTCAACCACAACGTGCAGGCCATCATCGTGCAGCACGCGAATGCCCTGGGTTGCCATGCGCAATACCAAGGCCGGGATGTCCTGGGTCAGCAGCAAATTGCTGCCCCCGCCGATCACCAGCAGCGGTAACGCATGCACAGCAGCGCAGGCCAGCGCTTCACGGACATCGTCGTCGCTATGGGCCTCGGCGAACAATTGGGCGCGCACATCGATGCCAAAGCTGTTGAATGGCTTGAGCGACACCTGCGTAAGCACGTGCAAGGTCATAACCGCCCCTTCAATTCGATCACCAATAAGTCACAGGCTCGCTCGATCAGGTCCAGGACCCGTTCAAAGCCTTGTTCACCTTCGTAATAAGGGTCTGGCACCTCGTCCACCTCGGCGTCGTAGCGACGCAGGAACAAGTCCAGCTCCGCCTTGCCCTGCACTGGCTGCAGCGCTTTGAGGTTGCGCAGGTTGCTGTGGTCCATGGCCAGGATCAGGTCGTAACGTGCAAAGTCAGCGCGAGAGACCTGCTGGGCGCGCTGGGCCGACAGGTCATAACCGCGCAGCAGCGCTGCACGCTGACTGCGCTGGTCCGGTGGGTTGCCGACATGCCACTCACCGGTCCCCGCAGATGCCACGTCGACCTGGTCGACCAACCCGGCTTCGCGCAACTTATGGCGCAGTACGCCTTCTGCGGTGGGCGAGCGGCAGATATTGCCCAGGCAGACAAACAGGACCTCCATCAGGCCCCCAGCAGGCGACGGACGCGCTCGAGGTCTTCCTGGGTGTCAACGCCCGCAGGAGGAGCTTCCAGGGCATCGCCTACATGGATGCGCACGCCATGCCACAAGGCACGCAATTGCTCCAGGGATTCGGTATTTTCCAACCAGCACGGGCCCCAACTGACGAAGTCATGCAGGAAGCCGGCGCGGTAGGCGTAGATACCGATATGGCGGCGATACGGGACGCCCTCCGGCAACACGTCGCGACTCTGGGCGAACGCGTCCCGCGCCCATGGCAAGGTCGAACGGCTGAATGTCAGGGCCAGACCGTTGATATCGCTCACCACCTTGACCACGTTCGGGTTGAACAGCGTGTCAATGTCCTCGATCGGCTCGGCCAGGGTCGCCATGCGCGCTTCGCCATGGGCCGCCAGGTTGGCGGCCACCTGGTCAATCACGCGCGGTGGAATCAACGGCTCGTCGCCTTGCACGTTGACCACGATCGCATCGGGCGCCAGGCCAAGCTTGGTGGCCACTTCGGCCAGGCGGTCGGTTCCGGAATTATGGTCTTCGCGGGTCAGCACCGCTTCGGCCCCAAACCCTTTGCAGGCTTCGATGATCCGCGGGTCATCGGTCGCCACCACGACTCGCTCGGCGCTGCTCTTGCAGGCCTGCTCCCACACCAGTTGGATCATCGGCTTGTCGCCGATCAGTTGCAGCGGCTTGCCCGGCAAGCGCGTCGAGGCATATCGCGAGGGAATGACAACGGTAAAGGCGGTGGTCATTTATCCAGGCGCTCATCGGTAGTCAGGGTGCGAGCTTCGCTTTCCAGCATGACCGGAATGCCATCACGGATGGGATAAGCCAGGCCAGCGCCCTTGCTGATCAGCTCGGTTTTGTCGGCGCTGAGCTTGAGCGGGCCTTTGCAGATCGGGCAAGCGAGGATATCGAGCAGTTTGGTGTCCATGAGTGTTTCCTGGAAAGAAGCGTTTTAAGGCAAGAGGCGGTCGGGTAACAGGCGCATCAACTGCGTGTCGAACCAAGCGACAAACGCCGGCGACGGTACCGCATCCACCGCAAGGTACCACCAGTCTGGCCGGGCAAAGGCGCGGCACTTCACCGCGTCCTTCTCGGTCATGACCAGTGGTAATGACGGCGTGAAATTCAGGACTTCGGCGCTGTAGGGCGCGTGGTCGGCGAAAGCATGGGGTATTGGACGCCAGTGTAGCGTCTCGAGGGTGTTGAAGAAACGTTGCGGGTTGCCGATGCCAGCGACCGCATGCACCTGCTGGTCCATCGGGAAATGATCGACCGGCTGGTGCTCGCCGCTGTGCAGATTGACCAACGTGGTGGGCAGCAGACGAAAGGCAAAACCGTCTTCGCGGTCCGTAGTGGCACCATTGTAGAGCAGCGCATCAACGCTCTGCAGGCGCTCCACCGGCTCGCGCAATGGCCCGGCCGGCAGGCAACGGCGATTGCCCAAGCCGCGCGCGGCGTCAATCAGCACCAGTTCAAGATCGCGGGCCAGGCGGTAGTGCTGCAGGCCGTCGTCAGAGAGGATCAGGTCGAGGTTGTCACTGGCCAGCAAGGCCTTCACTGCGCGACTGCGATCGGGATCGATCATCAGTGCTACACCGCTGCGCTGCACGATCAGCAAGGGCTCGTCGCCGGCCACTGCGGCGCTTTGGTTGGCCTCGACGCGCCATGGCAACTGCGGCGGCTTGGCGCCATACCCACGACTGACCACCCCCACACGCAAGCCACTGCGCCGGCAATGCTCGATCAACCATAGGATCAACGGCGTCTTGCCAGTGCCTCCTACGGTGATATTACCGACCACAACCACAGGCACCGGCGATTGATAGATGTCGCCCTCGCCCGCCACGAAACGCGCACGCTTGCGCTGCACCACCCGGCGATACAGACACTCCAGCGGCCGCAACAGCGTGAGCGCCGGATGACCTTCGTACCAAGCCTTGAGCAAACGATCGGACATGGCCATCAGGGTTGGCTCGCCGCCTCTACCGTGGACATGCGCAGATGGCTGAAACCCAGCTTGCCGGCGGCATCCATCGCGGTGATCACGGCTTGATGCTGGGTCTTGCCATCGGCACTGATGGACAGGGGCATCTTGGTGTCGCCACCGGATTCCTTCTGCAAGGCCTCCATCAGGCTATTGAGGTCGTTTTTTTCCAGCAACTGGTTGTTAACCGAAAACACCCCCTCGGCGCTGATGGCGATGTCCAGTTGCTTGACCTCCTGGTCCTCGGCCGGCGACCCGCTCACTGCTTCCGGCAAGTCGACGCGCAGCTCGGTCTGTCGGGTGAAGGTGGTGGTGACGACAAAAAACAGCAGCAGGATAAACACCACGTCAATCAGCGACGCAAGGTTGATATCGACATTTTCCCGTTGCTTGCGGCGAAATTTCACGCTTTGCCCTCGACCAGGTCCACATCACGGTCGCCCTGCACCACTTCCACCAGCTTGATAGCCTCCTGTTCCATGCCAACCACCAGTTCATCGATGCGGCGCTGCAGGAAGCGATGGAAGAACACCGAGGGAATACCGACCATCAGGCCCGCGGCCGTGGTGATCAATGCCTTGGAAATACCGCCGGCCAGCACGGCAGCGTTGGTGGTCATGCCGGAGCCCGTGAAGGCGCTGAAAATATCGATCATGCCCAACACCGTGCCCAGCAGGCCGAGCAACGGCGCCATGGCCGCGATGGTACCCAGGGCGTTGATGTAGCGCTCCAGCTCATGGATGACGCGGGCAGCCGCTTCTTCAATGCACTCCTTCATGATCTCGCGACCATGCTTGGAGTTGGCCAGGCCGGCGGCGAGAATTTCACCCAGCGGTGAATGGGCGCGCAGCTCCTTGAGCTTTTGCTTGTCCAGTTGCTTGTTCTTGATCCAGCCCCAGACCTGCCCCAGCAGATGCTCCGGGGTGACGCGACTGGCGCGCAGGGTCCACAGGCGTTCGGCAACGATGCCGAGTGCGGCGATGGAACTCATGATGATCGGCAACATCATCCAGCCGCCGGATTTGACCAATTCCCACACAGTGAATGTCCCCTCGAAAAAGTGCGCCACTTTACCATATAGGTTCGGCAGCAGGGTTCGTCGGCCATGGACCCGCCTCTCACGGGCTCCGGTCTTTGGTAACGCAGGATTACGGTAACGCTTCGCGCCAGAAACGGCGTTGACTGCGCGCAACAGTCGGTGGCAGGAACGCCCCCAATTGCACACGCACAGCCCCTTGTTCAGCACTGTCATAAACCTGGGTACCCAGTGCCCGGTAGCGTTCCATCACCTGGGGGTGGGGGTGGCCGAACGCGTTGCCTCGCCCCCTGGAAATCAGCACCGCCGTGGGCGCCAGCCGCTGCACAAAGGGCCAGGACGAAGAACTGCGGCTGCCATGATGGGGCGCCTGCAACCAATCAGTCCGCACAGCCAAGGGCGAGGCAAGAAAAGCCCGCTCGGCGGCGCGATCGATATCCCCCGTGAGCAACATGCGCTCACCCTTGGCCTGGACCTGTAATACACAGGATTTCGGGTTACCACTAATAGCATCTGGCCACTGCCACAGTTCAAATGACACCCCATCCCACTCCCACTGTTCACCGCTGACACAGGGTTCAGTGCCGAGAAACGCCGGCAAGCCTCGTGTTTCGCCTCCGACTACCCGTCTGATCGGCAGCCCACGGGCAATAGCCGCCGCACCGCCGGCATGGTCGGCGTCGGCGTGGCTGAGCAGCATCATGTCCAATACCTCCACCCCGAGTTTTCTCAATGACGGCAATACCACGCGCGCGCCAAGATCGACTTCCCCCGAGCGCGGACCCGCATCGTAGAGCAAGGTGTGATGACGGGTGCGCAGCACCAGCGCCTGCCCCTGACCGACATCCAGTTGCACCACCTCAACCTGCCCATGGGGCACCGGCTCCCGCGGCGGAAACACCGCCAACAACAGCATCGGCCACCCCATCGGTCGTAACGGTACGCCCCTGGGCAACAGCAGTAACACTGCACCCGCGACGCTCACCAGCCAATAGCCCATCGGCACCTCGGCCGGTATCCATGCCGGCAGGTGCCCGGCCAGCAACGCCAAGGCGCGGAACAACCCATCCAGCGCCCCACCCGCCAGCCATAACAGCCCGTCCCCCACAAAGGGCACCGCCACCAGCACAGTGCCCAACAATGCCAAGGGCAACACCACCAGGCTGATCCATGGCACGGCAAACAGGTTAGCCAACGGCGCGCTGAGACTGATGGGCAACCCCAGCACCAGCAACAGCGGAAACAGGCCGATCGCGATCAACCACTGGGGACGGGTCCAGGCTTGCCAGGCGCTCCACCGCCCCAAACGCCCACCGAATGCCAGCACCAATACCGCGACAGCCGCGAACGACAACCAGAACCCCGGCTGCAGGCTGGCCAAAGGCTCAAGGATCAGCACGCCATTAAATGCCAGTAACAATGGCCACCAGGCGCCCAAATGGCGAAAACGCATACGCCACAGCAATACCAGCCCCACCATCACGCAGGCCCTTTGCACCGGCACTCCAAACCCCGCCAGCAGGCCGTAGCCCAGCGCGGCAGCAAATGCCAGGCCACACGCCCAAGGCAGCCACGGCCAGGCGGGGGGCCAGCAACCGTAGCGCGCCAGCAGTGTGACCAGCCCATAGATCAACCCCGCCAGCAAGCCAATATGCTGGCCGGATATCACCAGCAGGTGCACCGTACCGGTGTCCTGCAACACACGCCAATCCTCGGCGGCCAGCCCCGAGCCATCGCCCAGCACCAAGGCGGCCAGCCCGGCCTCGCGGCCTTGGGCATCCACAGCCATCAGTCGTTGGCGGACCGCGTCGCGCCAAGCGTTGCGCGCCGGCGCCAAACGCTCACCATCTTTCACCGAGCCGGTGGCACCGATGCGCTGGGCCAACAGCCAGGCCTCATGATCAAAGCCATGGAAGTTGAGCACGCCGGATGGCCGCTTGAGCGTCACGGCCAAGCGCCAGCGCTCCCCACTGCGCACCGGTGGCCCGCCATGCCAGGCCACGCGAATACGCTTGGGTAAACGCGCCTTGGGGGACCGGCCGTCGGTCAGTTCGAAACGCACGCCCGTGCTGGTCTGCTGCGGCAACCCGGTCACCCGGCCCTCCACCCAGCGCGTCTGGCCATCGAGGGCCGGTTGCAGGCGGTCATCCAGCGCCCACTGCGCGCTGATGCACGCCCAACTCAAGCCCAGCAGAAAGAACGCCAGTGGGTGGCTGCGAAACGGCAGCAGCATCAACGCCAGCACGCACATGGCCAACACCCCCGCGGCAGGCGGCAACGCGGGTAAAAAACGCAAGGCGAGCAGCCCCAGCGCGAGCGCGAACATCCCTGTCTTCATGAATCATCCCTTCCAAGTGATCCACTCAGTCTTAGCCGGACACCGAGCAACGCCTATGATGTTTTGTCACAAAGTCTGAATTTTCTGTTTATAGAATGCGGGCATACTTGCCCCTCGAACTGACCTGGACCCCTTATGCCCCGGCGCTTATTCAAACGGTACATGCCCGACCCCACCAGTATCAGGGAACACAAGTCATTACAGTTTCTTGGCACCTTGCTGCATGACCCGAACCTCTGGCACCTGAACCGACACTCGGTGGCGCGTGCCATGGCCGTGGGCTTGTTCGCGGCGTTTATCCCGATCCCCTTGCAGATGCTGTTGGCTGCGGTGCTGGCAATCGCGGTGCGCGGCAATATGCCCATTGCCATCAGCCTGGTGTGGCTGACCAACCCGATCACCATGCCGGTGGTGTTCTTTTGTACCTACATGACCGGCGCCTGGCTGATGAATGTGCCGCCGCGCAGCCTGCCCGATGACCTGACCTGGGAATGGATCAGCGGTCAGCTGAGTACGCTGTGGCAGCCGTTCCTGCTGGGTTCGGTGGTGTTGGGCCTGGTATTGGGTGCGCTGGCCTATTGCCTGACCATGATTTACTGGCGCTGGTGGGTCGCGCACCAATGGAAGAAACGCAAACAGCGCCGCGGTTAATCCGCGCGGGCAGGCAACCGCAGGTGCACGCGCAAGCCCTGCCCGGCGTTTTCCGCCCAGAGGCTGCCGCCCTGGCGTTGCACGGCATTGCGCGCGATGCTCAAGCCCAGTCCGAAGCCGCCGTCGCCGGGGCGTGAACCCTCCAGCCGGGTGAACGGCGCAAAGATCCGTTCCAGATCGCCCTCATCAATTCCCCCGCCCTGATCTTCCAGCCACAGGTGCCAGTACTCGCCATCACGGCGTCCATCAAGCCACACAATCCCGCCCACAGGGGAATGTCGTATGGCGTTGCGCAGGATATTTTCCAGCGCCTGGGCCAAGGCATTCAGGTTGCCGCGCACCCAGCAATCAGCCCCGACCACACACGGCAGGCGCGTGGCTGGCCAGTCGCTTTCAAAACAGGCGTTCTCGCTGAGCATGTCCCACAGCGCTTGCACCTGGATGTTTTCCACCGGCAGCGGCGCCCGCTCGGTATCCAGCCAGGCCAGTTGCAGGCTGTCATCCACCAGGCGCTGCATGGCATCGATCTCCCGTCCCAGCCGCTCACGCAGTTGCGTCAGGTCTCGCTCACTGTCACAGGCCACCCGCAAACGGCTTAACGGCGTGCGCAGTTCATGGGACATGTCCCGCAGCAGTTGCCGTTGCACCACCACTGTGCCTTGCAGGCGCTCGGACATCTGGTCAAAGGCGCGCCCCAATTCGCCGAGTTCATCCTGGCGACTGGTGGCATCGTGGGACAGACGGGTATTCAATTGATCGGCACGCCAGGCGTTGGCCTGCTCGCGCAGCTGGTTGAGAGGCATGATCAGCAGCCGATAAAGGCCGATGCACAGCAACAGGGTAAACAGGCCTGGGATCATGCCATTGGTCACCACCCGCCAGAACAGCTGGTATTGCCCCGGCATAAAGCGTTGGGGCAGTTCGATGACCAGCGAGCCGACGCTGGGGTCGACGGGAAACGGCACCTTCATCCAGGGCAAGCCTTTGACATGGCGGCTGACCGGCCAATCCAGGCCGCGCAAAAAAGTCAGGCGCTGGCTTTCCTTATCGTTCAGTGGCGCGCTGCTGAGCGACTGCAGGTCATTGCCGATCACGCCGACCCAAGTGCTTTCACGCGTTGCCATCAATTGCAGCCAAGCATCCACGCCGGCACGCCCCTGGGTGCTGAAGGCCAACTCGGCACCCGCCGCGTAGCCCCTGAGAATCTCGCGGGACTTGTCCGCCAGGAAGGCGTTCTGCTCCTCCATGTACCGGCCCCACGACCAACTGAGCCAGATCATCAGCAAGCAGAAAGCAATCAGCAGGCACGCCAGCTTCCAGAATATCGAATGCTTGCCCGGAAGCCGCTGCAATGGCCGTTCAAACAGCTTCATCGTGACCGCTCAGTACATAACCCTTGCCCCACACCGTGCGCACTTCGCGCTCGCTGTAGCCGATGGCCTTGAGCTTGCGACGCATCTGGCTGATGTGCATATCGAGGCTGCGGTCGTGGGGTGCATAGCCGCGCTGCAACACATGTTGATAAAGGAAGGCCTTGCTCAGGACCTCTTCCCCGTTGCGGTGCAGGGTTTCCAGCAGACGGTATTCACTGCGGGTCAGTCCGGCCCACTGCGCCTGATAGACGACATCGCACAGCTCATCATCAAAGCGCAGGGTGCGTGCGTCGTCGCGCATCGCTTGCTGCGTCGGCAACGGCCGACGGTCCAAGGCCACGCGGCGCAGGATGGCTTCGATGCGCACCCGCAGTTCAATCATGCTGAACGGCTTGGGCAGGTAATCGTCCGCGCCCAGGCGAAAGCCGTTGATGCGGTCAGCCTCGGCGCCCAAGGCAGACATCAGGATGACCGGCGTCGCGTGATGCTGGCGCAAGTGCGTGAGAATCGACAAGCCATCCAGCCCCGGCAGCAAAATATCCATCAACACCACGTCGAACACTTGGCTACGCGCCAGTTGCAAGCCTTGCTGGCCGTTCTGGCACCAAGTGACCTGAAACCCGCAGCGCCCCAAATGCTCGTGGACGTAGGCACCGAGCACAGGGTCATCTTCGATGGTCAGGATATTGGGTAGGCTAACTGCCGCGGGATTCATTAGCGTCTGCAAGTCATTCTCAAATACTAATTATTCAAGATTACCCCGCCCCAGGCAATCGCCGAGCGGCGCGAAATGGCCTGAAGACTGCGATGTATCATTAATTTGCAAGATTCCAGGCCGCGCAAATGGCTACACTGCGCACGTGGCGCGGGCCGGATGCCCGCGCGGGACAATTGATTTCAGTGTGGAAGCAGGAGAGTGGCGTGCTTAGAAGAATGGGGATAAAAGGCCGCGTACTGTTGCTGACCTTGTTACCGACCAGCCTGATGGCCTTGTTGCTGGGGGGCTATTTCACCTGGATGCAACTTTCTGAGCTGCAAACCCAATTACTGCAACGCGGCGAAATGATCGCCGAACAGTTGGCACCGCTGGTCGCGCCGGCCCTGAGCAACAAGAACACCGACCTGCTGGAACGCATCGCCACCCAATCCCTGGAACAGCCCGACGTACGCGCCGTGTCCTTCCTAGCGCCGGATCGCGTGTCCCTGGCCCACGCCGGCCCGACCATGCTCAACCAGCCGCCGACCGGCAACAGTTCCCACCTGTTGCAGCGCACCGGCAACGACGCCACCCGCTATCTGCTGCCGGTGTTTGGCCGTCATCGCAACCTGGCGGGCGACCTGATCCCCGATGAATCCGACCGCCTGCTGGGCTGGGTCGAGGTGGAACTGTCCCACAACGGCATGTTGCTGCGTGGCTATCGCAGCCTGTTCGCCAGCCTGCTGTTGATCGCTATCGGCTTGATCTGCACTGCCGCCCTGGCGCTGCGTATCAGTCGTACCATCAACTCGCCGATTGGCCAGATCAAGCAAGCCGTCGCCCAGCTCAAGGACGGCAACCTGGAAACGCGCCTGCCGCCGCTGGGCAGCCAGGAGCTGGACCAGCTCGCCTCAGGCATCAACCGCATGGCCGAGACCCTGCAGAACGCCCAGGAAGAATTGCAGCACAGCATCGACCAGGCGACCGAAGACGTGCGCCAAAACCTGGAAACCATCGAGATCCAGAACATCGAGCTGGACCTGGCACGCAAGGAAGCCCTGGAGGCCAGCCGTATCAAGTCGGAGTTCCTGGCCAATATGAGCCATGAAATCCGTACCCCGCTCAACGGCATCCTCGGTTTCACCCACCTGCTGCAAAAAAGCGAACTGACCCCACGCCAGTTGGACTACCTGGGCACCATCGAAAAATCTGCCGACAACCTGTTGGGCATCATCAACGAAATCCTCGACTTCTCGAAAATCGAGGCCGGCAAGCTGGTCCTCGACAGCGTGCCCTTCAACCTGCGCGACCTGCTGCAAGACACCCTGACCATCCTCGCCCCTGCCGCCCATGCCAAGCAGTTGGAATTGGTGAGCCTGGTGTACCGCGACACCCCGCTGGCGCTGGTCGGCGACCCGCTGCGCCTCAAGCAGATCCTGACCAACCTGATCAGCAATGCGATCAAGTTCACCCGTGAAGGCACCATCGTTGCCCGCGCGATGATCGAGGACGAACAGGAAGACAGCGTACAACTGCGCATCAGCGTGCAGGACACCGGTATTGGCTTGTCCAACCAGGATGTGCGCGCACTGTTCCAGGCGTTCAGCCAGGCGGACAACTCACTGTCGCGCCAGCCCGGCGGCACCGGCCTGGGCCTGGTGATCTCCAAGCGCCTGATCGAGCAGATGGGTGGTGAAATCGGCGTCGACAGCACACCGGGCGAAGGCTCGGAGTTCTGGATCAGCCTGAACCTGCCCAAGACCCGCGATGACGTCGAAGACCTGCCCTGTGCGCCGTTGCTCGGCCATCGCGTGGCGGTCCTGGAAAACCACGAACTGGCGCGCCAGGCCCTGCAACATCAATTGGAAGACTGCGGCCTGGAAGTCACCCCGTTCAATACCCTGGAAAGCTTGACCAACGGCATCACCAGCGCCCACCAGACCGAACAGGCGATCGACCTCGCCGTGCTCGGCGTCACCGCCAATGACATTCCACCCGAGCGTCTCAACCAGCACCTGTGGGACCTCGAACACCTGGGCTGCAAAGTCCTGGTGCTGTGCCCGACCACCGAGCAAATGCTATTCAACCAGTCGGTGCCCAACCCTAACAGCCAGTTGCAGGCCAAGCCGGCCTGTACGCGCAAGCTGCGCCGCGCGCTGGCCGACCTGATCAGCCCGCGCCCATCGCGTAGCGAGCCGGGCGAGCCGTTGTCCAGCCGCGCACCTCGTGTGTTATGCGTGGACGACAATCCGGCCAACCTGTTGCTGGTGCAAACCCTGCTGGAAGACATGGGTGCCAAGGTCCAGGCGGTAGAAAGCGGTTACGCGGCCATCGAGGCGGTCAAGCAGGAAACCTTCGACCTGGTATTGATGGACGTCCAAATGCCGGGCATGGATGGTCGCCAGAGCACCGAGGCGATTCGCCAATGGGAAAGCGAGCGCAATGGCACGCCCCTGCCGGTGGTGGCCCTCACGGCCCACGCCATGGCCAATGAAAAACGCGCCCTGCTGCAAAGCGGTATGGACGACTACCTGACCAAGCCGATCAGCGAGCGGCAACTGGCCCAGGTGGTGTTGAAGTGGACCGGCCTGGCCCTGCGCAACCAGGGGCCGGAGCGCTCGTCCGACAATCTGGGGCCCGGCGTGCAACTGCTGGTGCTCGATCACGAGGAAGGCTTGCGCCTGGCCGCCGGCAAGACTGACTTGGCGGCGGACATGCTCGCGATGCTGCTGGCATCCCTGGAAGCCGACCGCCTGGCCATCACCGTTGCCCGCGAGGCCAACGACAACCATGCCTTGATCGAGCGCGTCCACCGCCTGCATGGCGCCACGCGCTACTGCGGCGTGCCGCAACTGCGTGCTGCCTGCCAACGTGCCGAAACCCTGCTCAAGCAGGACGATGCCAAGGCCGTGGCCGCGCTGGACGAACTGGACATGGCCATTGCACGACTGGCCAGTGAAGCGCGGGTCAGTGTCTGATCCACCTTAATGCAGGGAGCTATTCAATGCGCATCATCCTTTTCAGCAGCCAGGCCTACGACCGCGACAGTTTTCTCGGTGAGCCCTTGCCCGCGGGCCTGGAACTGCAATTCCAGCCGGCCCGCCTCAACCTCGACACCGTCGCCCTGGCCGAACACCACGAAGTGGTCTGCGCCTTCATCAACGACGATCTCAGCGCCCCGGTGCTGGAACACTTGGCCCGCGGCGGCACGCGCCTGATCGCCCTGCGTTCGGCCGGCTATAACCATGTCGACCTGGCCGCCGCCAAACGCCTGGGGCTGACCATCGTGCGCGTCCCCGCCTACTCGCCTCACGCCGTGGCCGAACACGCCGTGGCATTGATCCTTGCCCTCAACCGCCGCCTGCACCGCGCTTACAACCGCACCCGCGACGGCGATTTCAGCCTGCACGGCCTGACGGGCTTCGATCTGGTGGGCAAGACGGTGGGCGTGGTCGGCACCGGGCAGATCGGCGCGACGTTCGCCAAAATCATGGCCGGTTTCGGCTGCACACTGCTGGCCTACGACCCCTTCCCTAACCCCCACGTCCTGGCTCTTGGCGCTCGCTATGTGAGCCTGCCCGAGCTGCTGGCCCAGGCGCAGATCATCAGCCTGCATTGCCCGCTGACAGCCGACAGCAAACACCTGATCAACGCCCGTTCCCTGTCGCAGATGCAACCCGGTGCGATGCTGATCAATACCGGACGAGGCGGCCTGGTGGACACCCCGGCGCTGATCGAAGCGCTCAAGGAGGGCCAACTCGGCTATCTGGGGCTGGACGTGTACGAGGAAGAAGCCCAACTGTTTTTCGAGGACCGCTCGGACCTGCCCTTGCAGGACGACGTCCTCGCCCGCCTGCTGACCTTCCCCAATGTAATCATCACCGCGCACCAGGCCTTCCTCACCCGTGAAGCGCTGGCAGCGATCGCCGGCACCACCCTGGCCAATATCGCGGCATGGGCCGACGGCCGGGCACAAAACCTGGTCGAGGGATGATCAGCGGTCACATACCCGGCTCATGATCGAGCGGCACCCGTGATAGGATGCCGCGCCTATTTGGAGGATCCATGGCCGAACACGATTTCCGCTTCAGCTTGCTGAGCCCGCAACACACCCTGATCGAATGCCGCGCCTTGGTGCCGGGCCGTTACCAGGTCACCGGCAACGGGGGCTCGATCAAGCATGGCGACGTACTGATCGTCACCCTGCGCGGCAGTAAAACCCTGTCGATGCGCCTCACCGTCGAAGGTGATGCGCGCTACTCCATCCGCCCGGCGGGCCAATGGGTTGCCATGGCCCAGGGGCCGAAATTCGGCGAGCTGGAGATTCACACCTGGAAGGTCAACTGCGACAGCTGCGACGCTGTGCTGGAGTTTGAATTCGCGGTGGAAACCAAGCTGACCAAGGAGCCGCTGCAGCCGGCCGCCAACGCGCGCATTGCCGAGTTAGGCTGGACCCACGAAGGCGACAAACACCGCTGCCCGAAATGCCAGCAGGCTGCGCAATGAAAGGCCCGCTTCTGCTCGCCGTCCTCGGTACGGCATTGACAGGCTGCGCCGGCGACACGGCCAAGCTCAAGCAGGATCACAGCTACGTGGTGGAATGGATTGGCGAGCGGCCGCTGATGGATTACGCCCACCTCACCGTCACCCTGGGATCTGACGGCCGTGCCTATGGCAACGGCGGCTGCAACCATTGGTTCGCGCCGTACACCGTCAAGGGCGACAAGCTCAGCTTCGGCAAGCTCGGCAGCACCCGCAAACTCTGCGCCGAGGCATTGATGGAGCAGGAACACCGCTTCTTCCAGGCCCTGCAAGGCGTCGAGCGCTGGGATACCTCGCCGATCGAACAGACCCGCTTCTGGCCGGCCGAAGGCAAGCCCATTCGCCTGTGGCTCGAAGAGGGTTGAACCCCCAATCTATGGATTGATGGGATCCAAATGTGGGAGGGGGCAAGCCCGAACGCTAGTCAGTTAAGGCTTTTTGTAGGAGCGAGCTTGCTCGCGAAAAACTCACAAACGCCGCGTTCATTCAGGAAACACGCGTTATCGTTGACGTTTTTCGCGCGCAAGCTCGCTCCTACAGAAGGCGATGT
>NZ_JBXAFK010000085.1:0-16758 GCF_058793055.1 Pseudomonas sp. MPR-R2A5
CCAGGCGATTGGCGCGGCGGTTCAGCTCGGCATAGCTCAACGAAACGTCACCGAAACGCAACGCTGGCGCCTGCGGTGCACGCGCGACCTGCGCTTCTATCAGCTCATGCACGCAACGCTGCACTGGGTAGTCCCGCGCGGTGGCGTTCCATTGGTAAACGATTTGCTCGCGCTCAGCCGCGTCCAGCACCGCCAGGTCCTGCAACGGCAACGCCGGGTTGGCCACGGCCACGCGCAACAGGCCCAGCCAGTGGCGCAGCATGCGCGACGCCGTGGCGGCGCCGAACAGGTCGGTGGCGTAGGTCAACGAGGCCCGCACGCCATCGGCGCTTTCCTGGGTGTCCAGGCTCAGGTCGAACTGGGCGCTGCGGGTCTCCCATTCCAGGTTGGCCACGCGCAGGCCAGGCAGTTGTCGGGCGCTCGCCTGGGTGTTGGCCTGATGGTTGAACATCACCTGGAACAACGGGTTGTGGCTCAAGGTACGTTCCGGTTGCAACGCCTCGACCAACTGCTCGAAGGGCAGGTCCTGGTGGGCCTGGGCTTCCAAGGCGCGGCGCTTGGTGTGCTGGAGCAATTGAGCAAAGCTCATTTGGCCGTCGAGATCGGCCTTGAGCACCTGGGTGTTGACGAAAAAGCCGATCAGCGATTCGGTCTCGACGCGGTTGCGGTTGGCAATCGGCACGCCGACCCGGATGTCCTGCTGGCCGCTGTAGCGATACAGAAACGCCTGGAACGACGCCAGCAGCAGCATGAACAGCGTCACGCCTTCACCCTGGGCCAAGGCTTTCACCCCGGCCACCAGCGCGGGTTCCAGGGCGATGTCCTGGCGCGCGCCCAGGAAGCTCTGTTGCGCCGGACGCGGGTGATCGAGGGGCAGCTCCAGCACCGGTTGCGTGCCACCGAGTAGCTCACGCCAATAGGCCAACTGCCGCGCCTTCTCGCCCGCTTCCATCCAGCGGCGTTGCCATAGGGCGTAGTCAGCGTACTGGATCGGCAACGGCGCCAGGGTGCAGTCCTCGCCCTGGCTGTAGGCCGCGTAGCGTTGCATCAGCTCCTGCACCATCACGCCCATGGACCAACCGTCCGAGACAATATGGTGCTGCACCAGCACCAGCACATGCTCGTCTTCACTCAGGGTGAGCAGGCTGACCCGCAGCAGCGGACCTTGCTGCAAATCGAACGGCCGCGCGATTTCGGCTTCCACGCGCGCCTTGAGCCGGGCCTCGTCGACCGGGCTTTCAGCGATCCGGACCACGGCATGGGCCAGCACTTCCTGGGAACGCTGTTCATCGCCCAGGTGCAAACGGGTGCGCAGGCTTTCATGCCGCGCCACCAGGGCATCGAAGCTGCGTTGCAGGGCAGCCTTGTCCAGCCGCCCGCTCAGGCGCAGGGCTCCGGGGACGTGATACGCGGCGCTGTCCGGGTCGAGCTGCCAGAGGAACCACTGGCGCTCTTGGGCGTAGGACAGCGGCAAGTGTTGGCCGTCCTCGCGGATCGCGGCAATCGGCAATTGAGCGAAACTCATGCCACGGCTTTGCAGACGTTGATAGAACTGCTGGCGCTGTTCCAGCGGCAAGCGAAGAAAGCGCGAGACCAGGTCGATATTCGGGTTGGAAAGCATGGTTCAAATCGCCTCTAGTTCGCTCAAAAAGTCACGAAGGTCATCAAAATCTTCCGCCGTACCCGCGCGGAAGGTGGCAGCCGCCTGGGCATAGGCGCGCAGTGAATCGGTCTGGAACACTTCCACCAGCGGCACTTCCAGGCCCAGTTCAGCCTGGACCCGCGAGGTGATCTGGATGGCCAGCAGCGAATGGCCGCCGACTTCGAAGAAGTTGTCGTTCAAGCCCACCTTCGGCAGACGCAGCACCTCGGCCCAGATCGCGGCGATCTGTTGCTCCAGCTCGGTTTCAGGCGCCACGTAGTGTTGTTGCAACTGGCTCGGGTCCGGCGCGGGCAAGCCCTTGCGGTCGAGCTTGCCGTTGGGGGTCAGCGGCATCTGCGCGAGGAACATGAAGTGCGCCGGCACCATGTAGTCCGGCAGGCGGGACTTGAGGGCGCGGCGCAGGGCATCGCGGAACTCCACCGCGTTGATCAGGGCGGGGTCGGCAGGCACCACATAGGCCACCAGTTGCTTGCCGGTCGGGCCGTCCTGGGCCACGACCACAGTTTCGCCGACGCTGTCCTGCTCACGCAGGCGCGCTTCGATTTCACCCAGTTCGATGCGGAAGCCGCGGATCTTCACTTGATGGTCGACGCGGCCGAGGTAATCCACCACGCCATCCGGACGGCCACGGGTCAGGTCGCCGCTGCGGTACACGCGGCTGCCGGGTTTGCCGAAGGGGTCTGGCACGAAGCGTTCGGCGGTCAGGGCCGGACGTTCCAAGTACCCCCGGGCCACACCCTCCCCGCCCAGGTACAACTCGCCGGCCACGCCGATGGGTTGCAGGTTGAGTTGCGCGTCCAGCACATAGCCGCTGCGGTTGCCGAGCAATGTGCCGATGGGCGCATAGACCGCACCGCACGGGTCCCCCTTGCGGGCCTTCCACAGCAACGGCGTGACCACGGTTTCGGTTGGGCCGTAGCCATTGAACAGGTAGGTCGGTTTCAGCGCACGCCAGGCCA
Organism: Pseudomonas sp. MPR-R2A5; assembly: GCF_058793055.1. NCBI lineage: Bacteria > Pseudomonadati > Pseudomonadota > Gammaproteobacteria > Pseudomonadales > Pseudomonadaceae > Pseudomonas > Pseudomonas sp. MPR-R2A5. Next base: position 2,623 of record NZ_JBXAFK010000085.1, read on the forward strand.
GGTCGTAGCTGGCTTGCGCCACCGCATCGCCGCCGAAGCAGTACACCCGCACGGCCGGTGGGTTGCCGTCGCGCTCGGCATGCTCGGCCAGCTGTTGCAGGTACACCGGCGGGAACACGGCCATCGTCACCTGGTGGCGATGCATCTGCGCGTAGGTGTATTCGGGCAACCACAGGCTGTCATCGCGGATCAGCACGCTCGCGCCATTGATCAGCGGGTGCATCCAGCCTTCGTGGGAACCGTCGAAGGCGAACGACATGAAGTGCAGTTCGCAATCGGCCGGCGAGGTTTCATAGCGCTCGCCCGTGGCAATGATGTGCGCCACCAGCGGGCCGTGGGACACCGCCACGCCCTTGGGCAGGCCGGTGGAGCCGGAGGTGTAGATCACGTAGGCGAGGTTGTCGCCGTGCAGCTTCACGTCTGGAGCCGTGTCGCTGTAATCGGCCCATTCCTCGGTGCGATCGATCGCCAAACTGTCGAGACCTTCGGGAATCGGCAGTTGCTGCAACGCCCGCGTATGCGTCAGCAGCAACCGGGCGCGGCTGTCTTGCATCATGTACAGCAGGCGATCACGCGGGTATTCGATATCCAGCGGCACATACACCCCACCCGCCTTCAACACGGCGAGGAACGCCACCATGATCTCGGCGCTGCGCGGCATGGCAATCGCCACGCGCACTTCCGGGCCCACACCACGGGCGATCAGTGCGCGGGCCAGGCGGTTGGCCTGGCGGTCCAGCTCGCCGTAAGTCAGGGTCTGCGCGTCGAACTTCACCGCCACGGCCTCCGGTGTTTCAGCGGCACGGTCGGCGACCAATTCGTGCACCAGGCGCGTGGCCGGGAAGCCGGAATCGGTGCGGTTCCACAGTTGCAAGATGTGCTGCTGTTCGTCGCGATCCAGCAGGTTCAATTGGCCAATGCTCTGCGCCTGATCATCGACCATCGCCTGCAACAGGTTCTGCCAGTGGCGCGCCATGCGCTCGATGGTCGAGGCGTCGAACAGATCGGTGGCATAACTCAGCGAGGCGCCCAGTTGCTCCGGGGACTCTTCGATATCCAGGGTCAGGTCGAATTGCGCGACGGCTTCGTCCCAGCTCACCGGGCTCATGTCCAACTGCGCCAGGCTCCGTAAATGCCGGCCGGACTGGCTGATATGGTGGTTGAACGCGACCTGGAACAACGGGCTAAGGCTCAGGCTGCGCTCCGGCTGCAGGGCTTCGACCAACTGCTCGAACGGGAGGTCCTGGTGGGCCTGGGCCTCCAGCGCGCGCTGTTTGACCTGGGCCAGCAACTGGCGGACGGTGGTGTGCCCGTCGATGTCAGCCTTGAGTACCTGGGTGTTGACGAAGAAGCCGATCAGGCCCTCGATCTCCACGCGGTTGCGGTTGGCGATGGGCACGCCGACGCGAATATCCCGTTGGCCGCTGTAGCGATGCAACAGCGCCTGGTAAGCCCCCAGCAACAGCATGAACACGGTCACGCCTTCACGCTGGGCGAGGGCCTGGAGACGCTCGACCAACGGCACCGGCAGCGCAATATTCAGGCGCGCGCCACGATGGGTAGGCACCGCCGGGCGCTGATGATCGAACGGCAGCTCCAGCACCGGTTGTTCGCCCCCCAGCAGGTCTCGCCAGTAAGCCAGTTGGCGAGCCTTCTCCCCCGCCTCCATCCAGTCGCGCTGCCACTGCGCGTAATCGGCGTACTGGATCGGCAAGGCCGGCAGTTGCAGCATTTGGCCCTGGCTATAGGCGGCGTAGAGTTGCACCAGTTCATCGACCATCACCTGCATCGACCAGCCATCGGAGATGATGTGGTGCTGCACCAGCACCAAGACATGCTCGTCCTCGGCCAGGCGCAACAGGCTGACACGCATCAGCGGGCCCTGGCGCAGGTCGAACGGTTGGGTGATGCGCGCTTCGACCTGCGCCTTGAGGTGGGCTTCATCGGTGTCGACCGGGTGCAATTCGATCCGCGCCCGCGGGCTGATCACTTGAACGGTACGACCGGCCTCTGGCTGGAAGTGGGTACGCAGGCTTTCGTGGCGCGCCACCAGCGTATCGAAGGCGCGCTGCAGGGCGTCGCGATCCAGCCGGCCTTTCAGGCGCAAGGCGCGGGGCACATGGTAGGCGGCGCTGTGCGGGTCCAGTTGCCAAAGGAACCACTGGCGCTCCTGGGCATAGGACAGGGCCAAGGGTTGGTCACGTTCGGCCCGCTCAATCCGGGTGATTGCAACGCGGGCCTGGGTCAAGGCGCGGACAAAGTTGCCCAGCACAGGCTGCTCAAACAACGCCTTCACATTCACGTCCAGGCCCAAGCCATGGCGCATACGTGACACAGCTTGGGTGGCCAATAGGGAGTGGCCGCCCAGCTCGAAGAAATGGTCGTGCATCCCGACACGTTCCACGTCGAGTACCTCAGCCCAGATCGCGGCGACCTGTTGCTCCAGCTCGCTGCTCGGCGCGAGGTACTCACGGCCGACGACATCGGGCTTGGGCAGGGCTTTGCGGTCCAGCTTGCCGTTAGGACTGAGCGGCATCTGCTCCAGTCGCAGCCATTGGGCCGGCACCATATAGTCCGGCAAATGGCTGGCCAGGTGAGCGCTCAAGACCTCACGCCAATCCTCCTCGGCGCCTTGCAGCACCAGGTAGCCGACCAGGTATTTGCCGTCGACCGCCAACACCGCGGCCTCACGCACCCAGTCGTGCTCCAGCAGGCGCGCTTCGATTTCACCCAGCTCGATACGCAGGCCACGCAATTTCACCTGATGGTCAATGCGCCCGGCGTATTCGATCACGCCGTCGTCGCGATAACGCGCCAGGTCGCCGGTGCGGTACAGGCGCTCACCTTTTACGAAAGGGTTGGCAATGAAACGCTCGGCGGTCAGCGCCGGACGACGGTGATACCCCCGCGCCAGGCCGACGCCACCCAGGTACAACTCGCCCAACACGCCGACCGGGGCGGGCTCGAAGTTGTTGTCGAGGATGTAGCAGCCGAGGTTGGCAATCGGACGGCCAATCGGTACGGCGTCGCGACCTTCGTCGAGGCAGGTCCAGTGAGTCACATCGATGGCCGCTTCGGTCGGGCCGTACAGGTTGTACAGCGCGGCGTGCGGAAGCTTGGCGAACACCTGCTGCTGTGCGTCCACCGGCAAGGCTTCGCCACTGCACACGATGCGTTGCAGGCTGTGGCAATGGGCGACTTCCGGGTCCTGGAGGAACGCCTGCAACATCGACGGCACGAAGTGCAGCGTGGTGATCTGTTCAGCCTTGATCAGGCTGATCAGCTTGGCTGGATCGCGGTGATCCCCCGGCGCTGCCACAACCAGACGCGAACCGGTCATCAGCGGCCAGAAGAATTCCCACACCGACACGTCGAAGCTGAACGGGGTCTTTTGCAGCACGCTGTCGCTGGCATCCAGGGTGTAGGCTTCCTGCATCCAGTGCAGGCGGTTGAGCAACGCCGCATGCCGGTTGCCCGCCCCCTTGGGTTGGCCGGTGGAGCCGGAGGTGTAGATCACGTAGGCCAGGTTTTCGCCGTCCAAGGCGATGCCGGGGTTCTCTTCGCTGTAGCCTTCGAATGTTGATTCACCCAACACCAGGGTTTCCAAACCTTGGGGGATCGGCAATTGCGCCAGCACCTGCGCCTGGGTCAGCAGCAGCTTCACGCCGCTGTCTTCGAGCATGTAGGCCAGGCGTTCGCGCGGGTATTCCGGGTCCAGCGGCACGTATGCACCGCCGGCCTTGAGCACCGCCAGCAAGCCGACCACCATTTCGACGGAACGCTCCAGCGCCAGCCCCACCAGCACATCCGGCCCGACGCCTGCCTCGAGCAAACGATGGGCCAGGCGATTGGCGCGGCGGTTCAGCTCGGCATAGCTCAGCGACACATCGCCGAAGTGCAACGCCGGTGCAGCCGGTGTGCGGGCGACCTGCGCTTCAATCAGCTCATGCACGCAACGCTGCAACGGGTAGTCCCGCGCGGTGGCATTCCAGTCGCCGAGCACCTGGCGGCGCGCGGCCTCCGTCAGCGACGGCAAATCCCCCAGGCGCTGCGCTGTGGTGCTGGCCAAGCCTTGCAACAGGTACTGGAAGTGCGTGGCCAGTTGCTCGATCTGCGCCTCACTGAACACCTGCACATCAAAGCTGAACTCGAATTCCAGGCCCGCGCCTGCCCCCAACAAGACGGTCAGCGGGTAGTGGGTCTGCTCGATGTTCTGCACATCACTGAAGGTCAACCCGGCCGGCGCGCCAGCGGCCAGCGCGGCGGAAACCGGATAGTTTTCAAACACCAGCAGCGTGTCGAACAACGCCGCGCCACTGGCGCCCGCCCAACGCTGGATATCGAACAAGGGCGTGTGCTCGTGCTCACGCAAGCTGAGGTTCTGTGCCTGTACCTGTTGCAACCACTCACTGACCCACAAGGTCGGGTTCGGGGTGGCGATCACCGGCAAGGTATTGATGAACAGCCCGACCTGCTGCTCCACACCCGGCAACCCCGCCGGCCGCCCGGCCACCGTGGCGCCGAACACCACGGTGTCCTGGCCGGTCTGGCGTTGCAGCAGCAACAGCCAGGCGGCTTGCACCAGCGTGTTCAGGGTGATTTTGTGGGCCTGGGCAAACGCCTTGAGTGGCGCGGTCTGCGCGACGCTCAGGGCCAGGGCGTAGCTGCCCTTGGCCGAAGAATGCTCGGTCGGGGTGGCGCGCGCCAAGCGCGTCGGCGCCTGCAACGTGGCCAACTGGCCTTTCCAGAACGCCTCGCTGGCCGACGAGTCCTGGCCTTGCAACCAGCCAATGTAGTCGCGGTAATGCCCTTGCAGCGCCGGCAACGGCTGGCCGACATAGTGCTGCAAGACCTCCCCCAGCAATTGCGCCCGGCTCCAACCGTCCAACAGGATGTGATGGTTGGTGAGGATCAGGTGGAAACGATTGACACCGATACGCACCAGTTTCAGGCTGAGCAACGGCGCCCGATCCAACACGAAACCTTGTGCGCGCGTGGATTCGCTCAACGCATCCAATGCCGCTTGCGGGTCTGGTTGCGCCTGCCAGTCGCACTCGACGAAGGGCAAGGCGCTCTCGCGATACACCGCTTGCAACGGCTGCGCCTGGTCCTGCTGCCAGATAAACCCGGTGCGCAACATGTCGTGCCGCGCCAGCACCTGCTCCCAGGCGCGTTTGAAGCGCGGCACGTCCAGGCCGTGGAGATTGGCGCGCAGCTGGCTGACATAGATTGCATCCTGGCCCTGCTGGTACAGGCTGTGGAACAGCATGCCCTGTTGCATCGGTGACAGTGGGTACAGGTCCTGCACGTCGCGCGATGGCAGCGCCAGGTCGTCCAGTTGCCGTTGAGTGAGGCGGGCCAGGCTGACATCGGCCGGCGTGAAAGTACCGTGTTGCGGATCGACGCAATGCTCGATCAGCGCCAACAGCTCGCGCTGGTAATCGTCCGCCAGGCCCTGAAGGGTCGAGGCCTGGAACATCTCGCGGCTGAAGCCCCATTGCAGCGCCAGTTCGCCACCGTACACCTGGCCCTCCACCGTCAGCCAGTTGGCCAGCGGTGCTGCCGGGTCCTGGGCCTGGCCACTGCCTTGGCTGGCGGGTACGAACAGCGCCGACTCATCGAACTGGCGGTCGAACTGGCCCAGGTAGTTGAAGGTGATGCGCGGCGCGGCCAACCCGGCGAGGGACGCGCGGGCCTCGGGCGTGCCCAGATAACGCAGCAGGCCGTAGCCCAGGCCCTTGTCGGGCACGGCACGCAGTTGCTCCTTGACCGCTTTGATCGCGCTCGACAACTCGCCCTCAGCTTGCAGGCGGACCGGGAACAGGCTGGTGAACCAACCGACGGTGCGGGTCAGGTCGAGCCCATCGAACAGGTCTTCGCGGCCATGGCCTTCGAGCTGGATCAGCGCGGCAGGCTGGCCGCTCCAACGGCAGATCACGCGGACCAACGCGGTCAGCAGCAGGTCATTGACCTGGGTGCGATAGGCCAGCGGCGCGTCCTGCAACAACCGGCGGGTCTGCTCGGCATTGAGGCGGGTCTCGAGCCTGCCCTCCAGGTGGTTTTGCAGGCCGCCCTGGGGGTTGTCGCACGGCAGCTCGGTGTCGCTGGACTGGGCCTGCCAGTACGGCAATTGCGCGCTGAGGGTGCTTGCATGGGCCTGCAACTGCCGCGCCCAGTGCTGGTAGGCGCTGGTCTTGTTTGGCAAGGGCTGCTCGCGATAAGCCTGTTGCAGGTCCTCCAGCAGAATGCGCCAGGACACGCCATCGACCACCAGGTGGTGCACCACCAGCAGCAAGCGTTGTGTGCCATCGGCCAGGCTGACCAACGCGGCACGCAGCAGCGGGCCTTGCGCCAGGTCGAGGCTGCGCTGGGCTTCGTCACACAGTGCTGCCAGCTCAGCATCGGTGCTCGCGTGGGATTGCCACAACGCCGCCTCCGTCACCGGCACGGCGTAGGCTTGCTGCCAGCCGTCGCCCTGTGGGGTAAAACGCAGGCGCAGGGCGTCGTGATGGTTGATCAAGTGCGTCAAGGCGGCGTCCAGCCGCGCAGGCTCCAGCGCCTCGCGCGGGGTCAGCAACAGTGACTGGTTCCAATGCTCGCGCGCCGGGATCGCCTGGGCGAAAAAACCCTGCTGCACCGGGGTCAGGATCACCTCCCCGCTCACCGGGCCCTGATCGATAACGATCGACGCGTCCTGGCTCGCTACCCGCGCCAGGCTGCGCACACTCTGGTACTGGAACAGGTCGCGCGGGCTCAGGCGTATGCCCGCCTGGCGCGCACGGCTGACCACCTGGATGGAGATGATCGAGTCGCCGCCCAGTTCGAAAAAGTTGTCGTCCAGGCCGACCTGCTCGACCCCGAGCACATCGCGCCAGATCGCCGCCAACGCTTTCTGTACAGGCTCCTGCGGGGCCGCGAATGCCTGCTGCGCCACGGCTTCCGGCACTGGCAAGGCCTTGCGGTCGAGCTTGCCGTTGGCGGTCACCGGCAGCTGGTCCAGGGTGATCAAGTGGGTGGGGACCATGTACTCCGGCAAGCTGTCGAGCAGCCAGGCCTTGAGGTCGATTGGCGCGTCGCCATTCGGCACCAGGTACGCCACCAACTGCTTGCCGCCGTGAACCAGCACCACGGCTTCACGTACGCCGGGGTGCTGCATCAGTTGCGCTTCAATTTCGCCCAGCTCGATGCGCAGGCCGCGCAACTTGACCTGATGATCGAGGCGGCCCAGGTATTCGAGCACGCCGTCGGCCCGTTGGCGCACGCGGTCGCCGGTACGGTACAGGCGCTCCCCCGCAACGAACGGGCTCGGCACAAAGCGCTCCGCCGTCAACCCAGGGCGCCGATGGTAACTGCGCGCCAGGCCGGTGCCGCCCAGGTACAGCTCGCCGGATACGCCAGCGGGCACGGGGTTGAGCTGGGCGTCGAGCACATAGGTGGCGAGGTTGGCGATCGGGCGGCCAATGGGCACGCTATCGGCGCCTTCGTCGACGCACGTCCAGTGGGTCACGTCGATGGCGGCTTCGGTCGGGCCGTAGAGGTTGTACAGGGCGGCGTTCGGCAATTTGGCGAACACCTGGCGTTGCGCGTCGAGGGGCAATGCCTCGCCGCTGCACACGATGCGCTTGAGGCGGGTACAGCGCTGCACGCCCGGCTCATGGATAAACGCCTGGAGCATCGACGGCACAAAGTGCAAGGTGGTGATGGCGTGCTGGCCGATGGTCTCGATCAGGCGCGCGGGCTCGCGGTGTTCGCCTGGCGCGGCCACCACCAGGCGAGCGCCGGTCATCAGCGGCCAGAAGAACTCCCATACCGATACGTCAAAGCTGAACGGAGTTTTCTGCAGGACCGCGTCACTGGCATCCAACGCGTAGGCCTGCTGCATCCAGCACAGGCGGTTGACCAGTGCACGGTGGCTGTTGCCGGCGCCCTTGGGCTTGCCGGTGGAGCCGGAGGTGTAGATCACGTAGGCCAGGTTCTGCGCCTGCATGGGCACCGCCGGCGAGGCGCTGCTATAGCCCTCCAGCCACAGCGCGGGCTGGTCCAGGGCAATCACCCGCAGGCCAGCGGCAGGCAACAACGGCAATAGGCTCTGTTGGCTGAGCAGCAGCGCAATGCCGCTGTCTTCGATCATGTAGGCCAGGCGTTCCTGGGGGTATTCGGGGTCCAGCGGTACATAGGCGCCACCGGCCTTGAGGATCGCCAGCAGGCCGACCACCATGTGGAGGGAGCGCTCGACACAAATCCCCACCAGCACGTCCGGGCCGACGCCCTGCTCGCGCAAGGCGTGGGCCAGTTGATTGGCGTGCGCGTCGAGTTGCGCATAGGTCAAGGTGGTGGTGCCGAACACCAGCGCCGGGGCATCCGGTGTGCGCTGCACCTGGTCTTCGATCAAGTGGTGCATGGCACGTTCAGTCGGGTACGGCGCGGCGGTCTGGTTCCAGGCCTGCACCAGCAGGTGCTGCTCGTCGGCGGCCAGCATCGGCAACTCACCGATGCGCTGCTCACCATCGGCCACCATGGCCTGCAACAGACGGATCCAGTGGCGCGCCATACGGGCGATGGAGGGCGCGTCGAACAGGTCGTTGGCGTAAGTCAGCGCGGCATGCAGGGTGCCGGACTTTTCATAGGTATCAAGGGTCAGGTCGAACTGGGTGGTGCGGCCCTGCCACTCCACCAGGGCCAGTTCCAGGCCAGAGGCAGTGCGGACCGAGGCAATGTCGGCCACCACCGGCTGGTGGTTGTACATCACCTGGAACAGCGGCGTATGGCTGAGGCTGCGCTCGACCTTCAGGGCTTCTACCAAGCGTTCGAACGGCAACTCCTGGTGGTCCTGGGCGCCCAGGGCATGCTCCTTGATGGCGTGCAGCAACTCGGCCACGCGGGTCTGCCCGGTCAGCTCGGTGCGCAGCACCTGGGTGTTGACGAAGAAGCCGATCAACCCTTCGACTTCGCTGCGATTGCGGTTGGCGATGGGCACGCCGATGCGCAGATCAACCTGCCCGGTGTAGCGATGCAACAACACGTTGAACGCGCCAAGCAGCAGCATGAACAGCGTGACATTGTGCTTTTGCGCGCAGTTGCGCAGTTGTACCGCCAGTGCCGGGTCGATTGCGAAGGTATGGCGCGTGCCCTGATAGCTGGGCATGGCCGGGCGTGGACGGTCGGTCGGCAATTCCAGTACCGGGTGCTCATCGCCCAGGCGCGCTTGCCAGTAGTCGAGCTGGCGCGCCTGCTCCCCGGCTTCCAGCCAGCAGCGCTGCCACAGGGCATAGTCGCTGTACTGGATCGGCAATGGCGGCAGTTGCGGCGTGTCGTTGCGCTCGTGGGCGTCGTAAAAGCGGATGAACTCGTCGATCAGCACGTTCATCGACCAGCCATCGGAGACGATATGGTGCAGGGTCAGCAGCAGCACGTGTTCCTGCGCGTCGAGCTTGAGCAACTGCACACGCAGCAACGGCCCGTGCTCCAGGTCGAACGGCAGCAGCGATTGACGGGTTGCCGCCTGGTTGACGGCCTGCTCGCGCGCCGTCGGCTCCAATGCGCTGATATCCAGGTGTTCGATGGCCAGCGATGGCTCGACGGCCACCTGCACCAGGCGCTCATCGGCCTGGCGCTGGAACACCGTGCGCAACGTTTCATGGCGCGCCACCAGACTGGCGAATGCCTGCTCCATGGCGCGCAGGTTCAATGCGCCCTTGAGCCGCACCGCCCCCGGCAAATTGTAGGCGCCGCTGGTCGGGTCCAGTTGCCACAGAAACCACATGCGCTGCTGCGCGTAGGACAACGCCTGGCGATCCTGCGCCTCCACCCCTGCCGGAATCGGAAACCGGGAAAAATCCACCCCTTCCTTCTGCAACGCCTGCAGGAACAGCTGGCGTTTTTCCAGGGGCAACCCGATAAACCGGCGAGCAAGTTTCAAGGAGTCTTCAGCATTCATTTCTTGGAGTCCGGAGCAATAGGCGGGAAGCACAAAGGCACGTCGTCCCTATAAAACGAACCGGAGAAGGAAAAATTAGCGGAGGGCGGGAGGCGTCGAGCAGCGCGTCATCAAGGGTTACATCAATCTCCGCTGAGTCACGCCAACTCGGGCTAGCATTGACGCACACCACTTTTTGCAACTACATTTAGTTACACGCAGGGAACGCCGTGTCCAAAAATGAAAAGCTGCTCGCCAAACTGCTCAATGAACACATGACATTCACCTGGCCCGAGCTCGTCACGCTGCTGCGTCGGCTTGGCTACACACAAATCGAGGGGGCGGGAAGCCGCGTCAAGTTCGACATCGGCGACCCCACGGCAATGATCACCTTGCACAAGCCGCACCCCGGCAACGAACTGAAACACTACATTCGTCGCCAGGTCATCGAACAATTGAGATCAGGAGACCTGATTCAGTGAACAACCAACTGAAATACAACGGCTACATCGGCTCTATCGAAGCCAGCCTCGAAGACAACTGCCTGTTCGGCAAAATCCTCTTCATCAAGGCGCTGGTCAGCTATGAAGGGAAAACCGTCGCCGAGTTGGACGCGGCCTTCCGCGAGGCCGTGGATGACTATCTCGCGACCTGCCAGACCCTGGGGCAAACCCCGGAGAAGCCATGCAAAGGCTCGTTCAATGTGCGGGTCGGCCATGACCTGCACCTGGCCGCGGCCCTGGCGGCAACCCGTAAGAAAGTCACGCTCAACGACCTGACGCGCCAGGCGTTGAACGAGTTCCTGCAACACCACGGCGCAGACCCGGCGATCGGTTGATCAGCCCAGTCGCCGATAACCCAGCACCGCCGCCCCCAACACCACGGCGCCCGCCGCCAGCGACACCCAGAAGCCGCTGGCCGCGCCAAACTGGTCGATCATCCAGCCGCAGCTGGCGGCGCCGATGGCCACGCCGATACTGAGGCCGGTGATCAGCCAGGTCATGCCTTCGGTGAGGCGGCTCGGCGGGACGATTTGTTCCACCAGGGCCATGGACACGATCAGCGTCGGGGCGAAGAACAGGCCGGAAACGAAGATCGCCACAGCCAACCCAGGGATGTTCGTCACCAACAGCAGTGGCAAGGTGGTCAACGCCGTGGCCATCCCGCAGCACAGAAACTGCCGGGGCAGCGGCGCCTTCAACTCGAGCGCGCCGAACGCCAACCCCGCCAGGCACGAACCGATGGCATACACCGACAGCACAATGCTCGCCGCTGCGGGTTGGCCCTGCTGCTGGGCAAAGGCGACACTGACCACATCCACCACGCCGACGATCACACCCATGGCCAACAGCAGGATCATCAGGATCAGTACCGACGGTGAAGCGATCAACCAGCGGCCGTGATGGCCCTGGTGCTCATGCACCGGCGGTTCCGTTGCGCGTTGCAACACAAAGACGCTGACGCCCACTGCCAGCAGCAGCGCCGCCACCAAAGGCCCGGCTTCCGGGAACAGCACGACGCTCAGGCCAACGGAGATCGGTGGGCCGATGATAAAACACACCTCATCGAGCACCGACTCCAGGGCAAACGCGGTCTGCAGCTTGGGCTGGCCGCGGTACAGCGCGGTCCAGCGCGCCCGTACCATTGCCGACATATTGGGCATGCAACCGGCCAGGGCGGCGAACAGGAACAACGTCCAGCTGGGTGCCTGGAAACGCGTACACAGCAACAGCAGCAACAACGCCCCGCCACCGATCAGCGCGGCGATCGGCAGCACCCTGCCCTGGCTGTAGCGGTCGACCAGCCGTGACACCTGCGGCGCGCAGAATGCCGTAGCCAGGGCAAATATCGCCGCCACCGACCCGGCCAAGCCATAACCGCCGTGGACCTGCGAGAGCATGGTGATCAGGCCGATACCGGCCATGGACACGGGCATGCGTGCCAGCGTCCCGGCAAGAACAAAAGCCCGGGCACCGGGCGCCTGGAACAATTCGGCGTAGGGGTTTGCCATCACTGCACTGTCTTCTTATAAGGAGGTGCGCAACCTTTTATCACACCAGCCGCTTGATCTGCTTGTGCCGCCACACCAACCGAAAGTACGTCGTCTGCAATGCCAGCATCGCCAGGTACGTCACGGGAAATGCCATCCACACCCCTTCCAGGCCGAAATGCGCGTTGAACAGATACGCCATTGGCAGTTCAACGCCCAGCACGCAGAAAATCGAGATCGCCACCGGCATCAGCACCACGCCGCTGGCACGCATGATCCCGCCGATCACCGCCTGGAAGCCGAACACCAGGATGCTCCATAGCATGATATGCAGCAGGTGTTCGGCGTTGATCCGTGCGGCGTCGTCCGTGATGAACAAGCCCAGCAACCAGTGGGATAACAGGTAGCCCAGCAGGATCAGGCCACCTGTCAGGCACAGGTTGATCAGCAACCCCGTACGCAGGATCGGCCCGATGCGTTCCAGTCGACCGGCACCAATCGCCTGGGCGCCCAGGATCGACGCGGTAATGGCAATCGACAGCGCCGGGAATTGCACATAGTTGACGATTTGGGTGACCGCGCCATAGGCCGCCGTGGCTTGTGAACCATGGCTGTTGACCAGGGCGAGGATGACCAATTCCGACAGCGACAGCACCACCATCTGCAAACCGGTAGGCAGTCCGATGCGTAGCACCTTGCCTAGAATCACCCGATCCAGACGCAAGGCCGCAAGCAGTTCACGATCCGGCGCCATCACATGGTTTTTATGACGCAGGCGCAGGATCAGAAACAGCATCGCCGACGCGTTACCCGCCAGCCCGGCATACACCGCACTCTGGATGCCCATCGGCGGCAAGCCAACCCAGCCGCGGATCAGCGCCGGGGTCAGCAGCAGGCCGACCAGGGTCGAGACCATCAGCGCCAACAACGGCGAAACCGTGTCGCTCACCCCGCGCAACAGTTGGGTGTAGAGGATAAACACCAGCAGCAGCGGCATGATCAGCATCATCATCTGGGCATAACCCACCGCGTCATCCAGCACATCGATGGGGGTGCCCAGTGCCTGCAAGGCCGGGCGCGCGAACAGGCTGCCGAGTACCGCCGCGATCAAGCCCACCAGCGCGCCGAGGGTCAAGGTGGCCCCGGTGATGGCCTTGACCATCCCGGTTTCCTGGGCGCCCCAGGCCTGGCCGATCAGCACCGAGGCCCCCGCGCCCAGGCCGATCACCAGCGCAATAAAGAAGAAGACGATGGGAAACATCCCCGACACCGCCGCCAACGCCTGGGTACCGAGCATTTGCCCGACATAGATGCCATTGAGCGTGCCGGAAAAACTCTGCAGGAAGTTGGACAGCACCATCGGTGCCAAAAATATCAGGTAGATCTGCCACAACGGCCGTTGTTGGGTGACTTCCATGGTAGTTCGAGTCCCTGGATTTATGATCAGGCAGTAAAAGCGTTGCGCGACAGCCAGGCCAGGTACGTCTGCACGTCTACCGGCCAGTGCGCGATCTGCTTGGAAAAGTCCGCCGCATCCTGGGCAAACAGCGCCCGCGCGGCATCCTCGAAACCCGGCAGGTCGCCGCCAATGGCGCTCATGAAGCGATAGCTGGCCTCCTTGGCATGGCGCATTTGATCACGGCAGGCATGGGCATTGCGCGCTTCATCGACCAATCGGCGCAACGCGGCCGAAGCGCCGCCACGCTGCTGGCCCAGCCACGCCCAGTGGCGAGGCAGCAAGGTGACTTCCCGCGCGACCACGCCCAGCTTTGGGCGCCCGACCGTGGGCACCGCGGGGGGCTCGTCATCGGTGTCTGTCGGTGCGGGTTGTTCCGGCGCATAACCTGCCGGCCAGGGATAGTCGACCTGGGTGCCGGTGGCGTCGTCAAAAACCAGGAAACTGCCCGCCGACAGGCCAAGGTCAACCAGGGCGGCAGCCACCTGAGCATAGGAACCGGCCGCCACGCGTTGGTGACGAACAAAGGCGCTGCATTGGGGAGTGATGTGTACAGGCATGACTTATTACCCGGATATTATTTATTTTACCCGGATCATATTAGCCCTAACGCTTCAACTTACAAGGCGATTCTCGTGAAACCTCCCGCCACTGAGCGCCGCCTGGACTGGCGCCCGACAGATAGGGCTGTCGTGGCGAGCGGGCTTGTTGTGGCGAGCGGGCTTGCCCCGCGTTGGGCTGCGCAGCAGCCCCAGTAAGATCACCGCGTTTTTT
>NZ_JBXAFK010000086.1:0-16459 GCF_058793055.1 Pseudomonas sp. MPR-R2A5
GTTGACGGACGCCTAGTTCTTGCTCGCGAAAAACTCACAGGCGCCGCGTTCATTCAGGAAGCACGCGTTATCGTTGACGTTTTTCGCGAGCAAGAACTAGGCGTCCCCCTCGCTCCTACAGAAGGGCGAGCCCCGTCCCACCTTTGGCCCTCAGCTTTTGGGCGATTGGGTTTTCAGCCATTCCTCGCGGGTCATTTCCCAGATATGCCGTGGGAAAGTACCTTCCACAAACTCACCTTCATCCGTACGGATCAAACGCATGCCCGTACGCTCGGAAATACGCCGCGAGCCCAGGTTGGGTGCCGCCTTGGGCACCCGCAGCAGCGGGCGCTTGAGCACGCCGAACCAATAGTCGGTCACCGCTGTGCTGGCCTCGGACATCAGTCCTTGCCCTTGCCATTGCGGCCCTAGCCAGAACCCCCGGTTGTTATCCTGCTCGTCCATCAAGCTGATGTTGCCGATCAATTGTTCAGGCGCGCTTTTCAGGCGTAGCGACCAGTGCCATTCCTCGCCACGGGCCATGGCGGGGAGGGCGTTCTGTTCCAGATAGGTGCGCGCGCCGTCGGCCGGGTAGGGCCAGGGCACCAGGGCGTTGAGGTAACGCACGACCTCCCAATGCGGGAATTGCTGCTGGATCCCTTCGGCATCGTCCAGGGTCAGTGGGCACAGGATCAGGCGTTCGGTGAAGAGGGTCGGTTGCATGGTGTCATTACCAGGTCGCGGTATTCGGCAGGTCCAGGGTGCCACGGTCCACAAAACGCATGGTGCCGAACAGCCCGCCCGCTAACTTGCCGCGCAGTACATAGGGCAGGTTGTTCAAGCTTTGGGTCTGGCTCAGGCCCAGGGTCTGGCGCAATACGGAAAACGCCGAAACGCTGACCGGCACCATCAGCACCGTCTCGGAAAAGCGTGGGATGGATCCGCGCTGATCACTCACCCCCGACGCCAGCGGCCGGCCATTGACCTCCAGGTCCAAGGCCACGCCGTTGTAGTCGATCGGAGTTTCATTGGGGTTCTGTACCCGCAGTTTCACGGCGAAGCGTACTTCCAGGTCCTGGCTTTGCAGGGGTTCGATGCCCACCACATTGATCGTCACCGGGTCGCGGTTGGGGAACAGGGCGCAGGCGCTCAGGGTGAGCAGCAGTAGCGATAGAACCATGAGCTTGCGCATACAAAGGTGCTCCTAGTGCGTGACGTCCGGGTCCTGCATTACTTTGAGGGTTGAGGACTCCGGATCAAATTCATCTTCTTCCAGCTCTATGAACGCTTCGGGCAGGAAAATGTTCAGCAGGATTGCACAGAACGCGCCCACGGTGATCGGCGATTCAAAGATGTTGTGCAGTGCCTTGGGCAGGTCACGCAACACTTCCGGGACCGCCGCGACGCCCAGGCCCATGCCCAGCGAGATCGCCACGATCAACACATTGCGCCGGTGCAGCCCGGCTTCGGCGAGGATCTTGATGCCGGCCACCGCGACGGTGCCGAACATGATCAGCGTCGCGCCACCGAGAACGGGTTTAGGCATCAGTTGCAGCACCGCGCCGATCATCGGGAACAGCCCCAGCAGCACCAGCAGGCCGGCGATGAAATACGCCACATAACGGCTGGCCACGCCGGTGAGCTGGATCACGCCGTTGTTCTGGGCGAAGGTCACCATCGGCAGGCTGTTGAAAGTGGCCGCCATCGCCGAGTTGAGGCCGTCGGCCAACAGACCGGACTTGATACGCTTGATATACAGCGGGCCCTTGACCGGCTGCTGGGAGATCATCGAGTTGGCTGTCAGGTCGCCAGCGGCTTCCAGGGGCGAAATCAGGAAGATCACCGCCACCGGGATAAACGCCACCCAGTCGAATGAGAAACCGTACTTGAACGGCACCGGCACGCTGATCAGCGGCACCTGGGGCAGGGCTGCCAAGTCGACGCGGCCCAGCCACCAGGCCACCACGAAGCCCAGGGTCAGGCCGATCACGATCGAGCCCAGGCGCAGGAACGGATTATTGAAGCGGTTGAGTACCACGATGGTCAGCAGCACCAGCGCCGCCAAGCCCATGTTGCTTGCCGCGCCCAGGTCGCTGGCGCCAAAACCACCCGCCATGTCGGTGACTGCCACCTTGATCAGTGACAGGCCCATCAAGGTAATGATGGTGCCGGTCACCACCGGGGTGATCAGCTTGCGCAGCTTGCCGATGAACTGGCTGAGCACCACTTCAATAAATGCTGCGAAAAAACAGATGCCAAAGATCGTCGAGAGGATCTCATCGGTGCCGCCGCCCCGCGCCTTGACCATGAACCCTGCACTGAGGATCACGCTGATAAAGGAAAAGCTGGTGCCCTGCAGGCACAGCAGCCCTGAACCGATCGGGCCAAACTTGCGCGCCTGCACAAAGGTGCCCAGGCCCGAGACGAACAACGCCATGCTGACCAGGTACGGCACTTCGCTTTCCAGGCCCAGCACACCGCCGACGATCAGGGTGGGGGTGATGATGCCGACAAAACTGGCCAGTACATGCTGCAACGCGGCAAAGATCGCGGCGGTGAAGTGCGGGCGGTCTTCCAGGCCGTAGATCAGGTCGGATTTATAGCGCGGGCGGGGGGCTTGAGCGTCAGACAAAATACAGGCTCGGGTCGAAAAGGGAGGCGCAGGATGCCAGAAACAGCCGGTTGTCAGAAGTGTGAAAAAATATTTCGGATTTTTTCAATTAATTTCTCAACCCTGCCGATAGCCTGGATAGGCCCACACTCCAATTAGAACGGTGGCGCCAAAGGTCCAGGCTGCGCGTTGACGCCCACGGATCGTGTCGCGGCAAGGATGCTCGCCCACACTACTTCTCGAGAGTACCCCTATGTCCCTTCGTAATTTGAACATTGCCCCCCGTGCTTTTCTCGGTTTTGCGTTCATTGCGCTACTTGTCATTATTCTCGGGGTGTTCGCGGTCAACCGCATGACGACCATCCGCCAGGCATCGTTGGACATGTCGGCCAACCAACTGCCCAGTGTGAAGTACCTTGGCAATCTGACCGAGAACGTGTTGCGCCTGCGCATCTTGTCCTTCCGGATCCTGATCAACCGCGAACCCGCCGCCCTGGAAGAGGCCAAGACACGTGTGGGCGTGCTGGTGGACAAGGTCAAGGTGGCTCAGAAGGCTTACGCGTTAACGCCCGCCGGTCCGGAGGAGGCGGCCCTGTATAAAACCTTCGCCACGACCCTCGACAACTACCTTACTGCCCAGGCCGAGATGTTGTCGTTGTCCCAGCAGAACAAAGTCGAGGAAATGCGCACGCTCATCAACACCCGCATCAAGGACGGCACGGACCAGATGGGTGAGCAGTTGAACAAGCTGATCGCAATCAATAGCGCCGGCGCCGACCAGGCCGCCCGTAACGCCGAAGGTAGCTATCAGCAAGCCGTCAGCGGGATCGTGATCGTGTCGGTGGTGGCTGCGTTGATGACGGTGCTGCTGGCCTGGTTGCTGACTCGCAGCATTGTTACGCCGCTGCGCAAGGCCGTGGAAGTGGCTGAGACCATCGCCGGCGGCAACCTGACCAAAGTCATTGAAGACGCTGGCAAGGACGAGCCGGCACGCCTGATCAGTGCCCTGTCGCGCATGCAAGCCAACCTGCGCCAGACCATCCAGCATATTGCCGGCTCGGCCACGCAGTTGGCGTCCGCCGCCGAAGAACTGAGCGCCGTGACCGAGGAAGCCTCCAAAGGCTTGCAACAACAGAACAACGAAATCGACCAGGCGGCCACCGCCGTCAACGAAATGACCGCTGCGGTCGAGGAAGTGGCGCGCAATGCGGTGTCCACCTCCGAGGCTTCCAACCAGTCCAACCAGGCCGCACGCGAAGGCCGCGACCGGGTGGTGGAAACCGTCGGCGCGATCCAGACCATGACCCAGGACGTACAAAACACCGCAGCGATGATCGAAGGCCTGGCGACCCAGGGCCGTGACATCGGCAAGGTACTGGATGTGATCCGCGCCATTGCCGAGCAGACCAACCTGCTGGCGCTCAACGCGGCGATCGAGGCCGCCCGTGCCGGTGAAGCCGGGCGTGGTTTCGCGGTGGTGGCCGACGAGGTGCGGGCCCTGGCCCATCGCACCGCGCAGTCGACCCAGGAGATCGAGAAAATGGTCGCCGGCATCCAGAACGGCACCGGCGAAGCCGTGCAATCCATGCAGCAAAGCAACCAGCGCACCCAGGACACCTTGGAAATGGCCCGGGCTGCCGGTGTGGCGCTGGAGCAGATCACCCAATCCATCAGCCTGATCAACGAACGCAACCTGGTGATCGCCAGCGCCTCGGAAGAACAGGCCCAGGTGTCTCGCGAAGTGGACCGCAACCTGGTGAACATCCGCGACCTGGCGACTCAGTCGGCGGCGGGGGCCAACCAGACCAGCGCGGCCAGCCATGAGCTGTCGCGCCTGGCGGTGGATTTGAATGGGATGGTGGCCAGGTTCGTTATCTGACCCACTTTGCAATGCCATCCAAATGTGGGAGGGAGCCTGCTCCCGATGGCGGCGGGGCAGTCAACTCATCTACTGACTGATCCGCCACCATTCATGCCAGTCAGTTAAGGCGAAACACTTTAACTGTGGCGAGCGGGCTTGCCCTAATGCCGTTCAGTTAAGGCTTTTTTGTAGGCGCGAGCTTGCTCGCGAAGAACTCACAGGCGCCGCGTTCACTCAGGAAACACGCGTTATCGTTGACGTTTTTCGCGAGCAAGCTCGCTCCTACAGAAGGCGATGTACGCTTAACTGAACGGCATTAGGGCAAGCCCGCTCGCCACAGGGGCGGCGCTGCCTCCTACGATTGCTTCCAGGCCCCTGGGTTCACCAGGTTTTTCGGCTTCTGGCCCGCCAGCGCCGCCAACAGATTATCCACCGCACACTGGGCCATCGCTTCGCGCGTCTCATGGGTCGCAGAGCCGATATGCGGCGTTGCCACTACGTTGTTCAAGCGCAGCAACGGCGAGTCGTGAGGCAGCGGTTCGCGCTCGAACACATCCAGCCCCGCCGCGCGAATCGTGCGCTGCTGCAAGGCCTCGACCAGCGCGGCTTCATCCACCACCTTGCCGCGGGAGATATTGATAAAGATCGTCTCCGGGCCCATCAGTGCGAATTCCTGGGCGCCGATCAACTGCTCCGTTTCAGCGGTCAACGGCAGTGTCAGGCAGACGAAGTCCGCTTGCCGCAGCAAGTCGTCCAGGCTGCGGTACTGCGCGCCGAACCGTTCTTCCACCAAGGGCTTGGGCGAGTGGCTGTGGTAGATCACCGGCATGCCAAAGCCGAAATGCCCGCGCTGGGCCAGGGCTTCGCCAATGCGGCCCATACCGATGATGCCCAGGGTCTTGCCATGCACATCGCTGCCGAAGTGCGCCGGGCCGATGTTTTTGTTCCATTGGCCGGCACGCACCATGTCGGCCAACTCGACCACGCGCCGGGCGGTCGCCAGGATCAGCGCGAACCCAGTGTCGGCGGTGGTTTCGGTGAGCACGTCGGGCGTGTTGCTGAGCAGGACGCCGCGCTGGGTCAGGTAATCGATATCGTAGTTGTCGACCCCCACTGAGACACTGGCCACCGCCTCCAGGTGGGGCGCCAGGTCCAGCAGCTTGGCATCCAGGCGCAGGCTCGCACCGAGCAAACCGTGGGCGCCGGGGAGGGCATCGCGCAGTTTGGCCAGGCCGCTGTCATCCAGCGCCTCGATCAAGGTGACCTCGGCCTGCTCATGCAGGCGGGCCATCAGCGGGGCAGAGAGTTTCTTGTACAGCACGATGGATTTTTTCATCAGGTCTTGGCCTTCAATTCGAGGGTATGCAAAGGCGCGCGCACGCGGTCGCTGGCGCCAGGCTTGAGGAAAATCGTCAGCACCACCGAGAGCATCAACGCGCCGCTCATCAGCAGGTATGACGCGCCGGGCGAGCCGGTGCTGCTATTGAGGTAACCCACCAGGTACGAACCGCCGAACGAACCGAGCGCGCCCATGCTGTTGATCAGGGCCATGGCGCCACCGGCGACGTTGGCGGGCAGGATTTCCGGGACGATGGCGAAGAACGGGCCATAGGGCGCATACATGCACGCACCGGCGATGACCAGCAGGGTATAGGACCACCAGAAGTGTTCGGCACCCAGCACGTAGGACGCGTAGAAGGCGATCGAGGCGATCAGCAACGGTGGCCACACAAAGCGTTTACGTTTTTGCAGTTTGTCCGAGCCCCAGGACACCGCCAGCATGCCGATCACCGCCGCCAGGTAAGGCAGGGCTGACAGCCAGCCGGCCTCGACCATGTCCATTTTCAAGCCCGCCTTGAGGATCGACGGCAGCCACAGCACAAAGCCATACACGCCGATGCTCCAGCAGAAGAACTGCAGCGCGAGGATGATCACCTTGGGTGAGCGGAACGCCTCGGCGTAATTCTTCACGGCCTTGATGCCCACCTGTTCGGCGGCCAACGCAATTTCCAGGTCTTTTTTATGCTGTTCGCTCAGCCACTGGGCGTCCGCAGGCCTTTCATCCGCCAGTTTCCACCAGATAAACGCCCACAGCACCGCCGGCAAGCCTTCGATGATGAACATCCAGCGCCAGCTGAAATGCTGCACCAGGTAACCCGACACCACCGACATCCACAGCATGGTCACCGGGTTGCCGAGGATCAGGAAGGTGTTGGCCCGCGAACGTTCGGCACGGGTGAACCAGTGGCACAGGTACACCAGCATGGCGGGCATCACCGCCGCTTCGACCACGCCGAGCATGAAGCGGATTGCGATCAGCATATAGGCGTTGGACACCACGCCGGTCAGGGTGGCCAGGCCGCCCCAGAGGATCAGGCTGACAAAGATCAGTTTCTTGACGCTGCGCTTCTGCGCATAGATCGCCCCCGGCACCTGGAAGAAAAAGTAACCGAGGAAAAACAGTGCCCCCAGCAACGATGACATGCCGGGGGTGATCATCAGGTCCTCGGCCATCCCGGAGGCGGCGGCGAAACCGTAGTTGGCGCGGTCCAGGTACGCCAGGCTGTAGGTGATAAAGACGATGGGCATGATGTACCACCAACGGCGGGTGGCGAGTTTCACGGTTTCCATGGGGTTGCTCCTGAGCTTGTTGTAGTTGTGGCAACAGGTAGTCGGTCAAGCGACGGATCGGGTGGGTAACGCTTCGCGCCTGGGCAGGCCTTCCATGTCGCCGCGACTTTGTACTGCACGGCTGCCGATCCAATTGCCGCGCTGCACGGCCTCGGGGAAGCTGAGGTTTTCCAGCAGGGCACTGATCATGCCGACGGCAAAACCATCACCGGCCCCTACGGTGTCGACCACCTTGTCGACGCTGACGGCGGCGACAAAACCCTGGTCCATCTGGGTGCGGTAGTAGGCGCCATCCGGGCCGAGCTTGATGGCCACGGCTTCGGCACCCTGGTCCAGGTAGAACGCGGCGATATCGGCCGGGTCCTCGAAACCGGTGAGCAGGCGACCTTCGCTCAAGCCCGGCAGGACCCAGTCCGCCAACCCGGCGAGGGCGTTGATTTCGCGGATCATCTGCGCCTGGCTGGCCCACAGCGAAGGGCGCAGGTTGGGGTCGAACGACACGCTGCGGCCGGCGGTGCGCATCTGCGTCATCAGTTCAAAGGACAGCTCGCGGGTGGCGTCGGACAAGGCCGGCGGAATACCGGTGGCATGCAGGTGCCGTGCTTGCAGCAGTGCGGGGTTGATGGCGGCGATGGACAAATGGCTGGCCGCCGAGCCCTTGCGAAAGTATTCGACTTGAGGGTCGGCGCCAGCCTCTTCACGGGACTTGAGTTGAAAACCGGTGGGGTGCAGCGGGTCGACCGCCACATGGCGGCAATCCAACCCCTCCTGTTTCAACGTGTCGACCACAAAACGCCCGAGGGAGTCATTGCCCACCCGGCTCAGCCAGGCAACGTTGAACCCCAGGCGCGACAGGCCGATGGCGACATTGCTGTCGGCGCCAGCAATGCGTTTGTGAAAGTGGCCGACCTCGGCCAGCTCGCCGGTCTGTTCGGCGACAAACATCGCCATGGTTTCACCAAACGACAGGATATCGATCTCAGACATGGGCGTTCTCCGCGTGGGGTTGGCCAAGCAGGGCGAGGGTGGCGACCTGCCGGGCGGTGACGTCGAGCAGGTCTTCGCCTTGCAGCGGGAATTCCACGGCACGGGTAATACCTTGAGTCATATGCTTGAGCAGTTGTTCCCACAGATGCAGATCGGTGGCGCCGGGCGGCAGGGCGACCAACTTGCCGTCCGGGCGACGGGCCACGGCCTTGCAGTGCAGGTAATCCACATGCCGGCCCAGCAGGCGCGCGGCGGTGAGGGCGGATTGGTCCTGCCAGTGCCAGTTGCCGATATCGAAGGTCATCTTGATCGGCAGGCCCAGGCGCTCCACTTCAGTGAAGAAGCGCTGCATCGGCTCGATGCGCCCGCCGTGCAGGGTCTGGTCGTTTTCCACCAGCAGGTGGACCGGATGGCGGTTGAGCAGGGCGTGCAGGCTTTCCAGGTCGTTGGTGTCGGTGAAATAACCCAGGGAGACTTTGAGCCAGCGCGCGCCAAAGGCCTGGGCACGGTCCAGGGTGGCGCTCAGCTCGGCATTCGGTTGGGCGCGGCCGGCGACCCACAGCTCAAGGGGCGATGAGAACACCGATTCGAGGCCCTGCTCGGCGGCGGCCCGGGCCAGTTCGACGGGTTGCTCGCGGGTCAGCAGCTCCTCACGCCACTCGATACGCTGGGCGCCGGCAGCCGCCAACAGTTCGACAAAACTCAGTTGGCCCTGCTGGCGTACGAGGTCGGCGCCGTAGCTGGAAAGGCTGATGGAAACGGGGTATTTATGCATTGTTGTGTCCCTCTGAAACCGGTTTCATTTTTTCTGAAAAAAACACTTTCCTGTCGGAGCGAACTTGCTCGCGAAAAACCTGAGCGCGCCGCGTTAAACCAGGATCGCTGCGTTATCGTTGGCGTTTTTCGCGAGCAAGCTCGCTCCTACAAGGGGTTGTGGAGCCTCGGAGAATCAGTTGGGGCAGGAAGTCCAGGGTGCGTGTCGGCTCGGTATCGCCGCGCAAGCGCTTGAGCAAGCAGTCGAACGCACTGGCGCCAATTGCCTGGGTCGGCTGGGCGAGGGCCGTGATGCCATTGCCCACCAATGGGTACCAGTCCAGGTCATCCAGGGCGATCAGGCCGACGTCTTCAAACAGGTGGCAACCCAATGCCTTGAGCGCTTGGGTGCAAGCGAGCGCGGCGATGCCGTTGGCGCAGAACAACGCCTTGGGGCCGGCCTTGGCTAGAAAGGTGTGCAAGTGCTTTTGCAGCGCGCCATCCAGCTCCAATACCGCGCCGGTCAACGCCGGGCGCCGGGCAATCTCGGCCTTGAAACTCTCCAGGCGTTCCAACCGCGAACTGGTGCCGTCGGTGGCTTCGCTCACCAGCAACACATCGCGATAGCCCTGCTGCTCGAGGTGTTCCACCGCCATGCGTACCGCCGCCGGGTTGTCCAGGCCCACCAGGTCGCTGTGCAGCGGTTCGACCTTGCGGTCCACCAGCACCAGGGGCATTTCCCGTTGCAGTTCCAGCAGTTGGTCAAGGTGATGGCCAAGGGTGTTCACGATCAGCCCTTCGATGTTGTACGAACGCAGCGCCGCCAGGTGCTGGCGCTCCTGCTCGTCATCACGGTCGGTATTGCACACCACCAGGCTGTAGCCGTGCTGGCGGCAGGCGGTCTCGACGCCATGCATCACGGCAATGGAATAGGGGTTGCGGATATCGGCCACCAGCATGCCGATCAGGCGCGTGCGGCCGCGCTTCAAGCCACGGGCCATCTGGTTGGGGCGGTAGCCGAGTTCATTGATGGCGTGCTCGATGCGCAGGGCAATGGCATCGGAGAGCAGGGCGCGGTCGTCGCCGATGAAGCGTGACACGCTGGCCTTTGAGACCCCTGCGTGCAGGGCGACGTCGAGCATGGTCACGCGGCTGCGTTGAGCGGCGGAAAAAGAGGTCACGGTCGCGGGCCTTTCTTATTGGGGGTGGGTCATGGTTGATTTGAAACCGGTTTCAGGAAACACCAGATTCGGGTGAATGGTCAAGCGTCAACTACAGGGATGGGACCGGTCTGGCCGACAAACGGTAGGGGGACCTGTGAGTTCTGACAGTAT
The DNA here is from genome assembly GCF_058793055.1 of Pseudomonas sp. MPR-R2A5. NCBI lineage: Bacteria > Pseudomonadati > Pseudomonadota > Gammaproteobacteria > Pseudomonadales > Pseudomonadaceae > Pseudomonas > Pseudomonas sp. MPR-R2A5. The sequence goes on from NZ_JBXAFK010000086.1 coordinate 10,157, forward strand.
TCAGGACTTGTGAAGTGGCGCTTAATTTGAGCGTGCAAGAGGTAGTGATACCGCCATAACACGTGTTTTTTCTAAACGATGCATCGGTTCGCTGGCTGAATAAGGAGAGTCGCATGACGCTTTCATCCAACCGTTTCCCCCCCTCCAGCCGCAGCGCAACGGCGCAAGTTTCAGAGCTAAAAAAGGCTGTTGTGGTCAAGGCCTTTGAAGATGACCCTGACGGGCTGATTCCCACTAAATATCTTTATGACCCCATTGAAGTCCAATTGACCCAGATCTGGGCCTTTCCCGCTGATACCGGGGAAGTCGACTACGTTCATTTCTCGATCAAGCCTCATACACCCGAGTCTCCGTATCCGCTTCCTCCGATCCCTCTGCCGGGCCCATTGACTCAGGAAAAAGACTTCCCCGTATCGCTGTTTATTAAGGGCAATTGGTTGAATATCAGTGGGTCTTACGACATTAGTTATTACATTGATGGGCCCGGCGGGATAGAACACAGCCCTTACACCACGACATTCACCATTGATCGGATAGCGCCAGGGGGTAACCAACCCCTGGGGCCTGGTGAGTTTGTTGATCCGGACGTCCGCACCTATGGAATTACCGAAGAGTATTTGAGCGATCCAGATCACCTGACGGTGGATTTCAAAATTCCTTCATATCTGGATCGAAAAGCCTTCGATGCCGTTCTGATTTTTTTATTGAACGATGAATCGGCCAATCCTTATGAGGCGGCTTATGAGCACACGTTCCCTTCTGCGGTATCCGATTTGGTTGTGCCTATTCCGGGGGATAAATTCCGTACGTTGTTGAACGGTCCCCGGATCGTACGGTATACCCTACGGGACCGAGCAGGTAACCAACGCGTCGATGCCTCCGGGCCCACCCCTGTTTATATCAACCTCAAACCATCGCCCAGTGGCCTGAAGCCGCCGCGGGTGCTTGCCTTTGATTTCGACGGTTTGATTGATCGCAAGGATGCGCGGGCAGGCGTAACGGTGCGATTCGAGGCGTATTTTGATTGGGATCCTACTGATGAGGTTGTGACTCTTTGGAATGGTATCCCTCTGTCAAGAGAACCGGTTGAGGGATTTCCGAAAATCGTCTCAATCAGTTGGCCGGTATTGATCCAGAAAGGCTACGTGCAGACCAGAATGCCAGTGCAGTATGAGATTTACCGTGCTGGCAAGCCCGATGGAGTTCTATCGCCAATACAACATGTGGATTGCGACTTTCGCGTGGCCGGGCAAGATCATGACCAGGCACCCGCTGAATATAACCGACACCTTGAACGAGTCGAGATCCGCGGGCAGGGGAGCAATACGCCGAATCACTTGGATATCCGGGATGCCGATCAACCTGTCACGGCTTCGGTTCTTCTGTTTGATGATCCGCATGCAGGCGAGCAAATGTTCCTTTACTGGGGGGATAGAGAGGACCCCGTTGCTTCTTATACGGTACAGCCCACGGATTTCGCTGGCAGGCGGGTGACTTTTTCGCCTATCGCCTGGTCGGTGGTTGAGCAGACGCCAAACAATCCGGCGTTCCCTGTGCGTTATCGCACCAGCAATGGTGTGAATGAACAACTGGCCCCTGATCAGGCAGTAAATATCAATGTGACAGCACCGGTAAACTTTCCTCAAGCTGAGTTTGTTCACGTTAACTCATTTGGTTGGCTCAACTGTCAGACCGTCCCGCCGCTCTGGGACGGTGTGCATGTTCGTGTTTTTAAACATGCGGCCATTGAGATCAATGATGAAATACGCATGCATTGGCAGGGTACGTCGGGTTTTGCAGGCAGCGGTCCTATTAAAGAAACCGAAGGATTGTTCTCACAGTCGTGGAATGGGGATGATGAGCGCCTCGGTTACCACGACTTTGTAGTGGATTACCGTCCTTACGTTGAGCCGATCAAGAACCCCACGGGAGAGGGGGCGGGCGCTTACGCCGAGTTCACGGTATGGCGCCTTGGTATGCGTGTGGGGACTTCACGCATTCGTTACGTGAAGATCGACCGATTGTTTGCCCATACACCACCGATTTATTGTGGGCCGAATGGTAATGGTCCGGAATCTGATCATTGATAGTAATTGGTCAGTTATAAAGTTGCATAAAAGTTAATTAATCATCTTCCGCTGTGCTTGATCGGAGAGGGACTCTGTGCCGCCTGCTGTTTAATAAAAAGTTGTCAGCAGTCCATTCACCGCAAGCTATTAACATAGGCAAGGAGAGACTGAAATGACCGTTAAAAGTGTTAAGCAAGTGATAGTAAGTGGTTGGGAGAATCCTAATCTGGAAGCACCGAATTTTCCCCAGGCGCTAGAGGATGGTAAAGGTTTGGTCTGGCGTCCTTTTCTGGATCGTGATGGCGGCCTTGTTCTGGAATGCCCCATTTGGCGGTTTCCCGACGATGGGGATGAAATGCAAGTTGAATTCAGCCCTGCCGGGGTTTCATCCTGGACACCATTGGACCCGATTTTTTTTCCAACCGAGCCTTCTGGTCCGCATGTTGAGGTCACGGTTTCAGTCAATCTATTAGGCCATGGTGAGTTTGATCTCAGGTTCAAGGTAAAACCTGGATCAGGTGGGGATTATTCAGACTTTTCCAAAGCTCAACGAGTGAAGATCGATCTGTATGGTCCCTATAAGTCCCCAGGTAAAAGTGAGGCGCCTGCTAGGGGCGTTTATCCTGCCTCATTGCCTCAAGGCGCAGATATCACCCAAGAAACATTGGACTTGAATCCCAGTGGATTCGAGTTAGGGATTCCTTCCTATGGGGATTGGGACGTAGGGGATATGGTGTCGGACGTCTGGTTCACATCGGAATTGCCTCCGGATGACTCGCCCTCGCTGGGCAGTTTTCCAATGCCTTCGGGGGGAGCGGATTTCAATTTGCCCATTACGTTCTTCGACACTGCTGTAGATGGGATTTTCTTCTGGTTTTATCGACTGCGAGATGCGGCCGGCAATTACAGTGAAATCTCGAAAGTTCCCACTGGGCGTCGTTTGAGACGCAGTGCGAATCTGGTACTGGCACCTCTGAAGGTGGTCAGTCCTGCGGGTAGCACGCTGATCGATATCGACGCTTGGACGGCGGGGGTCCAGTTGGCGATTCCCCTTTATGCATGGGATCCTGGCGACCAATACATTCTGAAATGGGGAAGCCAGGAAACCACGCCCGCGCCGTTGAACGGTGTTTTCGATTTTGTATTCACCGCGCCTCCTCAACTGATCATTGATGAGTATGGCTCGCAGGAAGGTCCTATAGAGACAGCTCTGAGCTACATCATTCTGAGGACGGGTTCAAAAAACCGTCCGGATGATGAAACATTGGTGGATGTCGACCTGAGCAAAGCGGGTCCAGTGACTCCCCTGCCGGGTGATCCGAGTCCTGACCTGGATCAGGTCACCATACAGGGGCCTGCATCTTTCCCTCCTAGAGAGAACTATCTGAATTCCGCTGACATCGATCACGTAGATGACATTCTGGCGGTCTTCGATCTTTGGAGCGTTACTCCAGCACCGGCCGAAGGTGATGTCATTACGTTGTATTGGGGAAGCCGGCTGAACATAGCAGGTACTCATACTATTGCTTTTGGCGAGGGCGCAGGTGCTCCAATCACTATCGTGGTCGACAAGGCAGCGATTGCCGCAGCGGGTAATGGTCCAGCGATCGATGTTTTTTATGGGGTGCGCAATCCCGCATCGACGAACAGCAATTTCTCAGAAAGTACGCCCGTTGAAGTCGACGATGCGATCACTCACACACTGGATGCGGCTGAGTTCCTCAATACCCTGCCTTGGACCGGCGACCCACGGGGAAGGATTAGCTGTGCATCTCTGCGACCAACAAGCGACCCGGAATACCTTGAAGTGAAAATTCCTCCAAACGCTGAATTTTTTGCGGATCAAGTAGTGGTAACGATCGAGTATGTGGCCTCAACGGGGCTTGCGGGTGACCAACCTATCGAGCCAACACGGGGTACTAGCTCGGTGACGCTGGATCCAACCACCGCAGCCACCGGCTTCATCTTCCACCTGCAACCCTTCGACCCTCACCTTAAAGTAGCCGGCGCGAAGCCGCCCTATAACTCGCTCTGGTTGCAATATTCTCTGGACGTGAGCGGAACGCCTGCTAGGTCAGTACCAGCAGTCATTCCTGCGAGGATGGTGACCGCCAACAACTACTGCGACGGTAGTAGTGACTCTGCTCCATAGCGCTGTACGCAAGGCATCGAGGGATAACCTTCTTCGGTGCCTTTTCTAATAAGTCGGCTGAATGGCGTCCTCTTGTTATCTTCAGATTTATCCTACTTACCGTTACGCCCTCCAACTATAACCTCGCGGCCTCTACAGGTCTGGCTCCACTCCATCGGAACGAGCCATGCCATTTGGTCAGGCATATTGTCAGAGCGAGTGTTACAGCATGTTCATCAAACATATTTTCAAACTTTCACCTTTAAGTGCGGCAGTCAAAGTGTCGTCGTTCGGATTACTTCTGGGTGTTGCGGCGCAGGCTCATTCCGAACAGGGAGTGGTAGCGCCTGGTGAGTCGAAGGTCATTGAATCCGGTGAAACCGTAAAAAACTGGGCGCTGCAGAATGGCTCCAGCCTGACCGTCAATGGGGCAACCACAGCGGCTATTCGGAGCCTGGGTGCGCAGCTCACTGTGAACAGTGGGAGTACTATCGAGCGTATCGTTGCTCAGGAAGGTTCCACGGTTGCTATCCAGAATTCCACGGTCATGTCCACGGCGCCAGGCGCCTCGGCAATGGAACTTACCAATGGTACTGCAACCATTTCCGGCAGCCATTTGGAGAGCGCCCAATCCGTTGGTTTAGTGCTGAACCGGTACAGTTCTACACCTGGCGGTTCTACCGCCCATGTTAGTAACAGCACAATAAAGGGCGCTCAGGCGGGTGCCTCAGCCACTCAATTGAGCGAACTGCATTTTTTTGACTCGCTGGTACAAGGGACGGCTGTCGGCAGTACCGGTGTCCTGTTGATCGGCGGTTCGGCCTCTGCTCAGAACAGCATGCTAGTGGGTGAGCGCAATGGTGTACGTTTCACCCGTGCGGCAGGTATTACCGATGACGGCACATTGGTACTCGATCAGTCGACCGTTGAGGGCGAGACGGGGGCGGCCATTTTGGTCGCCGGCCAGACCGGGCGCATTCCTACAGCCACCATCGAAGTGAGTAACGGCTCGCAGTTGATCGGCGGCAACGGTAACCTGCTGGAAGTGACCGGTGGCGCAACTGCCAACATGAATGTCAACAACAGCCATTTGAACGGCAATGTGTTCGTCGAGGCCGGTAGCAGTGCCAATCTGAGCTTGCAAAACCACTCATCGTTGACCGGCAGCTTGTTGAATGTCGATAGCCTTGCCATAGGTGATGGTTCGTTCTGGAACCTGACGGGTAACAGCCTGGTGGGTGCGCTTGATCTCGCGGGCGGTACGGTGAAGTTTGGCGAAACGGATGCGTTTTATCAGTTGGACCTGGAGACACTGAGTGGTAACGGTACATTCGTCATGGGCGCTGATTTTGCCCAGGGCCTGAATGATTTTCTGAATATATCTGGCGATGCAACCGGTCAGCACAGTTTGTTGGTGGCGAGCAGCGGCCTGGAGCCTGTGTCGCCCGGTGACGTACATATCGTGCACACCGGCGGCGGCGATGCCGAGTTTTCGCTGGTGGGCGGCGCGGTGGATGTCGGTGCATGGTCCTATGGGCTGAAGCAGGATGGTAACGATTGGTTCCTCGACCCCAGCGCACGGACTATCAGCCCCGGTACTCGCTCGGTGCTGGCGTTGTTTAACACCGCGCCGACCGTATGGTATGGCGAGATGACTTCGTTGCGCAGCCGCATGGGCGAGTTACGCCACCATGACGCTGAAGGTGGTGGCTGGATTCGTAGCTACGGCAACAAGTACTCGGTGTCGGGCGCTAATGGCGTGGGTTATAAGCAGAGCCAACGCGGTTTCTCTCTCGGCGCCGATGCACCCCTGAGTGAAGACAGCCAATGGCTGGTTGGGGTCATGGCAGGGCATAGCAACTCCGATCTGGACCTGAGCCGTGGTACTTCCGGCACGGTGAAAAGCTACTACGTGGGCGGCTATGCCACTTGGATGGATGCAGACAGCGGCTACTACTTCGACGGTGTTATCAAAGCCAACCGCTTTGAGAATGAGTCCAAGGTCGGCCTCAGCGATGGTGCCAAGGCTAAGGAAACTCTGAAAAAAACTTTCTGATTTGGCAAAATACCGCGACCCCACCCACCGAGTTTCCCGATGAAGCA
>NZ_JBXAFK010000087.1:0-14431 GCF_058793055.1 Pseudomonas sp. MPR-R2A5
ACCCTGCCAGTTAAAAACTGTTACCTATGTGCGTGAACTGATTTGTAACCCATGTGGGTGAGTCATACCCAAGAGCCTTTTTGGTTACTTTTGGGGCTCTTTTCCAAAAGTGACCCGCCGTAAGGGCGGAACCGCCAGTGGCCGTTACCGCAGAAACGGATATGTACACGGCCCCCCCCCCCCAGCCACGACCACAGCAACAACTATCCCCCAAACCCTATACCCGACCAAAACCATCAACATTTCTTGATCGCCATCAAGCGGTTTTCCCCCCACGCCTCCCTATCATCCCCTGGCCAAGCAATGAGGAAGCGACCATGTCAGAGACCTTCACCAAGGGCATGGCCAGGAATATCTACTTCGGAGGAAGCGTGTTCTTCTTCCTGATTTTCCTGGCCCTGACCTACCACACCGAACAAACCTTTCCCTCCCGCAGCAATCAGGACCTGCTCACCGATTCCGTCGTACGTGGCAAGAGCGTCTGGGAGCGCAACAACTGCGTCGGCTGCCACACCCTGTTGGGCGAGGGCGCTTATTTCGCGCCGGAGCTGGGCAATGTGTTCAAGCGCCGGGGCGGGGAGGAGGGGTTCAAGCCGTTCCTGCATGCCTGGATGAAGATGCAACCCCTGGGTGTACCGGGGCGGCGGGCCATGCCGCAATTCAATCTCAGTGACCAGGAGGTGGACGATATGGCCGAGTTCCTCAAATGGAGCTCGAAGATCAATACCAATAACTGGCCACCGAACAAGGAGGGCTGAGCCATGCGCAGTGCCAATCCATACCTGAAATTCCAATCCCAGGCCGTGGCCAAACCGTACTTTGTGTTCGCCCTGATCCTGTTTCTCGGCCAGGTGCTGTTCGGTTTGATCATGGGCCTGCAATACGTGGTCGGTGACTTTCTGTTCCCGTTGATCCCCTTCAACGTGGCGCGGATGGTCCACACCAACCTGCTGATCGTCTGGCTGCTGTTCGGCTTTATGGGCGCGGCGTATTACCTGGTGCCCGAGGAGGCTGACCGTGAGCTGCACAGCCCGAAACTGGCGATCGTACTGTTCTGGGTGTTTGCCGCCGCCGGGGTGTTGACTATCCTCGGCTACCTGCTGGTGCCATACGCGGCGTTGGCCAAGCTCACCCATAACGAGCTGTTGCCGACCATGGGCCGTGAGTTCCTGGAGCAACCGACCATTACCAAGATGGGCATCGTCGTGGTGTGCCTGGGCTTCCTGTACAACATCGGCATGACCCTGCTCAAGGGGCGCAAGACCACCGTCAGCATGGTGATGATGACCGGGCTGATCGGCCTGGCGGTGTTCTTCCTGTTCTCGTTCTACAACCCCGGCAACCTGGCGCGGGACAAGTTCTACTGGTGGTGGGTGGTGCATCTTTGGGTCGAAGGCGTGTGGGAGCTGATCATGGGCTCGATGCTGGCTTTCGTGCTGATCAAGGTCACCGGCGTCGACCGCGAAGTGGTGGAGAAATGGCTGTACGTGATCATCGCCATGGCCCTGATCACCGGGATTATCGGTACCGGTCACCACTTCTTCTGGATCGGTGCGCCCGAGGTGTGGCTGTGGGTCGGTTCGATCTTCTCGGCCCTGGAGCCGCTGCCGTTCCTGGCGATGGTGATGTTCGCCTTCACCATGGTCAAGCAGCGTCGGCGCCAGCATCCCAACCGCGCGGCCACGTTGTGGGCCAAGGGCACCACGGTCACGGCGTTCTTCGGCGCGGGCGTATGGGGTTTCCTGCACACCCTGGCACCGGTCAACTTCTACACCCACGGCACTCAACTCACCGCGGCCCACGGGCACCTGGCGTTCTTCGGGGCCTACGCGATGATCGTGATGACGCTGATCAGCTACGCCATGCCACGCCTGCGGGGTATCGGTGAAGCGCCGGACGCACGTTCGCAGACGCTTGAGATCTGGGGGTTCTGGCTGATGGTGTTGTCCATGGTGATGATCACGCTGTTCCTCACCGCCGCCGGGGCCGTGCAGGTCTGGTTGCAACGCTGGCAGGTGGACGGAGTGGCCTTGCCGTTCATGGCCACGGTGGAGCACTTGCAGGGGCTGTTCTGGGCGCGGTTGGTCAGTGGGGTGGGCTTCCTGATCGGGTTGCTTTGCTACCTGTTCAGTTTCCGGCAACGCGCCCGCATGGCGGGCGCACCGGTGCCGATCGTCTACTGAAGGTAACGCGGTCCAGATGTGGGAGGGGGGGCATCGCCCTAACGCCAGCCAGTCAAGGCTTTTTGTAGGAGCGAGCTTGCTCGCGAAAAACTCACAGGCGCCGCGTTGATTCAGGAAACACGCGTTATTGTTGAGGTTCTTCGCGAGCAAGCTCGCTCCTACAAAAAGCCTGACTGACTGGCATTGAGGCAATGCCCCCTCCCACATCTGGATCGCGGTGTGCCCGTCCCATCCCCACTAGTTGGAGCCAACCCCATGGCCTTTACCCTTGAGCTGGAAGAGTGGGTCGGCAGTGCCTGGCACCGCTTTATCACCCGCCGCGCCAGTGCCGATTTCCCGGCGGCACGGGTCGAGCTGGTCGACCGCCAGCGGAGCCTGGCGATGCTGTTTCGCGCCCTGGGCGGGGCCAGCGGGATCGCCCTGGAAGCCGCCAGCGAGCGTGACTTGCTGCTGCGCCGCAACCTGCTGATGCGCATCGCCGGTACCTGCAAGCAGGCGCCACTGGCCTCCTGCGATGGCAACCGCCTGCGCCTGCCGTCGAGCCTGGCGGTGTATCCCACGGTTGCGCTGAACCTGGAGTTGTACCGCTGGCTGGCCTTGCTGGCCGCGCATGCAGGGCCGATGACCCACTGGGCCCGTGACAACCAACGCTGGACCTGGTTGGTGCTGCAACGCTACCCGGCGATGCTGGCCAGCTATCAGCGCCTGGTGGAGGCCCATCTGGTATTGCGCCCCGACCCCGCCAGCCTCACGCCCGGCGAGGCCGCCCTGGAAAAAGCCCTGCGCAAGGCCCTGCGCGAACCCGGCAGCGTGCGCCAGTTACCGCGCAGTGAGCGCGCCGCCTGGCCGCTGCCCTTATGGCTGTACCCGCCGTTGCACCTGGACACGCCCCAGACCGTGGGCCTGGATGACGAGGGCGACGACCTGGCCACGCCGGCCGGCGAGCAACAGGGCGCACCCAAACGCGCCAGCCGCGTGGATGACCACAGCCGCGACGGCGGGCTGCTGGTGGTGCGCCTGGAAAACCTGTTCAGTTGGAGCGAACACGTCGACCTCGATCGCTGGGCCGACGAGAGCGAGGACCCCGACGCCGCCCGTGTCGCCGAAGACTTGGACCAACTGAGCCTGTCGCGCCAGCGCGTGCGCAAAAGTGGCGGTCTCAAGCTGCACCTCGACCTGCCGCCGGCCGACGTGGATGACATCCCCCTCGGCGAAGGCATCAAGTTGCCCGAGTGGGACTACCGTCAGCAACGCTTGCAGGAGGGCTTCGTCAACCTGCAACTGATGCAGCCGCGTGCCGATGCGCCGCAACCCTTGCCCGCGCGGCTGCGTGGCCCGGCCCAGCGCTTGCGTCGCCAGTTCCAGCAGCTGCGTACCGACCGCCAATGGCTGCGCCAGCAACCCCAGGGCGCGGAACTCGACCTGCAGGCTTGGGTGGACTTCCATGTGCAGCGCCAGCATGGCGACTGCGTCGAGCGGGGCTTGTACCAGGATCAGCGGCACACCCGACGCGACCTGGCGTGCCTGTTGCTGGCGGACCTGTCGATGTCCACCGATGCGCATTTGAACGACGAGCAAAAGGTCATCGACGTCATCCGCGACAGCCTGTTGCTGTTTGGCGAGAGCCTGGCCGGGCTGGGGGATGCGTTTGCGCTGTATGGTTTCTCGTCCCTGCGCCGCCAGCATGTGCGCCTGCACCCGCTCAAGACGTTCGCGCAAGCCTATGATGATCGTACCCGTGGCTGCATCCAGGCGCTCAAGCCGGGTTATTACACGCGCATGGGCGCCGCGATTCGCCAGGCCACCCAACTGTTGGGCGCTTGCAAGCAGCGGCGCAAGTTATTGTTGCTGCTCACCGATGGCAAACCCAATGACCTGGACCTGTATGAGGGGCGCTATGGCGTCGAAGACACGCGCCAGGCCGTGGTAGAGGCGCGGCGCCAGGGCCTGGTGCCGTTCTGCATCACGATCGACAAACAGGCCGGGGATTACTTGCCCTACATGTTCGGCGCCCATGGCTACACCCTGATCCGCCAGCCGCAACAACTGCCGTTGCGCCTGCCGCAGCTGTATCGGCAGTTGACTGAAGGTCAGTAGAAGGTGCGCGGCAACCAGAAGAACATTGCGATGCAAAACAGCGCCAGGCCCAGGCAGAACCACTGGAAACGCCGCAACCGGCGTGCTTGTACATGAGTGTTGGAAGCGGGCAGTGCCATGCCGCAGCGCCCACACTCCTGGCGTGCGTCGGCATGGCGCTGCTGGCAGTACAGGCAGGTTTTCACTCGAACTGCTCCAGGCGCAGGCGATCGAGGATGGCGATCTGGCGACCGTCCTGGGTGATGATCTTTTCGTCGATCAGGCGGCGGATAATCCGCGAAAACGTCTCCGGCTGGATCGACAAATGCCCGGCGATCAATTGCTTGGCCATGGGCAATTCGAAGCGGCTGTCAGTGCTGTGCAAGTGCATCAGCTGGGTCAGCAGGTAACGCACCACGCGGTGGGTGGCGTTTTTCAGCGAGAGGGTTTCGATCTCGTTGACGCGCTGGTGCAGGCGCACGCACAACTTGCCGAGCAGGGCGAAGGTCAGGCGGCTGTTGCTTTGCAACAAGCGCATGTAGGTGGCGTTGGACAAGCGATACAACTGGGTGGGGCACACGGCTTCGGCGCAGGCCACATAGTTGGGGGTGTCCATCAGCATCATGGCTTCGGCGAAGGTCTGGCGCTCGCCGATGACTTCGAAGACCTTCTCCTGGCCGTCCGGGGTCAGGCGGTAGATCTTCACCGCGCCGGCAATCACAAAGTAAAACGCATCGGCCGGTTCGCCCTGGCGGAACAGCGGCTCACCCTTATCGACACTGAGCAACTGGCTGCTGCCCATCAACACGTCGAGTTCTTCCTCGTTCAACGGCTCGAACAGGTGGTGGCTGCGCAGGATCTGGTGATGCACGCGATGTAGCACCATACCCGGCTCTTTGAGCGTCAGCGGGGCGTTCACACCAGCACCAGCGAAAGGCTGCTGGCCGCCGCCAGCATGGAACCGAGGATCACAAACCAGGCGAGGGGGACATAGGCGTTTTTCATCATGGCTCCAAAGCACGCTAAAGGTGTTGTAGGAGCGAGCTTGCTCGCGAAAAACCCACAGACACCGCGTTTAATCAGGATGCCCGTGTCATCGTTAACGTTCTTCGCGAGCAAGCTCGCTCCTACAGTGAGCGCAAGCGTAAGCGTTGAGCTGCCGTTGCGACTTGATCTACGACAAGGGCAACGCACGCCCATCGGCGCAACATTGCCGCAGTCCTGAAGGGAGACCGTGTTATGCAAGTGCTCGATCGGCGCAAGGCTATGTCGATTACCCCGTTGTTCCGCTTGGCGTTCCGGCCATTTTTCCTCGGTGCCTGCGTGTTGGCGGTGCTGGCGATCCCTGTGTGGCTGCTGGCCCTCGGCGGCCAGTTCGGCAGTTGGCAACCGGCCGGTGGCTGGCTGGCCTGGCACCGGCATGAACTGTTGTTTGGCTTCGGCCTGGCGATCATCGCCGGGTTCCTGCTGACGGCAGTGCAGACCTGGACCGGTCGCCCGGGCATCAGTGGCAATGCCTTGGCGCTGCTCGCCGGGTTATGGCTGGCGGCCCGCCTGGGCTGGTTGTTCAACCTGCATTGGCCGCTGCTGGCGGTGCTGGAGCTGACGTTCCCCCTGGCAGTGGCGGCGGTGATGGGCTGGACCCTGTGGCAGGTCCGCCAGAAACGCAATTATCCGATTGTGCTGGTGCTGGCGCTGCTGACCGTGGCCGATGCGCTGTCGCTGTATGGCTTGTTGCGCAATGACCTGGGCCTGCAACGCCAGGCGGTGTTGACCGGGCTGTGGCTGGTGGCGGCGATGATGGGCCTGATCGGCGGGCGGGTGATTCCGTTCTTCACCCAGCGCGGCCTGGGCCGGGTCGAGGCGGTCAAGCCCTGGCCGTGGCTGGACCGCGTGTTGCTGGGCGGCTCGATGCTGGTCGCGGTGCTCTATGGGGCAGGGCCGGCGCTATCGGCCAACCTGTGGATCGGCCTGCTGTTCGCCGGCCTCGGGCTTGGGCACCTGCTGCGCCTGGTGCGCTGGCATGACCGGGGCCTGTGGCGCGTGCCGCTGCTCTGGTCGTTGCACCTGGCGTATGCTTGGCTCGCCGTGGCCTGCCTGGGCATGGCGCTGTGGCATTTCGGTGCGCCATTCAACCCCAGCCTGGCGGTGCATGCATTGACCATTGGCGCCATGGCCGGCTTGATCCTGGCCATGATCGCCCGCGTCAGCCTCGGCCACACCGGCCGCGCCTTGCAGCCGCCGGCCGGGATGACCCTGGCGTTTGTGCTGCTCAACCTGGCCTGCGTGAGCCGAGTGGCGCTGGTGCTGCTCTGGCCCCTGGCTGCGCTGTGGCTGGCCGGCCTGTGCTGGAGCGTCGGGCTCGGCCTGTATCTGTGGCGTTACGGGCCGATGCTGTGGCAAGCACGGGTCGATGGGCATCCAGGCTAGGAGAACGTCGTGCTCTATTCCACCTTGTTGATCGTGCATCTGTTGGCGGCGATTGCCTTTATCGGCACGCTGTTTTTCGAAGTCGTGATCTGGCACAGCGCCCGTGAGGAACTGGCCTGGTCGGCCCAGTTCACCTCCGATCATGCTATCGCGCGGCGCTCACGCCAGGTGCTGCATGGCGTGGTGGTGCTGCTGTACGGCGCCGGCATCGGCCTGGCCTGGCACTACCGAGGGGTGTTGAGCGTGCCCTGGGGCAGCCACTTTGCCGCACTGCTGAGCCTGAAAATCGTGCTGGCCCTGAGCATCATCGGCCATTACCTGTGGCTGGCGTACCTGCTGAGCCATCAGCGCCTGAGCCCCAGGCGTGCGACGTGGATTCGTCGCAGCATCCTGGTGCATATGGTGGTGATCGTGATCCTGGCCAAGCTGATGCTGCGCTGATCAGGCCACGGGGCTCAGTGCCCGGGCAAACAATACATCGTTCTCCAGGTGGATATGCTCGCGCAGGTCGTCATGAAAGGTCGTCAACTGGCTGTACAAACTGCGCCAGGTCCCACAGGCGCTCGGCGGTGCGGTGATGCGATCGGTGAGGCTCAACAGCTGTTCCAGCGCCTCGCCGTGCTGGTCATGCTCATGCCGCATCACCTGGATCGGCATGGCCGCCTGCGCGCCCATGCCCATCTGCAGCATCGGGAACAGCACCTGTTCCTCCTTGAGCATGTGGTTCTCCAGTTCCTGCTGGATATCGCGCAGCAGGTCCGCGAGGCCGTTGGGGCATTGCAGATGGTGGCCATGGACCTGTTCGACACGACTGGCCAGGCGAATCAGCTCCGGCAGTTGTTCGCGATGCCGGGCGTGGTAGCGGGCCAGTAGATGGTCGATCAATTGATCCTGGGGTTGGGTGTTCCAGTCGCTCAGGCTCATCGGGTTTCCTCATTGGGATAGCGGTATGTGCCGGTGGTTGCAGGCGCCGTGCCAACTGAAAAACCATTGATAAATAAGGCTTTATTGTGAGGTGAGGTGATCATGACCACCCTATGCCAGGGTAATGCGAACCCCATCAGGGTCGATGCGACCCTGCCGCCCGACGCCATCCTTGGGCACAGTCAGGTGCTGCGGCAATTGCTCGATGAGTTGGCGGTACTGGCGCAGACCGAGTTGCCGGTGCTGTTGCTCGGTGAGACGGGCGTCGGCAAGGAGCTGTTTGCCCAGCGCCTGCATCACCAATCGCGGCGCTGCCACCGGCCGCTGGTGCAGGTCAACTGCGCGGCGCTGCCGGAGGCGTTGGCCGAGAGTGAGTTGTTCGGTCACGTCAAGGGCGCGTTCTCCGGCGCCAGCCACGACCGCGCCGGGCGTTTCGATGTCGCCAATGGCGGCACGCTGTTTCTCGACGAGGTGGGCGAGTTGCCCTTGAACATTCAGGCCAAGTTGCTGCGTACCCTGCAAAACGGCGAGATCCAGCGCCTGGGGGCCGACCGGCCTTTGCATGTGGATGTGCGGATCATCGCCGCCACCAACCGCCATCTGCCGGACCGCGTGCGCGACGGCCTGTTTCGCGCCGATCTGTATCACCGGCTTTCGGTGTATCCGGTGGCGATCCCACCGCTGCGCGAACGTGGCGATGACATTCTGTTGCTGGCCGAGCACTTCGTTGAGCTCAACCGTGCGCGCCTGGGGCTGCGCGGTTTGTGCCTGCCCCCGGCGGCGCGCCAGGCCCTGCTGGGCTATGCCTGGCCGGGCAATGTGCGTGAGTTGGAGCATGTGATCAGCCGTGCGGCGTTAAAGCTGTTGTGTCGGGGCGGCAGCCGTCCGTTCATGAGCCTGGAGCCGCAGTGGCTGGGGCTGGGCGATGCCATGCCGGTGCTTGAACCGGTGGTGTTGGGCGGTGAGGTGTTCCAGCCGTTGGCGGTGGCGGTGGATGAGTGTCAGCGTCATAAGATTCGTCAGGCTCTGGAGCATTGCGGTGGTAATTGGGCGAGTGCGGCGCGTTTGTTGGGGGTGGATTCGAGTAATTTGCATAAGTTGGCGCGGCGGTTGGGGCTCAAGTAGTTTGGGGGTATGGGGGAGGGGCGGTGCCTGAGATCAAGAACCAGAGCCAGAGCAGACTGATATCTACCTCATGTATGGAGATCAAATGTGGGAGGGGCGGTGCGACGATTCGACTTGCCCCCGATGGCGGCCTCTGGGCCGACCAGGATGTTGGGTTGGAATGGGTACATATCCATTGCTGCGGTAACGGCCACTTAGGGTTCCGCTCTTACAGCGGGTCACTTTTGGAAAAGAGCCCCAAAAGTAACCAAAAGGGCTCTTGCCCCACCACTCGGCACCTCGCCTAGGCTCGGTGTGCCCGAACCCAGGCTTGAATCCGTGGGCCGCCGTCATGGGCCATCCCTGGCCCAGGACGGCTAACCCGGCGTCCTGCCGGGTTACCCACGGATTCAAGCCTGCGTTCGGCCAGCGTGGTTTAACGGGGCGTCTAAGATCAAGATCAAAAGCCAGAGCAAAGCCAGAGCAAAGCCAGAGCAAAAGCAAAGCCAGAGCAAAACCAAAGCAAAGGAAAGGCAGAGCCAGAGCAACCGCAACAATACGATCAGCTGTAGAACCCCATGCCCAAGTAACCGCATGCGGCGTCATGCCACGGGTGAATGTTGATCGTGGTCAAGGGATAAATGCGCGGTAGTTCTCACACTGTGGCGAACTTTCTGGAGGACTGCGCCATGCCTTTGTCTCTTGCGCAATTGCGCCGCAACTACACCCTTTATGGCTTGCGTGATGACTTGGCGCAGGACGATCCCTTGGTGCTGTTTGGCCAGTGGTTGGATCAGGCGCGTAAAACCGAAGTGCCTCCGGTCGAGGCCAATAGTATGGCGTTGGCCACCGTGGACAGTCAGGGCCATGCCCATTGCCGCATTCTGTTGCTCAAGGGTTTCAGCGCTGAGGGTTTTTTCTTTTTCGGCCATTACCAGAGTGCCAAGGGGGAGGAGTTGGCGAGTAATCCCCATGCGGCCATGACGTTTTTCTGGCCGGGGCTGGAGCGGCAGGTGCGTATCGAAGGCCCGGTGGTGCGGGCGGATGCGCAGCTGTCGGACGATTATTTTGACGCGCGTCCGGCCGCTAGTCAGTTGGGGGCCTGGGCTTCGCCGCAAAGCCAGCCCCTTAGCCATCGCAGCGAGCTGGAAAGCCGCTTGCGTGACGTCACCGAGCGTTTCGCTGGGCAGCAACCGCCGCGCCCCGAGCATTGGGGTGGCTACCGCCTGCAACCGCAGCGCATCGAGTTCTGGCAAGGCCGCCCCGACCGCCTGCACGACCGCCTCGATTACCGCCTGCACGCCGGGACATGGCAGCGCACGCGCCTGGCCCCCTGAACGAGATACCTCCTTGGAGGAATAGGCCCTGCGCCCATTGCGGCGCAGGCTGACAGCCACTTTCTTTACGCCTGGAGCCTTGATCATGGCCCATTTGAAACAACGTCATTTCATCCCCCTGAACATCGCCGTGCTGACCATCAGCGACACCCGCACCCTCGACACCGACACCTCCGGGCAGACCCTGGTGGACCGCCTGCAAGGTGCCGGGCATGTGCTGGTCGACCGTGGCCTGGTGATCGACGATATCTACCAGATTCGTGCGCAGGTCTCCCTGTGGATCGCCGACCCTGATGTGCAAGTGGTGCTGATGACCGGCGGCACCGGCTTCACCGCCCGTGACAACACGCCCCAGGCGGTGCTGCCGCTGCTGGACAAACACGTGGAGGGCTTCGGCGAGTTGTTCCGCCAGGTGTCCCTGGTCGAAATCGGCACCTCCACCTTGCAATCCCGTGCGTTGGCCGGCATCAGCAACGGCGTGCTGGTGTGCTGCATGCCGGGTTCGCCGGGCGCGTGCCGTACCGCCTGGGATCAGATACTCGCGGGCCAGTTGGACAGCCGTACCGGCCCGTGCAACTTCGTGCCGCACCTCAAGCCCCAGCCCGAGCAGATCCTGAAAGCCTGCGAGTCGCGTTCGTGAGCGTCTCGGTGTGCGACAGCGGCCACCTGATGCCGGTGGACGAGGCCATCGCCACGCTGCTGGCCCAGGCACCGCCGCCGCCGGGCACTCAGGTAATCGACCTGGAGCACGCGCTGGGGCGGGTGGTCGCCGAGGAACTGTTCTCGCCCCTGGACCTGCCGGGGTTCGACAACAGCGCCATGGATGGCTACGCCCTGCGCGCCGAGGACGTACCGGCAGAGGGGGGCTACCTGATGCTCGCCGGGCGCATTGCCGCTGGCCAGCACAGCACGGCGAAGGTGCTGGCCGGGCAGGCGGTGCGCATCTTTACCGGTGCGCCGGTACCGGCCGGTGCCGACACGGTGGTGCCCCAGGAACGCTGCCGCCTTTACGGCCAGCGTATTTGGTGCCCACCGGTGCGCCTGGGTGAGCATGTGCGCAAGCAGGGCGAAGAGTTGCGACGCGGCCAGACCCTGGTCGCCGTGGGCAAGCGCCTGCGTGCCCAGGACATCGGCTTGCTCGCATCGGCCGGCATCCCGCGCCTGAAAGTCTATCGCCCGCTGCGGGTGTGCCTGCTCAGCAGCGGCAATGAACTGCGCGAGCCGGGTGAGGCACTGGTGCCTGGGCAGATCTACAACAGCAACCGATATGCCCTGGCCGCGCTGCTGCGCGGCTGGGGCGTGGACGTGCTCGACTACGGCGTGATGGCCGACGAACTGGCCGCCAGCCGCGATGCACTGGCCCTGGCGTCCTCCGAATGCGACGTGCTGTTGACGTCTGCCGGTGTATCGGTGGGGGAGGAGGACCACCTCAAGCAGGCCATCGAAGAACTCGGCCGCGTGGACTTCTGGCGCCTGGCGATCCAGCCCGGCAAGCCCCTGGCGTTTGGCGAGGTGGCGGGCAAGCCATGGCTGGGTTTGCCCGGCAACCCGTCGGCGGCGTTGATCACCGCGTTGGTGGTGGTGCGTCCGTTCCTGTTGCGCGCCCAAGGTGTGGCGCGGGTGCTGCCGGTACCGATCCAGGTGCCGGCCGATTTTGAATGGCTCCAGCCCAACAAGCGCCGCCAATACCTGCGCGCGCGCCTGAGCCCCGGCGAGGATGGGCAATTGCGCGCGGTGCTGCACCCCCAGCAAAGCTCGGCGATGCTCACCGCCGCCTGTTGGGCCGATGGCCTGGTGATCATCGAGCGCGAGCATCAGGTGCCCAGGGATGCACCGGTGCCATTTCTGTCTTTCGCTGAATTTTTGTGAGGAACCCCCATGCAACTGGTCTGCCCCGCAGGCAACCTGCCTGCGCTCAAAGCCGCGGTGCGCCAAGGCGCCGATGCGGTGTATGTCGGTTTTCGCGATGACACCAATGCCCGGCACTTCGCCGGGCTGAACATGGACGACAAACAATTCGACGGTGCCGTCGCCTTTATTCGCCAGCACCAGCGCAAGCTGTACGTGGCGGTCAATACGTACCCACAACCGAAGATCTGGGCGCGTTGGCAGCGCGCTGTCGACCGCGCGGCAGACCACGGCGTGGATGCGCTGATCGCCGCCGACCCCGGGGTACTCGACTACGCCAGCCGGCACCATCCGCAGATGGCCTTGCACCTGTCGGTACAGGGCTCGGCCACCCATGCGGCGGCGCTGAAATTCTATGCCGAACGCTACGGCATTCGTCGCGCGGTGTTGCCCCGCGTGCTGTCCCTGGCCCAGGTCAAGCAAGTGGCCGCGAGCAGCCCGGTGCCGATCGAAGTGTTCGGTTTCGGCAGCCTGTGCATCATGGCCGAGGGGCGTTGCCACCTGTCTTCCTACATCACCGGCGAGTCGCCCAACCTCTGCGGCGTGTGTTCGCCGGCCAAGGCCGTGCGCTGGAGCGAGGACGCCGACGGCTTGAGCGCGCGCCTGAGCGAAGTGCTGATCGACCGCTACACCCGGGACGAACCCGCCGGCTACCCGACCCTGTGCAAGGGCCGCTTCCTGGTGGGCGGCAAGCGCTTCCATGCCCTCGAAGAACCCACCAGCCTCGACACCCTCGACCTGGTACCGGAGCTCACCGCCATCGGCGTCGAAGCGGTCAAGATCGAAGGCCGGCAACGCAGCCCGGCCTATGTGGAACAAGTCACCCGGGTCTGGCGCGCCGCGCTGGACGCCCACCGCAATGCGCCTGCCAGTTTTGTGGTCAAGGACCAGTGGCGCCAGGTGCTGGCCGGGTTATCCGAAGGCAGCCAGACCACGCTCGGCGCCTACCATCGTGCGTGGCAGTGAGGAGACACAGATGAAACTCAGCCTGGGACCGGTGCTGTTTTATTGGGATAAGGAACACCTGGGGCGCTTCTATTCAGACATGGCCGGCTTGCCCCTGGACGTGATTTACCTGGGCGAAACCGTGTGCGCCAAACGCCGCGCGTTCACCCTGGATCATTGGTTGGGCCTGGGCCGGGAACTGCAAACGTACAGCTCGGCGCAGATCGTGTTATCGAGCCTGACCTTGATCGAAGCCGCCTCCGAACTGTCGAGCCTGCGCCGCCTGTGCGACAACGGCGAACTGTTGGTGGAAGCCAACGACATGGGGGCGGTGCAGATGTTGATCGAGCGCAAATTGCCCTTTGTCGGCGGTCCGGCGCTCAACCTCTACAACGGCCACGCCCTGGTGCAACTGCTCGATGCAGGCATGCAACGCTGGGTGCCGCCGGTGGAATGCTCCCAGGGCTTGATCGCCGATGTGCTGGAGCAGGTACGCGAATTGGGCCGGCCGTTGCCCGAAGTGGAAATCTTCGCCTACGGCCACTTGCCCCTGGCGTATTCGGCGCGCTGCTTCACCGCCCGTGCCGAAAACCGGCCCAAGGATGACTGCCAGTTCTGCTGCATCAACTACCCCGACGGCATGCCACTGACCAGCCAGGAAGGGCAGGCGCTGTTCACCTTGAACGGTATCCAGACCATGTCGGCCGACGTGACCAACCTGCTGGCCGATTACCCCGGCCTGGTGTCCAGTGGTGCCGATCTGTTGCGCCTGAGCCCGCGAGCCGAGGGCATGGTCGAGGTGGTGCGAGCCTTCGACCAGGTGCGCCAGGGGGCTACGCCGCCGCTGTATGTCGATGGTTGCAACGGCTACTGGCACGGCCAGGCGGGCATGTTGCGGGTTGAGGAGGTGGGGCTGTGCTGAGTCGTAAACAATGGCTGCTCAAAGGCGCCGACCAATTGTTTCCATTGATCCGTCGCGTACCGTTTGGCGTGCAGCGCCTGGTCTTGCAGCAAGCCCTTAACCGCTGCCTGGCCGAGCCTTTGCGCGACGGTGGGTTTGACCTGCTGCGCGGACGCTGGATGTGTCTGCGTATACCTGACCTGGGGTTGTGCTGGTACCTGACCTTGGGGCGCGACGGGTTGCGTATTGCGCAAAAGGCCGAGGCGCAGGTGAGCATCAGCGGTAACTGGCGCGAGTTCTTGTTGCTCGCCAGCCGGCAGGAAGATCCGGATACGTTGTTTTTTCGGCGCCGGTTGGTGATTGAGGGGGATACGGAGTTGGGGTTGGGGTTGAAGAATTTGATCGACAGCCTGGATCCGGATGTGTTGCCGCCTTGGTTGTGGCGGAATCTTGAGCGGGCGGGGCGGGGGGTTGTGGTTTGAGGGGGGGGGGGTGGGGACATATCCGTTGCTGCGGTAACGGCTACTTGCGGTTCCGCTCTTACAGCGGGTCACTTTTGGCAAACGCCCGGGATGCCGGCCCAGCCAAAAGTAACCAAAAGGTCTGTGCCCCACCACTCGGCA
>NZ_JBXAFK010000088.1:0-13502 GCF_058793055.1 Pseudomonas sp. MPR-R2A5
GTAAGAGCGGAACCCTAAGCAGCCGTTACCGCAGCAACGGATATGTACTCGGTCAAATCCAACCACATGGTCGGCCCGAAGGCCGCCACGGAAACAAGCCCCCTCCCACATTGATTGCGTGACTATTCGGAATAGACGGGGTAGTCGATGTAACCCACCTCCCCCCCACCATACATCCCCTCTTCTCGCAGTGGATTCAACGGCCAGCCGTTGAATAGCCGCTGCGGCAGATCCGGGTTGGCAATGAACGGCCGTCCGAAGGCAATCAAATCCGCCAGCCCGGCTTCCACCAGTTTCGCGCCGCGTTCAGCCGTGTAACGACCGGCATAGATAATGCGGCCGCTGAAGGTGCTGCGCACGGCTTCACGGAAGGTGTCGGGCAACACGGGGGCGTTGTCCCAGTCGGCTTCGGCGATGGAGACATAGGCGATGCCCGAGGCTTGCAGCACCTTGATCGCTTCGATGTAGGTGTGATGGGGGTCTTCTTCCACCAGGCCGATATACACACGGTCCTCATCGGTACCGCTGAACAGCGGCGAAAAACGCACGCCCAACCGTTCCGGCCCCACCACCTTGCACATCGCCTCGACGATCTCACGCAAAAAGCGCAGGCGATTATCCAGTGAGCCGCCGTATTCGTCGTCACGCTGGTTGGCGTGGGCCGAGATGAACTGGTTGACCAGGTAGCCGTTGGCCGAATGAATCTCGACCCCGTCAAACCCTGCGTCCAGTGCATTGCGTGCCGCCTGGGCGTAGTGCTGGACCAGTGCCTTGACCTCTTGGGTGCTCAACGCACGGGGCACCGGCGGTTGCATCAGCTCGCCCACACCCGGCCCGGTTGCGATAAAGGCTTTGGCTTGCTCGGCTGCCAGTGCGGACGGCGCAACCGGTGCGGCGCCGTCGGGCTGCAAGGCGTTATGGGACACGCGGCCCACGTGCCACAACTGGGCGAAGATGACCCCGCCCTCGGCGTGCACGGCGTCGGTGACTTTGCGCCAGCCGTCAATCTGCGCGGGGGTGTAGATGCCCGGCGTCCAGGCGTACCCCTGGCCACGCGGTTCAATCTGCGTGCCTTCGCTGACCATAAAGCCGGCCGTCGCGCGCTGGCGGTAATACTCGGCCATCAGGTCGGTGGCGATATCGCCGGGTTGCGCGCTGCGCTGGCGTGTCAGGGGCGGCAGCACCACACGGTTGTTCAGGGTGTGATGCCCCAGTGAAATCGGGGTACTTAAAACAGAGTGGGTCATTCGAGAACTTCCAAATTGAGGACAAGCGAAAGCATTGGCGACTCCAGGGAGTCGCCAAGCCATCCAGCGTGTCAGGGGTTTAAGCGGTGAGTTTCAGCAGGGCCTTGGCCACATCACTGGAGCTGGCAGGGTTCTGCCCGGTGACCAGCAAACCATCTTCGAGGACAAAGGACTGCCAATCCGCGCCCTTTTCATACTTGCCGCCCAGGGCCTTGAAATCATCTTCAATCAGGAACGGCACCACATCGGTCAAGCCCACCGCCTGCTCTTCCGAATTGGAGAAGCCGGTGACGCGACGGCCCTTGACCAGCGGCTCGCCATTGACCGCCTTGACGTGACGCAAGGCACCCGGCGCGTGGCAGACAAAGCCGATAGGTTTGCCGGCCCGCTCGAAGGACTCGATCAGGGCGATGGAAACCGGCGACTCCGCCAGGTCCCACAGCGGGCCGTGGCCACCTGGGTAGAACACGGTGTCGAAGTCGTCAGCGTTGACCGTGTCCAATTTGACCGTATTGGCCAGGGCCTGCTGCGCAGCCGGGTCGGCGGCAAAGCGGCGGGTTTGTTCGGTTTGTGCATCGGGTGCGTCACTGACCGGGTCCAGGGGCGGCTGGCCGCCGGCCGGGGATGCCAGGACCACCTCGACCCCGGCGTCCTTGAACGCGTAGTACGGCGCGGCAAATTCTTCGAGCCAGAAGCCGGTCTTGCGGCCGGTGTCGCCCAGTTGGTCGTGAGAGGTCAGTACCATTAATACTTTCATGTTCCAGTGCCTCGATCGATGTGAATGTCAGTGTG
Organism: Pseudomonas sp. MPR-R2A5; assembly: GCF_058793055.1. NCBI lineage: Bacteria > Pseudomonadati > Pseudomonadota > Gammaproteobacteria > Pseudomonadales > Pseudomonadaceae > Pseudomonas > Pseudomonas sp. MPR-R2A5. The sequence continues at coordinate 2,040 of NZ_JBXAFK010000088.1, forward strand.
TTCAGGGCAACCCAACATCTGTCGGGTCAGCCACAGCGCCTGATCAAAAGGCGCAGACGTACGGGTGATCTTGTTCATGACGCTGGTGCCCAGCCATAACGCATACAGCTGATGGGCGAGGTCCCTTGGGCTGTGTTCAAGCACCAGGGAACCATCTTCAACGCCGCGCTGCATGGCCTCGGCGAGCATTTGGATAGTGCGCGAGGTGCCACGATGCAGCGCCAATCGCATGGGCTCTGAAAGGTCTGACACCTCCGCACCGAGTTTGACGGCAAGGCATTTGCCTGCATCGGTGCAACCGGTCTGGTTGTCGATCCAGGCTTGCCAATAGCGCATCAACTTGGCCTGCTGGGATAACCCCGGCTGGGCGAAGAGTTGCGCCATTCCCTGCACGTAGTGATCAAAGTAGGTGTCAAGCAAGACGACACCAAATGCATCCTTGGAATCGAAGTAGTGATAAAACGAACCTTTGGGCACATCGGCGGCTTGCAGTATTTCGTTCAACCCCACGGCGGAAAACCCTTTGCGGCCCACAATCGATTGCGCCGTCTCCAGAATGGTCTGCCGTGCACTTTTGGTTTCGCTGTTCATGCTTCACTCCGCCCGATTAGACCAGTCGTCTAGTGCGTGGAGTGAATGTTAGGAGCCGAGCCTTAGGCTCACAATGTCATATCCGCAAGGATTCCGGACACGCTGCAAAGGCGGTTGCCGTTTTCCCGGCAGCCACCGACAATCCCTTCTCCCACGCCCCAGGAGACATGCGATGCACAGCGTTGCGCTGATGGTTTACCCGAACTTCCAATCCTTGAGCCTCAGCCTGGGCTCGGTGTTCGAGTGCGCGAACCTGCTGCGTGGTGAGCCGGCCTATGAGTTTCACCTGGTGTCGGAAAGCGGCGGCGCGGTGATGACGTCCCAGGGGTTCTCGGTCAATACCACGCCGATTCGGCCCGAAGGCTATGACACCCTGATCGTCAGCGGTTACCTGGAATTTCGCCTGCCGGAAGCGAACCTGCTGGCGCTGGTCAAGGCTGCGTCGCTGCAATCGCGGCGGATTGCCTCGCTGTGCACGGGCATTTTCGTGTTGGCCGAGGCGGGGTTGCTGGAAGGCAAGCGCGCCACCACGCACTGGATTCATGCGCCGGCTTTTCGCAAGCGCTACCCGGCTATCCAGTTGGAAGACGACAAGCTGTTCATCGTCGACGGCCAGATCTGGACCGGTGCCGGCATGAGCGCCGGGGTCGACCTGGCGTTGGCGATGGTGGAAAACGACCTGGGCAGCGACCTCGCCCGGCGCATCGCGCGCAAGCTGGTGATTGCCCAGCGTCGCGGCAGTGAACAATCGCAGTTGTCCGCCTTGCTGGAACTGGACCCCAAGTCCGACCGCGTGCAACTGGCCCTGGCCTACGCGCGTGAGAACCTCACCCACGATCTGTCCGTGGACGCCTTGGCCGACGTCGCCCGTCTGAGCCCGCGCCAGTTCAGCCGGGTATTTCGCGAAGAAACCGGGCAGACGCCGGCCAAAGCCATCGAAGCCCTGCGTGTGGAAGCCGCGCGGGCGATGATGGAAACCAGCCGTCACCCCGTGGAAGTGGTGGCGCGCGAAACCGGCTTCGGTGATCGCGAGCGCATGCGCCAGGCGTTTCTACGTGCTTTCGGGCAACCGCCCCAGGCGATGCAACAGGCGCTGTTCAATACGCGTGCCTAGCGGCAGTGGTAAGGGCTTTCGCTCTTGAGTTCTTCCCCGGTTTTGAGGTCACGGATGGTCACCGTGGCTTTCGGGAAGTTCTGGCAGAACATATTGCGCGAGGAATAGATACCGCTGCCGTGGCTGGTGATCACCATGTTGATCGGAGCGCCCGAGGCGTCGACGGCCGTGACATCGTAGTCACCCGACATGGTTACGCAACCGCCCAAAGTCAGCAGCAGCGCAGCGCCAACGAGGTATTTGGAAAAAGACACTGTGTGCATTTCGCATCCTTGTGAAATTAAGGGCCAGAACGGCCAGCGAGATTAGGAACAGGCCGCCGCGTTTAAGTTCAACATTGTGTTCAATGCAACGCCGCCCGGGTAATCAGGTAACTGGTCAACTGCGGGTCATCGTCCAGCTCGATGGCCTGCACCGGGCGTGGCAGGTTATCCAGCACCGTACGCCAGAATGCCTGGGACACTTCATCCTGGTCATAGAAACGCACCAGCCAATCGGCCTCGCCGCTGCACAGCACCTGGGTGGCGATCGCGCTGCCGATGCCCTTGCGGCGATAGCGCTTGAGAATAAACAGGTCGACCAGTTCCAAGGCATGGATGCCCGGCACTTCGCTGCCCTCGATCAGCAGGAAGCCGGCGATATAACCGTCGACCAGCAACAGGTTGGCGCTCCATTGCGGGTCTTGCCAATAGCGGTTCAGGTGTTCGTCATGGATGTAGAAACGACCGTCCGCCTCGACATCTTCCTGCTCCCAGTCCGACGACTCGTAGGCGTAGTACTGGTAAAGATTGCGGATCAACTCGGATGCTTCGGGGCCGGTCTGGATCAATTCAACGGTGGTTTCAGGCATGGGGCTCTCGGTGAAAAAAAACAGGGCGCCATTGTTCACAAAACCCCGCCCCAGTCCAATAGCGGTCTCCACCTTTCTACTTGCTGAACCGATTGCAAATAGCGATTGCATTGGCCGAATTCTTGAAACATTTGGAATAAACTTCGCCGACTCGCCCGTTATTCTCAAGGACACCTATTTTGACCAACGTCTGTTCCGCCGGCCTGGATGTGGGCTTCGCCTCTCTGGATTACCTGCAAATCTTTATCCTGGGCGTGATCCAGGGCATTACCGAGTTGTTACCGGTGTCGTCCACCGCCCACATGCGCGTGATACCCGCCCTGCTCGGCTGGCAAGACCCGGGCTCGGCGTTTTCGGCGGCGATGCAGTTGGCGGCGCTGGCTGCGGTGGTCAGTTACTTCTGGCGCGATGTGCACCAAGTGACCACCGGCAGCATCGGCGCGGTACGCCGGGGTGACTACAACGACCGCTGGTTCAAGCTGGCTGTGGCGATTGTGCTGGCGACGATCCCCATCGGCATTGCCGGCCTGGCGCTGTCCTCGACCTTGAATGCCTGCAACTCGCCGTTGCGCGGGCTGATGGTGATCGGTATTTCCTGCGTGGTGATGGCGGTGTTGCTGGCGGCGGCCGAGCTGCGTGCCCGGCATACACGGGACGTCAGCCAGATGCGCCTGCGGGATGCGTTGATCGTCGGTGTCGCCCAGATCGGCGCGTTGATTCCAGGCGTATCGCGTTCCGGCTCGACCCTCACCGCAGCCCTGTTCCTCAACTTCAAACGCGAAGAAGCCGCGCGCTTTTCCTTCCTGCTGGGCCTGCCGGCCATCGCCCTCGCAGGCCTGAAGGAGCTGTGGGTGCTGCTGCACGCCGACATGCCCGCCCACGCCTGGCCGCATTTGCTGTTTGGGCTGGTGGTGGCCAGCGTGTCGGCGTTCTTTGCGATCTGGGGCCTGATGAAGTTCCTGGAGCGCTTCTCCACCTGGCCCTTTGTGATCTACCGCGCGCTGCTCGGGGTGTTCTTGATTGTGGCGGTCAGTACCGGCTTGCTGAGCTGACCCGAGGCGCAGGTATTCGTCTGGTAGAGTTCAGTGATCGCAACGGAGTGGTCGCTGAACATGTCTTTCTTGAAACGCGTACAACACCAGAAAATTTCACGTCCCAACCAACACAGCTTCCACCCTGACCGGTGGAACGCAGCGCTGGATCCCGACGCCGCTGACGCACAGGACAAGAGCCTGCATCAAGCCGGCCTGTGGTTTTACCGCGCGTTTGGTGAGTTGCGCAAACAGCTGAGTTTTGCCGCTGACCGGCAGATCCCCAAGAAGAACAAACTGTTGGCGTTCATCACCCATGCCAACCTGAACGCCATGATGTATGAGCAGGCCGCGAAGGAGATTCGCGAAAACACCGGTGACCTCGATCCGGCCGAGATCACGCGCCAGCAACTGGTGCCCAAGTTTTCCGACAACCAGGGTACAGAGCACTCGATCGATGAGGTTGCCCAGGCCGATATCGACGGGCTGCAAATGCCCATCCAGATGGTGCTGGCGGAAAAAGGCGATGCATCAGAACCGGATATCAGCACCACGCATTTCGACCTCAAGCGTGTCGCCCACGACTATCAACTGGGTGCCTTTTACGGTGTGCTTGAAGAGCACTGGGAGGACTGCCTGTGGAACGACTATAGATTCGAGCACGGTGCCAGGATCTTGCTCACGCCAGGCAATCAGCACTTCGCCGCCTGGAAGGTCATCAGTCAATTTCGGCGCAATATTCTCGTTCATTCGAAGACAACCGCGCGGATCATGCACTTCAGCAGGCACTACACGCAAAACTCCCACACCGAACTGGGGATTGTGCGACCTGTCTGTGCGATCACCCACCGTGAGGGCGTCACTCACTACCACCTCGCCGACGACGCAGAGGTCCAGCGCTCAGCCCTGGCCACCTACCTGATCATCCATGAGGCCCTGGAACCGTACTACAACGGATATTCCGCCTTCCAGGCGCCCAAATTGGATGGAGCAACCCTCCATGACGTGGTCAGGTGCTGGGCCGTCCTGTGCAGCCTGGCAAGATGCCTGCTGGATACCCCCAAGGCGCCACCTGAAACACCGTTGGGCGACTCGTTGCTGGTGCATGTGGCTGCACCGATGGTCGATAGAACCGCGTTGCTCAATGCGGTATCCGAATCCCTGGGAGTGGACCTGGCACGTAGCCGGGCACTGATTGATTTCCTGACCTTTGATCACACCGAAAAATCGGATACCGGTAAGAACGAGTTGTGGACGCAACCGTTAATCCCCTACAACGACGATAAACTGCTGGTGTTATTCACGCCGCTGCTGTGGGGCACCACCCAACGCAACGTGAATATCTGGTTGCGACAGATGGGCGCCGACCTGGCGGCGCGCGGCAACTCGTTCGAAACCCATGCGCGTCAGGTCCTGGAACGCTATGCCCAGGACTCGCGCCTGAGAAAACACATTCGAATCATGCCGCATGCCTTCACATTCAACTTACCGAAGGCCGCTACGCCCCCGTATGAGGACATCGACCTGCTGATGCTGATCAGCAGTACGCTGGTGGTCGGCGAAGTAAAATGCTTCCTGCAACCTGCCGATACGCTGAGCACCTTCAAGCATCGAGACAAGGTCATCGAGGCTTGCGCGCAACTGGCACGCAAAATCGAGGGTATCCGACAACATGAAAAGTCTTTTAGAAAACAGTGCCTGAAAGCCAATTTCCCGCTGCCTGACAAGCTCTCGATCCAACCCGTGGTGCTGTTGAACGGACCGGCCCACTGCGGGACTCCCTATGACGGCATACCGATTGTCGACACGTTGATTCTGTCGACCTTCCTGAGCGGCGTTATCCGGCAAAACATCACCGAAACCGTCGAGGGCGTGATCGCCGAAGAGCAGATTCATCTCTACACGGACCTCCCGGGCGCTGAAGCCAACCTTGCCGATTACCTGTCAGCCCCACCGCAACTGGCCTATATAAAAGCCGGGCTCACCGTGCAGGAATCCAACCGCCAACACATTGCCCAACCGCTCGAGGCCATCAGCTATCGGTATTTCGAGGTGGTCCTATAGGCCGGGGCTGCGCTCCGCCAGTTCGTCGAGCAGATCGGCCGACGGCACGAAAAACAAGCCGCCGGTGACCGCCGTGCTGAAGTCGAGCAAGCGGTCGTAGTTGCCCGCCGGGCGGCCGACGAACATGTTTTCCAGCATCTGCTCCAGCGGCTGCGGCGAGCGTGCGTAGCCGATGAAGTAGGTGCCGAACTCCCCGGCGCCCGGACGGCCGAAGGGCATGTTGTCGCGCAGGATTTTCACTTCTTCGCCGTTCTCGTCGGTGATGACGGTCAGCGCGCTGTGGGAATTGCTCGGCTTGGCCGCATCGTCCAACTCGATATCCGACAGTTTGGTGCGCCCGATCACCTTTTCCTGGGCTTCCACGGTCAGGCCGTTCCAGGCGGTCATGTTGTGCAGGTATTTCTGCACCAGCACGTAGCTGCCGCCTTCGAATTCGGGGTCTTCGTCGCCGACGATGGTGAAGCCCACGGCCTTGCGCCCCACCGGGTTCTCGGTGCCGTCGACAAAGCCGATGATGCTGCGCATGTCGAAGTAGCGGAAACCCTGGACTTCATCCACGACCTTGACGCTGTCACCGAGGGCCGTCATCAGTTGGGTGGCGAGTTCAAAGCACAGGTCCATCTGTTCGGCACGGATGTGCAGCAGGATGTCGCCGGGCGTCGACACTGCCATGCGCCCTGGCACCCCGAACTCGCGAAATGGATGCAGCGAGGCCGGGCGTGGCGCGCCGAACAGCCGGTCCCAAGCCTGCGAGCCGAAGCCACAGACGCACGTGAGGTTGCCCGTCGGCACGCGTTTACCCACCGAGCGCACCAGCCCGGCGATGTCCGCGCACCAGGCGCGCACGCTGTCTTCAGTGCCAGGCGCGACGGTGGCAACCATGAAAATCGCGCTGCTGGTGATGGGGTGGCAGACGGACTGCGGTTCAAGAGGCGGCTGAACAGACGAAGTCGACATAGTGGAAGTCCAGGCTAAAGGGCGAGAGTGAACCCGCGCAGATTAGCAGATCATTTCCGACACTCCTGCCACACGTCGCGAATCAATGCCTTGAGCTTCAACGCCTCGGCCCAGCGATCACTGATTTCACGCCCATCGGCGCCGGTGATGGCATAGGGCGGCGGGCCCAGTTCGCAGGTGAAGGAAAGGCTTTGCGGGGTTTCGGGGCGGGCCAGCCAGTCTTCGATCCCGTAGCGCCACCACTCGGTAAAGCGTTGCACCCAGGCTTGGTGCTGGGGAAACGCCAGGGCGACTTGCACCTGTTCACTGCTGGCCACACGCCCATGAAAGCCCCAGCTGTGCTGCAGGATCGTGCGGATCTGTTCATCGTCTTCAACGGCGCCGGGCTCGGGCAATTCGCGCCCGACCACGTAGTGGGACAAGTCAGCGAGCAGTTTCAGGTCGGGCATCTGCGCCAGCAGGTCGAGGGTGAACAGCAGGTCGTTGGTGAGGCGATAGCGGTGGGTTTCCAGCAGCACCGGAAAGTCCACCTGCTCGGCCAGGCGTTGCCAGCCTTCGATCAAACGCGCGGCCTCGGTTTGGGTACGTGGGCGCACATCGGCTTGCAGGGTGAGGTGGTGGCAGCCGTGGCGGCTGATCACATCCAGTGCGGTCGCCAGGTCGTCGACGCTTTGCGGGAACAACTGGCCTTCGATCTGCAGGCCCCGCGCCGTGGCGGCGGCGTGTAGGCGCGCCACATCGGCGGCTTGCCAATAGTGATCGGTAATGCCGTCGAAACCGGCGGCTTTGATACGGTCGAGTTGGGCCTCCAGAGGGCCGGGCTCGGTGTGCATCGCCCACAGGGATTGGAATACCAGGAATTGGCGCATATCAGCCTCGCAGCAGGTGTTTGAGGGACACGTGGGGGTCGGCCAGGCTGGCAGGGTTCAGGGCGATGCGCGCGCTGATCAGCCGTTCGCACAGCTTGACGTCCTTGGCCACGCTATTGCCGGGGCCCCAGCCGCAGGCGCCTTGCAGGCGATGGTCGGCGTCGAGGTAGAACAGCAACAGCCCCGCGTCCGGCAATGCACGGCTGACGGTCAGCGGCGTGATCACGCCCACGGTCTGCAACCCCCAGTCGTACTGGTCGGACCAGAAACCGGGGAGCGCTTCGAACGGCTCGTCGCGCCCCAGCATGTTGAGCGCGGCATGCCGCCCTTGCGCCTCGGCGTTGCGCCAGGTTTCCTGGCGTTGGTACTCGCCGCCGAGGCGAAACTCGCAAACGTCCCCTGCCGCGTAGATGTCCGGCACACCGGTGCGCAGGTGCGTGTCAACGCGAATGCCCTGCCCCACCTCCAGCCCCGCCGCCACGGCCAGCTCGATATTCGGTTGCATGCCGATGCCGACCACCACCAGGTCACAGGGCAGCCATTGCCCATCCACCAGTTGCACCGCCTCTGCATGGATCGACTCCAGCGCCACATTCAGGCGCACGTCGACGCCGTGTTGGCGATGCAGCTTCAGCAGTGCCTCGGAGATGACCGGCGCCAGCACCCTGCCCGCCAAGCGTGGCCCGGCTTCGAGCACCGTCACCTCGCAGCCCAGGCCGCGCGCCGTCGCCGCCACTTCCAGGCCGATAAACCCGCCGCCGACAATCACCAGCCGCGCTCCGGGGCGCAACGCGGATTTCAGCGCCAGCGCTTCATCGTGGGTGCGCAGGTACAGCACGTTGGCCTGTTCCTGGGGCAAACGCCGCGCCCTGCCCCCGGTGGCCAGCAACAGGCCGGCGTAGGACAGCCACTGGCCGTCGGCGAGTTGCAGGCGGTGTTGCGGCGGGTCCAATTGGCGGACCGGGTTACCGGCGATATGTTCGATGCCCAACTCGGCCAGCCGCGCGCTGTCGCACAGGCTGCATCCGGCCAGGTCCATGCTGCCCTGCAACAGCCCTTTGGACAGGGGCGGCCGCTCGTAGGGCACGTGCGGCTCGTCGCCGATCAGGATCAGGCGCCCGCTGTAGCCTTCTTCACGCAGGGTCAATGCCGCGCGGCCACCGGCATGGCCGGCGCCGACGATGATCAGGGCGGCGGTCATCATCAGGCCGTGACGGCGAGCAAAACCCGCCCCGCTTCGACCCGCACCGGGTAGGTCTTGAGGTTGACGCACACCGGCGCGCCCAAGGCCTTGCCGGAGCGGTAATCGAAGCGCCCGTTGTGCTTGGGGCATTCGACCACATGGTCCATCACCAGGCCGTCGGCGAGGTGGATTTTCTCGTGGGTGCACAGGCCGGCGGTGGCGAAAAACTCATTGTCCGCCGAACGGAACACCGCGTAGGTGTGCGGCCCGTGATCGAAGCGCAGCACGTCTTCTGCGTCTATTTCGCCCACGGCGCAGACGTCGATCCATTGATCGTTCATGGCGTTTTCTCTTGTTATTGGAGGGTGTCAGCCGGCAGTGGCTTCTGCATGCATCGGGGCCCTGGCGGCCGGTTCAGCACTGGGGCCGATGGGACGTTGGACGAAGTAAGTCGAATCGCTGCGCTGCTTCCAGATCGTCGGGATGATTTCCTTGTACGCCTCGAACAGGTTGGCGTACGGCGGCGGGCAGTCGTTGCGGATCTCTTCGTGCAATTGCGCCAATGCGTGGTACGGCACCATCGGGTACATGTGGTGCTCAAGGTGGTAGTTCATGTTCATGTAGATAAAACGCAGCACGCGGTTCATGTAGATCGTGCGGCAGTTGCTGCGGTGGTCGAGCACGTCTTCGGCCAGGCCCACATGCTGGCTGAGGCCGAACACGTAACCGAGCCAGGCACCGTAGAGGCTCGGCAGGCCCACCAGCATCAGCGGCAGCCAACTGTGCAGGTACAACGCAGTGCCGATGACCAGCGCATAAATGCCGACCCAGATACGCGCGGCGCGGAACACCTTGGGCCACTCGGACTCCGGGATAAAGTCCTGCTCCTGGGCACTCATCTGGCCGATCGCATGGCGCGCCACACCGCTGAAGGTCTTCCAGGCCAGGGGCAGGTTGAACAGGCTGAGCACCATCATCGGCAGGCTCGGCGGGCGTGGCTCGACGATCTCCGGGTCGCGGCCGACGACGATCGTGTCGGTGTGGTGCCGGGCATGGCTCCAGCGCCACACGTGGGGCTCGAAGATGCACATGAAGCTCGCGACCTGGTACAGCACGTCGTTCATCCAGCGGGTCTTGAATGCGGTGCCGTGGCCGGTTTCGTGCCAGCGCGGGTTGGACGCGGTGCCGTACAGCACGCCATAGGCGAGGAAGAACGGCACGCAGGCCCACGTGCCCCAGAACCAGTAGCCGCCGAAGCCGGTGGCGAACAGCGCGGTCACCCAAATAGCGGTATCGAGCAAGGCCGGGGCGTCGCGGCGTTGCATCAGTTCTTTCATGCGTTTACGGGAAATCGGCGATTGGTACCAACTGGCCGAGACCAGGCCTTTTTCCGCCGCGCGGGCGGCTTCGGGACCGGTGAGGCTGTAGTCGCGCCGAGCGTGATGAGCGGTGTGTTCAGGCATTGTTATTGTTCTCCGCAAGCGAGAGGTTTCAGGTGCTTTGCGAAACCAACGATAGAGTGCGGCTAAATCACCCTCAAGGCCTTGAATCCATTCCCTATCAAGCTATCATCCAGGCCCAGCGGGGCTTGATAGTTTTCTATCAAGACGCTCAAGAGGGCTGTCATGAACAACAATAAGCGCCCCACCATCGCCACCGTCGCCGCCCATGCGGGCCTGAGTGTGGCCACTGTCGACCGCGTGCTGAATGCGCGCGCGCCAGTCAATCCGCAGACGGCCGAGCAGGTGTTCCAGGCCGCCGAAGCCGTGGGCTATTTTGCTGCGCGGCTGATCGGCCAACGCATCCGCGAACGCCGGCCGACCTATCGCTTCGGCATTCTGCTGCTGGGCACCGCCCAAGCGTTCTATGCCCACCTGGCGCAGTCGATCAGCGAGGCGGCGCAACAACACGCCACCACCAACCTCACCTGCCAGTTCGACTACATCAACGACCGCACACCCAGCGCCATTGTCGCGCAGATCGAACAACTGGCCGTGCAGTGCGACGCCCTCGCCGTGGTCAGCTTCGCCCACCCGCTGATCAACGCCTGCCTGGCGCAGATCCGCGCGGCCGGCGTGCCGGTGGTGGCCCTGCTCTCGGATATTCACGAGCAAGCCCTTGAACCCTACGTGGGCCAGGACAACCACGTGGTCGGCCGCACCATGGGCTGGCTGCTCGCCCGCACCTGTGGCGCACGCAAAGGCAGCGTGGGGATCCTGCTCGGCGGCCATCGCTTCCTCGGTCACCAGGCACGGGTCGAAGGCCTGCACAGCTACCTGGCCGAACACGCACCTGGGCTCAAACCGCTGGAGCCGCTGATCAACCTGGACAACTGCGACATCACCGAAGAAGCCACCCTCGACCTGCTCACCCGCCACAGCGACCTGCGCGGCCTGTGTGTGGTCGGCGGCGGCGGCGACGGCATCATCAGCGCCCTGGCGCAGCTGCCCAAGCGCCCGGCGTTGTGCTGCATCTTGCAGGAGTCCACGGCGCTGTCACGCCAGGCACTGAGCCAGGGGTTGATCGATGTGGTGATGGATTCACAGCCCAGGCAGACGGCGAACGCGCTGGTGCAGTTGCTGGTGGAATTGCAGAGCGCCGAGGGGTTTGATCCGGTGCGGCATCGGGTGCATATCGCGCCGCAGATTGTCACCTCGGAGAACATGTGAGCCTGAGACAGGGGGATCAAATGTGGGAGGGGCAAGCCCTAATGCCGTTCAGTTAAGCGTACATCGCCTTCTGTAGGAGCGAGCTTGCTCGCGAAAAACTCACAGGCGCCGCGTTGATTCAGGAAACACGCGTTA
>NZ_JBXAFK010000089.1:0-12740 GCF_058793055.1 Pseudomonas sp. MPR-R2A5
TTCGCGAGCAAGCTCGCTCCTACAGAAGGCGATGTACGCTTAACTGAACGGCATTAGGGCAAGCCCCCTCCCACATTGGCCTCTGTTGTCTGGACAAGGGTTCCAGGCTCAGACCCAACCACCATCCACAATAAAATTCTGCGCCGAACACATCGCCGACGCATCGGAAGCAAGAAACAACGCCATATTGGCGATATGTTCCGGCAGCACACTGCCCGGCAGGCACTGACTGCGGCTGATCAGCTCCTTGGCAGCGTCATCCACCCACATGGCCAGCTGTTTTTCAGTCATCACCCAACCCGGCACCAGCGTGTTCACACGGATACGGTTCGGCCCCAACTCCCGTGCCAGCGCGCGGGTCATGCCGTGGGCGGCGGCCTTGCTGGCGGCGTACACCGGATAGCCGGCCGAGGCCATCATCCAGCCGACGGAGCCGAGGTTGATGATCGAGCCGCTGCCGGCGCGCTTCATCATCGGCACCACGGCCTTGGCGGCAAAGAAGGCGTGTTTCAGGTTGACGGAGATCAGCTTGTCGAAGGTTTCCGAATCGACTTCTTCCAGGGTGTGGCGCACGTCATTGGCGGCGTTGTTGACCAGCACGGTGATCGGCCCCAGGGAATGCTCGAAGCGCCCTATCGCCGCCTTGTAGGCGATTTCATCGGTGATGTCGCAGCACACGAATTCCACGGCATGCCCCCGTGAACTCAACAGGGCCGCCAGGCGTTCGCCCTGGCTTTGCGCGCGGTCCACAAACCCGACCCTGGCACCCTGCGCGGCGAAGGCCCGCACCATGAATTCGCCGATCCCCGAGGCGCCCCCGGAAATCAATACGGTCTTGCCGTTGAGGTCGGGATAAACGGCGTGTTCAGTACTCATAAAAGGATGCCTCGATCAATTAGTCTTATTTTATTTTACGAAATTGGCGTTTAAGGCTATAAATTCGCTGTCATATCGACAAAATATCGCACATTAGTAGAACTATTCCATCCAAAACAACAAAAGGAAGTTCGACCATGAAGCACCCTCGATACCTGCTGTCCGGCCTGGCGCTGTCCATGATGATCGCCAGCGGTGGCGCCCAGGCAGCCGGTTTGTCCAGCGAGCAAAAACCTTTCGGTAAAACCAACGACGGCACTGCCGTCGAGCAGTACATCTTGCGCAACAGCCATGGCATGCAAGCCACGGTGATCACTTACGGCGGTGTGCTGCAGTCGCTGAAGGTGCCGGACAAACACGGCAAGCTCGACGACGTGGTCCTGGGCTTTGACGACGTACAGGGCTATCAGGCCGGCACGGCGTTTTTCGGCGCGACCATCGGGCGCTTTGGCAATCGCCTGGCGGGCGGCGCCTTTGAGCTCGACGGCAAGCGCTACCAGGTGCCACTCAACGACGGCCCCAATTCACTGCATGGCGGCGCCCAGGGTTTCGACAAGCAGGTGTGGAAAGCCGAGCCGGTCAAGGATAAGGATTCCGTCGGTGTGAAGCTGAGCTACCTGTCTAAGGACGGTGAAATGGGCTTCCCTGGCAACCTGAAAACCGAGGTCACCTATCGTCTCAATGACCAGAATGAACTGCATATCGACTACACCGCCACCACCGACAAACCCACGGTGCTTAACCTCACTAACCACAGCTATTTCAACCTGGCCGGCGCGGGGAATGGCGACATCCTCAAGCAGGTCGCGACCTTGCATGCAAGCCACTACACGCCAGTCAACGCCACCTTGATTCCCACGGGCGAACTGGCGCCGGTCAAAGGCACGCCAATGGATTTCCTGAAACCTACGCCTATCGGCCAGCACATCAAGGATGACCATCCGCAGCTCAAATTTGCCGAGCCCAAACAGGGCGGGTTTGATTTCAACTGGGCGCTGGACACCCAAGGCAATATCAAACAACTCGCCGCCGAGGTACACGACCCCGCCTCCGGACGGCGCTTGCAGTTGTACACCACCGAACCTGGGGTGCAGTTCTATACCAGCAACTTCCTCGACGGTTCGGTAAAGGGCAAGGGCGGCAAGACCTACCTGCACTGGAGTGGCTTCACCCTGGAAACCCAGCATTTCCCGGATGCGCCGAACCAGCCCAAGTTTGCGTCAACCCGCCTGGACCCTGGACAGACTTATCGGCAGAACACCGTCTTCAAGTTCTCCGCTGACTGACGCGGTTTATATAAGCGCTGTCGAGCTTTAGCGAGGCTGCCTCGCTAAAGCTCGACAGCGCCCACATTGGATCAGTGTTAAGTGTGGACGCAGTGCAACGGCGAGAAAAAACCTATCAGTTCCACAAGCCGATTTTTTCCAGCTCCTGCTTGAAGTTGTCGCGGGTGATCAGGGTCACTTCGTCCATGGCCGTGTATTTCGGTGGTTCCTTGCCGGTGGTCACCCAGTCGAACATCATCTTCGCGGTGTTGTAGCCCTCGATATGCGGGCTGGGCAGCATCGAGCCGAAGAAGCCACTGTTGGGTTTCTTCAGTTCGCCGATGGCGTCGGTGCCATTGATGCCGATGCCGATGACATTGGCGGCGGCGAAGCCGGCGCTCTCAGTGGCACGCACGCCGCCGAGCACGGTGTTGTCGTTCATGCCGCCGATGATCAGGTTTTTCGCGCCGGCGGGCAGCTTGACCAGGGCCGAGTTGGTGGCGTCCATGCTGCCGGGGACGTCGAGGGTTTTCAGCGCAGCCGTCAGAATGTGGTCCTTGGGAATACCGGCCTCTTCCAGGGATTTGATCGAGCCGTCGGTGCGTTTCTTGCCGGTGTCGAGTTCATTGAAGGTGTTGATCACCGCGTAGGTGTCCTTCCAGTCCCAACCGCGTTTTTTCGCTTCGGCCGCCATGGCCGCGCCTTGTTTCTGGCCCACTTCAAACGCAGCCATGCCCAGGTACGGCACGTCTTCCATGAAGTTGCCCTTGGCATCGACAAAGCGGTCATCCACGGCGATCACTTTCAAACCGTTGGCCTTGGCCTTGGCGACGATGGCCGGGCCCAGGGACACGTCCGGCGGGCAGATCACAAAGCCCTTGGCGCCGTTGGCGGCCAGGCTGTCGATGGCCGAGAGGGTTTTCTCGCCATCGGGCACGGCGATCTTGATCACCTTGAAGCCATGTTCCTTGCCGGCTTTTTCGGCAAAGGCCCATTCGGTCTGGAACCACGGCTCCTCGGCCTGCTTGACCAGAAAACCGATCTTCACTTCTTCAGCGGCCAGCAACAGCCCGCTCAAGCTCATGGCCGAGACCGCCACAGCGGCGCAGCACAGGGAACGCAAACCACGACGACGTTTCATACGGGTGACTCCTTGTTGTTGTTTTTTGTTTGCTGTTTTTTGTAGGAGCGAGCTTGCTCGCGAAAAACGTTAACGATGACGCGTACATCCTGAATGCACACGGCGCGCTCAAGCTTTTCGCGAGCACGCTCGCGCCTACAGCTAACCGGCAAAGCGATGGCAAGGCTTGCCGGGTACATCGACTTCGATGGCCAGCACCGCGCCGTCCAGAGGGTGATCCAATGGGCTGGCGGCGCTGGTGATATACAAGGTCGTGAGGTTGGGGCCACCGAATACGCAACTGGTGGGGCGGCTCACGGGCAACTCGATAATGCGGTCCACCTCACCATCGGGCGTCAGGCGCAGCAGGCAACTGCCGTCCCAACGGGCGTTCCAGATGTAGCCTTCAGTGTCCATGGCCGAGCCATCCGGCCCGCCGCGTACGTGCGGGCCGAACCACAGCGTTGCGGGCTCCAGTTGACCGTCGGCCTGGATCGCATGCTGGTAGAGCGTGGCATCCAGGCTGTCGCCGAAATGCACCTGGCTGCCGTCCTCGCTCCACAGCAAGGTGTTGGGAATACCCAGGCCGTGCAGCAATGGCGTGACCTGCCCGTCCGCATCGATGCGAAACAGGCCACCGGAGCGCCGCGTGATCGGCAGGTCTTCGCCGTGTTCGCCGATGTTGTTCTGCATGGTGCCCAGCCACAGGCGGCCCTGGGCATCGCAGCGGGCTTCATTGCCACGGTTGCCCGGTTGCGGGTCGGCCACGCAGAGCAAGGTCAGGGCCTGGGTCGCCAGGTCCAGCCGATAGACGCCACTGCTCAAGGTCACCAGCGCATCACCGCTTTCACACGGGATAAACGCCGAAACGTGCTCGGGCAGCTGCCAGATCTGCAAGTGCCCGCCCATCAGGCGCAGTGCCTGTTTGCCGGCGATATTGACCCAGTACAGCGCCTGGGTCGGCACGTCCCAGAACGGGCCCTCCCCCAGTTGCGCACGGTGTTCAGTGACAGCGGTACACGACATGTCGCCTCCTGATTGTGGTTTACAGCGGGTCGCGCGATGGCGTGCCATCCACCAGACGCTGGATACGCAATGGGTTGGCGTTTTTCAACGCGTCGGGCAGCAGGCTATCAGGGTAGTTCTGGAAGCACACCGGGCGCAGGAAACGGTCGATGGCCAAGGTGCCGACCGAGGTGCCACGGGCGTCGGAGGTCGCCGGGTACGGCCCGCCGTGGACCATCGCATCGCAGACTTCCACGCCGGTCGGGTAGCCGTTGAGCAGGATGCGCCCGACTTTCTGTTCCAGCAGCGGCGTGAGCTCGGCGAACTGTTGAAAGTCCGCCGGTTCGCCAATGATCGTCGCCGTGAGCTGGCCGTGCAGGCCGTGCAAAGCGGCAGTGAGTTGGGCCTGGTCGGCGACTTCGACGAACACCGTGGTCGGGCCGAAGACTTCCTCCTGCAACACTTCGTCGCCGTCGATCAAAAGGCGGACATCGGCCTTGAACACTTGCGGCTGCGCCTGGTTGCCGGCCTGGACGCTGCCCGCCAGGTGCTGGATGCCAGGGTGCGCCAGGAGTTTCTCCAGGCCCTTGGCATAGCTGCCCAGGGTGCCGGCATTGAGCATGGTTTGTGCGGGTTGATCGCCGATCAATTGCGCCACCTGCTGGGTGAACGCAGTGAACGCCGGCGACGCGATACCGATCACCAGGCCGGGGTTGGTGCAGAACTGGCCGCAGCCTTGCACCACCGAGGCGGTCAGGTCGCGGGCGACGGTGTCGGCCCTGGCCTGCAACGCCTGGGGCAATACAATCACCGGGTTGATGCTCGACATCTCGGCAAACACCGGGATCGGCTGCGGGCGCGCCGCCGCCATGTCGCACAAGGCGCGGCCACCCTTGAGCGAGCCGGTAAAGCCCACTGCCTGGATCGCCGGGTGCTTGACCAGCGCTTCGCCAACGCCGCCGCCGAAAATCATATTGAACACACCCGCCGGCATTTCGCTGGCCGCAGCCGCGCGCATGATCGCATCGGCCACCTGTTCCGCCGTGGCCATGTGCCCGCTGTGGGCCTTGAACACCACCGGGCAGCCGGCCGCCAGTGCGGCAGCGGTGTCGCCGCCCGCCGTGGAAAACGCCAGGGGAAAGTTGCTCGCGCCAAACACGGCGACCGGGCCCAGGCCGATGCGGTATTGGCGCAGATCCGGGCGTGGCAGCGGCTGGCGATCGGGTAACGCCTTGTCGATACGGGCACCATAGAAATCACCCCGGCGCAGCACCGTAGCGAACAGGCGCATCTGGCCGCTGGTGCGCCCACGCTCGCCTTTGATACGTGCGGCGGGCAGCGCGGTTTCGCGGCAGACCAACTCGATGAAATTATCGCTCAGGGCATCCAGCTCGTCGGCGATCGCGTCCAGGAACTGCGCGCGGCGCGCGGCACTCAAGGCGCGGTAGGCCGGGTAAGCCGCAGCGGCGGCCTGGGCGGCGGCGTCGACCTCCTCCGGCGTGGCCTGGTAGAACGCCTGCGGCAAGGCTTCGCCCGTGCTGGCATCGACGCTGTGCAGCTTGACGCTGCCGCTGGCGCTGCGCTGGCCGCCGATATAGTTGTGGCCGAGGAACTGGGGCATGTTGATCTCCTTAAAGGGGGGTGACTTGGCCGGGTTCGAATGCCGCATCGCTGCTGCCGACACCGTTGATCAACGGCGCGCCGAACTCGGCCTGGCTGATCTCGAACACATCGCCCGGCAGGGTACGTATACCGTCGGCGAATGACAGGGTGGCGGTGCCGAAGAAGTGAACATGCACATCGCCGGGGGTCAGGAACTGGCTGTACTTGAAATGGTGGTATTCGAGGTTTTCCAGGCTGTGGCACATATTGGCCTCGCCACTGAGGAATTCGTTCCGCCAGATTTCCTCGCCGTGACGCAAGATGCGGCTGGTGCCCGCCAGGTGCTGCGGTAACTCGCCCACGCGCAGCTCCGGGCCAAAGCTGCAACTGCGCAGTTTGGAATGGGCCAGGTACAGGTAGTTCTTGCGCTCCATGACGTGGTCGGAGAACTCGTTGCCCACCGCAAACCCCAGGCGATAAGGCTTGCTGTCAGGGCCGATGACGTACAGGCCACCGATCTCGGGCTCTTCGCCCGCGTCTTCGGCGAACGGCGGCACCGGAAAAGCCGCACCCGGGCGCACGACGATGCGGCCATCGCCCTTGTAGAACCACTCGGGCTGCACGCCCGCCTGGCCGGCTGCTGGCTTGCCGCCCTCCAGGCCCCACTTGAAGATGCGCATGGTGTCGGTCAGTGCGGTTTCGTCAGCGCCCTGGTGCATCTTGTCGCGGGCCGAGGCGCTGCCCAGGTGGGTCAGGCCGGTGCCGCTGATCAGCATATGGGCCGGGTCCGGGTGGTCCAGCGGCGGCAGGACTTTCAGGTCGGCCAGCAACGCCGCGTAGTCATGGCTGGCGCCCAGGCCGAGACGCTCTACCTGCTGCTGCAAGTTGATGCCCGCCTCGATAGCGGCCAGTGCCAGTTCGCGCACGCTGCGCGCGGTTTGCACTTCGCGCAGTTGGTTGCCTTCCACCACGCCGACCCGACGCTCACCGTTGTTTGATTCGAACTGCACTAAACGCATGAAGCTTCTCCCTGATTAAGTACGTGTGGCGCCACGGGCACTGGCGGCGAATTGATCGACCGGCAGGACGTGCTTGCGCTCCAGCAGGCGGTAGACCACGCCGGTCAAGACCAGCCCGAACACCATGACCCCGGACAGGAAGTACAAGCCCGAGGCGAGGTTGCCGGTGTATTCCTTGAGTGCACCGATCACGAACGGACCGATATAGCCGCCAAGGTTGCCCACCGAGTTGATCAAGGCAATGCCCGCCGCCGCACTGGCGCCGGCAAAGAAGCGCCCCGGCAAGGTCCAGAACACCGCCGTGCAGGAAAACAGCGCGAAGGCCGCCAGGCACAGCGCGGCCATTTGCAGCACCGGCACACTCAGCCAGGCGCTGAAGAACAGGCCGATGGCGCCCAGTACATAAAGCACGGCCAGGTGGCCGTAGCGATCATTCAGGCGGTCGGAACTGCGCGGGATGATCAGCAGGCCGATGATCCCGAAAATGTACGGCACGGCGGAGATAAAACCGGTGACCAGGTCGGTGCCGCCGAACTGCTTGATCAGGGTCGGCAGCCACAGGCCCAGGCCATAGATGCTCAAAGTCACTGGCAGGTAGAACAGCGCCAGCAGCAACACACGCTGGTCCTTCAGGGCGTGCAACGGGTTGCCGTGACGTGTCTGCCCATAGGTTTGCAGGTCTTTATTCAGCTCGCCGGTGAGCCAGGCTTTTTCATCGTCGCTCATCCATTTGACCTGCTTGGGGCCATCCGGCAGGTAGCGCAGCACCGGCCAGGTCAGCAGGATCGCCGGGGTGCCGATCACGATAAACAGCCACTGCCAGCCGTGCAGCCCGAGGATGCCGTCCATGCCCAGCAAGCCACCGGAGACCGGGCCGGTGATCATCATCGCGATGGGTTGGGACAGGATGAACAGCCCGAGGATCTTGCCGCGATGGCGAATCGGAAACCATTGGGTGATGTAGTACAGCACGCCGGGGAAGAACCCCGCTTCGGCCGCGCCCAGCAGGAAGCGCATCACGTAGAAGCTGTGCGGCCCCTGCACAAACGCCATGCCAATGGTGATCGCGCCCCAGGTCAGCATGATGCGTGCGAACCAACGCCGCGCGCCGAAGCGGTCGAGCATCAGGTTGCTGGGGATCTCGAACAGGAAGTAGCCAATGAAGAACAGCCCCGCGCCCAAGCCGTAGGCCGCGTCACCGATGCCGACGTCGGCGCCCATGTGCAACTTGGCGAACCCGACCGCCGATCGGTCCACATAGGCGATCAGGTACAGCAGGATGAGGAAGGGAATCAGTTTCAGCGTAATGCGCCGGATAAGCCGCAGTTCCTGGCTCATGGGGGTCGATCTCCGATTGTTGTTCTTATAGAAGCTCGGGGGACGCCTCTCGCGAAAATCCGCCAGGGCCAACCCTCAGTTGAGATCGACTATATAGTAGTACTATTTACTAAACAACACTTCCAAAGCGTCGATTTTGCGCTTATGTTTAGCTTCAGATAGAACATATAGTCATACAATAAGAGAATCGATCATGTCTGATAAAAAGCCCGGCCTACGCTCCGCCCAGTGGTTTGGTACCGCCGACAAAAACGGCTTCATGTACCGCAGCTGGATGAAGAACCAGGGCATTGCCGACCATCAGTTCCATGGCAAGCCGATCATCGGTATCTGCAACACCTGGTCGGAGCTGACCCCGTGCAACGCGCATTTCCGCCAGATCGCCGAGCACGTCAAACGTGGCGTGATCGAGGCCGGCGGCTTCCCGGTGGAATTCCCGGTGTTCTCCAACGGCGAATCCAACCTGCGCCCCACCGCCATGCTCACCCGCAACCTGGCGAGCATGGACGTGGAGGAAGCCATTCGCGGCAACCCGATCGACGGTGTGGTGCTGCTGACCGGCTGTGACAAAACCACCCCGGCCCTGCTGATGGGCGCGGCCAGTTGCGACGTGCCGGCCATCGTGGTCACGGGTGGGCCGATGCTCAACGGTAAGCACAAGGGCCAGGACATTGGCTCGGGCACCGTGGTGTGGCAGCTCAGTGAACAGGTCAAGGCCGGCACCATTACCCTGGATGACTTCCTCGCGGCCGAAGGCGGCATGTCGCGCTCGGCGGGCACCTGCAACACCATGGGCACCGCGTCGACCATGGCCTGCATGGCCGAGGCGCTGGGCACGTCCCTGCCCCACAATGCGGCGATCCCCGCCGTGGATGCGCGGCGTTATGTATTGGCTCATATGTCGGGCATGCGTGCGGTCGAGATGGTGCGCGAAGACTTGAAGCTGTCGAAGATCCTCACCAAGGAGGCGTTCGAAAACGCGATCCGCGTGAACGCGGCCATCGGGGGTTCCACCAACGCCGTGATCCATTTGAAAGCCATCGCCGGGCGCATCGGCGTCGAGCTCGACCTGGACGACTGGACCCGCATCGGCCGTGGCATGCCGACCATCGTCGACCTGCAACCGTCGGGGCGTTTCCTGATGGAAGAGTTCTACTACGCCGGTGGCCTGCCCGCCGTGCTGCGTCGCCTCGGTGAAGCCAACCTGATCCCGCACCCGAACGCCTTGACCGTCAACGGCAAGACCCTGGGCGAAAACACCCAGGACTCGCCGATCTACGGCCAGGACGAAGTGATCCGCACCCTCGACAACCCGATCCGCGCCGACGGCGGCATCTGCGTGCTGCGCGGCAACCTGGCGCCATTGGGCGCAGTGCTCAAGCCTTCGGCGGCCAGCGCCGAGCTGATGCAGCATCGCGGCCGTGCGGTGGTGTTCGAGAATTTCGACATGTACAAGGCCCGCATCAACGACCCGGAGCTGGACGTGGACGCCAACTCGATCCTGGTCATGAAGAACTGCGGGCCCAAGGGTTACCCAGGCATGGCCGAAGTCGGCAACATGGGCTTGCCGGCCAAGCTGCTGGCCCAGGGCGTGACCGACATGGTGCGGATTTCCGATGCCCGCATGAGCGGCACGGCGTATGGCACGGTGGTCTTGCATGTGGCGCCGGAAGCCGCGGCCGGCGGACCGTTGGCTGCCGTGCAGGAAGGCGACTGGATCGAACTTGACTGCGCCAACGGCCGCCTGCACCTGGACATCCCCGACGCCGAGCTGGCGGCGCGCATGGCCGACCTGAACCCGCCGCAGAACCTGATCGTCGGCGGCTATCGCCAGCTGTACATCGACCATGTGCTGCAGGCCGACCAGGGTTGCGACTTTGACTTCCTGGTCGGTTGCCGAGGGGCGGAAGTCCCTCGGCATTCCCACTAATTGGGATGCTATGATGCCGCGAATTTAAGCCAGAGCATCCCTGTCGTTATGGATCAGCCGCCGTCCAAGCCGCGCAAGAGCATGCATGCCCAGATCGTTCAGGACTTGGGCATGCACATCGTTTCCGGTCGCTTCAAGCCCGAAGAAAGACTGCCCATGGAGGCCACGCTCTGCGAGGAGTACAAGGTCAGCCGCTCGGTATTACGCGAAGCGACACGGGTACTCAGCGCCAAGGGCCTGGTGTACTCCAAGCCCCGCGTGGGCGCCGTGGTGCGGCCTCGGGTGAAATGGCACCTGCTCGACCCGGACGTGCTGTCCTGGTTGATGCAGTCCACGCCCCATAGCGAGTTCTTCAATACGCTGGCGGGCGTGCGGCGCATCCTCGAACCTGAAATCGCCGCCATGGCCGCGACCACGGCCACTGATGAAGACATCGCCATCATCGAAAAAGCCTACCTGGGCATGGAAACCGCGCAGACCCACGAGCAGCTGTTGCAGGCCGACCTGGACTTCCACCGCGCGATTGCCGATGCCACCCGCAACGACCTGCTGGCCTATATGTGCAACATGTTGTCGCTGCCGCTGCGCGAGTCGATCAGCATCACCAACCGCCGCCCGGATATCCAGGGCCTGAGCCTGCCCCGGCACAAGGCAATCCTCACCGCGATCCAGAACCGCGACGCCCTCGGCGCGCGGCATGCGTCGCTGGTGCAACTGGATGACACGCGGGTGGCGTTGGATACGGTGATGAATGTGCTGACCCCGCTGTAACCTGCGGTGGGGAGCTTGAACCGCTGGGTTAGTGCAAGCTGTAGGAACCTATGCCGGTGTCATCGGCGCTCTTTTGTTGGCTCCAGAACACCCGGTCGCTGCCACCGTCGAAGCCGCGTACCCCCATGTAGCCATCCACCGCCAGGCGCTGCCATGACTGACCCCAGTCTTTGGAGTAAAACACCGCCTCGGCGGAAATATTTGCGTCCCCCCACCAGTAGAGCCAGCGTGGCGGATGGTGTTCGCTGGACGTGTTGAGCAACAGGCTGTTGCGCCCCACCCAAAGCCCGCGGGCCTGGGTGTCGGCAGCCAACGGCGAGAACACACTGGGCAAGTCGCTCAAGGGCTGCCAGGCCAGGGTGGTGGTGTTCAGTTCGGCCACCACGGTATGCCCATATCCGCCCCGGTCGATCAAGCCGATCACGCGGCCATCCCCGTTGTCCGCCAGCGCCGTGACAAACAGGCCATCTTCACGCTCAAGGCGCCCCACCTGCCAGCCCCCGGTCGTGCGGGTTAACGACGCACGGGTGGTGATATCGATCGCCAGGTTGTTGCTCTGGCCGTCGGGGTGGCTGCCCCAAAAGCGCTGGGACACCCAGATCATTGCGTGCTGGGCATCCTGTTGCAGGACATGGCTGCGCACGTCGCCGGACTCCCCTTCGGCCGTGCGCCATTCGACGATGTCCGGGCGCTTGCCTTGGGCGTACTCACGCGGTACCAGCAAGGATTGAGGTGCAACGACCGGCGCACTGTGGGCACCGCCGTCCCTGGAGTAATACACGCCCGTGGGAATTGCACCGGAAGGGTCGGCGCTGGCCTCGTCGTCCGCGGTGCCGGGTGAACCCCAGGCCCACACCTCGTCCTTGTTGTAGAAATACGGGGTCAGGTTGTCGGCCACCCGGTCCGCCTCCGGGAAAAAGCCTGCGGCCATCCATGTCCAGTGCTGGCCCTGGTCATCGCTGCGAAATACCACGGTCTGGGCGGCGGCGTCATCGGGACGGTTCGCGTCGCTCAACAGGTACAGGTGGGCGCCATCCGGGCTGGCCACCAAACACGCTGCGCCGCTGAGATGGGCCACAGGGGTGAATTGGCCGTTGGCATCCAGGCGCGAAATAAACGTGGTTTCACGCTCGCGGCTCGGGATCAGGCTGCCAAAGGCACCCGGCTCCTTTGGCGGTGCGGGCGCCTTGCCGTGCAGTACGGCATTCAGGTCGACCATGGCGGCAGACGGCTGGAACGGTTCGTAGGCATCCTCCAGCCGCCCCACCAGCCAGGTGCCCTGGGGCGTTACCAGCACACCGGTGCAATATTGGCTGACCGCCCGCGTTTGCACGCCAGGCACCGTGCCCAGCCAGTGTTGCTCGGGGCTGCTGCCGCCCCACTCGAGCTTGGCACTGGCGATCATCCACACGTACCAAAGCGCCACGCCGACCAACAGTGCGACCAATAGCCGGGTGATAAGGCTTGAGCGAGGCATGTGACGTCCATATCCAGGAAGTTGGCAGAGCTTTTCTCATCTCCTTGGGCGCGAGTAAATAGTTATCGCCAGCCAACGTGGAGTTTTTCAGCAAGGTGTGACACCGATTGCAATCGCGTGAGGCCTGCAACGACCTGCTGGCCTACATGTGCAACATGTTGATGAATGTGCTGACGCCGCTCTGACTTCAATATGGGAGGGGGCAAGCCCTAATGCCAGTCGGTTCAGGGGGGGAACACTGTAGCTGTGGCGAGCGGGCTTGTTGTGGCGAGCGGGCTTGCCCTAATGCCGTTCAGTTAAGCGTACATCGCCTTTTGTAGGAGCGAGCTTGCTCGCG
>NZ_JBXAFK010000090.1:0-12577 GCF_058793055.1 Pseudomonas sp. MPR-R2A5
GTTCTTCGCGAGCAAGCTCGCTCCTACAAAAAAGCCTTAACTGAACGGCATTAGGGCTTGCCCCGCGTTGGGCTGCGCAGCAGCCCCAATAAGCCCACCGCGTTATTTCAGACAACACTCGGTGGCAGGATTCAGGGCCGCTTCGCCCCCCAACGTGGGTGGGGATGCCGCCGGCGGCGTATCGCAATAAATTCCTCGGCACCCTGGGCGGAATCAACGCCGCAGTTGCGGCTCGCCTTCAATGCAATCGACCAAAAATTCCATCACCACTTTCACCGACGGTGAGCGCCGCATATCCGGGTACACCGTCAACCAGATATCGCGCACCGGCCCGTCGCTGGCGGTGGGCAAGCGCGCCAGTTGCGGGTCGTGATCACCCACCAGCGTCGGCAATACCACCGCGCCCACCTGGGAGCGGGCCGCCATTTGTTGGGTGATCAACTCACTGGCGGCAAATACGATCGGGCGCTGGCCGCGCAGTTGGTGCATCCACGCTTGCTGGGGCAGGTGGTCGCGGCTGCTGTCGTAGGCGATGAACGTCCAGTGGGCGGCGGGCAATTGCTTGAACACTGGCGCGGCATACAGCCCGAAGCGCACCACACCGACCTTGCGGCGCACCAGCGCGTCCTCGTCGGGGCGTACGGTGCGCAGGGCGATATCGGCTTCGCCCTTATCCAGCGCGGCCAGTTGGGTGGAGGGCATCAGCACCAGGTTCAGCTGTGGGTACTGGGCTCGCAAGCGCGCCACGTGGGGCGCGATGCAATGGTTGGCAATGGACGGCGGGCAACTGACCCGTACCGTGCCGGCCAGTTCGATGGACGCTACCCGTGACAAGCGCATGACTTCGGTAGCCATCTCGCCCATGCCCGCCGCCAGTTCAGCCAATGCCCGGCCCTGGGCCGTGAGTGGTCGGCTGCGGGGCAGGCGGTCGACCAGTTTCACCCCGAGGGCTGTTTCCAGGGCGTCGACCCGGCGCCCGACGGTAGCGTGTTCCACCTGCAACTCGCGGGCGGCGGCCGACAGCGATTGGGTGCGGGCCAAGACGGTGAAGTAATACAGGTCCTGCCAATCGAACATCGGGTTATTTCCGCACAGAGGTTGGGAGGGTTTGGGGAATTTTCCTACTGAGAAGGTCCTTTTACCATGGCCGCTTCCCAGTGCAAACGGAGTTGTTCCCGATGAAAGCCATCACCCTGCAAACCTATGGTGGACCCGAGGTTGCCCTGCTGCGCCATGACGCTCCCATACCCCAGGTCACGCCAGGCCATGTGCTGGTCAAGGTGGCCTGTGCCGGGATCAATTTCATGGATGTCCACACGCGCCAGGGCAAGTACGCCCAATCGACGACGTACCCGGTGCGTCTGCCTTGCACCTTGGGCATGGAAGGCGCCGGGGTGGTCGTGGACGTAGGCGCCGGCGTCAGTCATTTGCACGTCGGTGATCGGGTCGCCTGGTGTATCGCCTGGGGGGCTTATGCTGAATACGCCGCTGTGCCGGCGGACAAAATCGCGCAGATTCCCAGCGCAATCACCTTCGATCAGGCGGCAGCCGCGATGTTCCAGGGCTGCACCGCCCATTACCTGATTGACGATGTGGCGCGCTTGCACGCCGGCAGTACCTGCCTGGTGCATGCGGCGTCCGGCAGCATTGGCCAATTATTGGTGCAGATGGCGCGGCGGTTGGGCGCGACGGTATTTGCCACCGGTAGCAGCGCTGAAAAATGCGCGATTGCCCTGCAACGCGGTGCCCATCAGGCCTGGACGTATGACGAAGGGCGATTCGCCGAGCGCGTGCGCGAGGCTACGGCGGGGCAGGGCGTGGATGTGGTGTTCGACTCACTGGGCAAAACCACCTTGCGTGACAGTTTCCGTGCTTGCCGCACGCGAGGCTTGATCGTTAATTACGGCAATGTCTCGGGCTCGCTGACGGACTTGGACCCGATTGAACTGGGGGAGGCCGGTTCACTGTTTTTGACGCGGCCGCGCTTGGCTGACCACATGGCCGATGGCGCGACCGTGCAACGGCGAGCCAATGCGGTTTTTGCGGCGATGTTGGAAGGATCGCTGACGGTAGAGATCGAGGGACATTACAGCCTGGAGACGGTAAAGCAGGTGCATGCGCGCATCGAGGCGCGGCAACAGATAGGTAAGGCGGTGTTGTGGGTGGACCGCGACTTGGTTTGATGCAGACGGAAAAAAACCGGCTGATCAGGCCGGTTTGGGGTGCCCCGCGAACAGCGCGGGGTCAGGCGTTGTTGCTGTGCAGGCGATCCGCACCACCTTCGGCCAGGCCACGTGCTTGCAGACGGTCAGCACCGCCTTCAGCGACACGGTTGCCATTCAGGCGATCTGCACCACCTTCGACTAGGCCGCGTTCTTGCAGACGGTCAGCACCGCCTTCAGCGACACGGTTGCCATTCAGGCGATCAGCACCGCCTTCGACCAGGCCACGTTCTTGCAGACGATCAGCGCCGCCCTCAGCGACACGGTTGCCATTCAGGCGATCAGCACCGCCTTCGACCAGGCCGCGTTCTTGCAGACGGTCAGCACCGCCCTCAGCGACACGGTTGCCATTCAGGCGGTCGGCCCCGCCTTCGGCGACACGGTTGCCATTCAGGCGGTCGGCCCCGCCTTCGGCGACGCGGTTGGCATTCAGGCGATCCGAGCCGCCTTCAGCGACGACTGGGTGGGCAAAAGCGTTTGCAGCGAGTACCGAGAAAGCGAGGCTAAGCAAGAGTTGGCGTTTCATGATGGTGTGCTCCAAGTGTTTTAGTTGGGGTGTTGCCGGGTATGGGTTTGATGTTACGCGTTGCATTTTTTAAGAGAACTTCATTGGGCTGATGGTGACTATCGACGCCGGCGATGGCCCGCATGGGCGGGCCATCAAGGGGCCGTCATGGCATCTGCGGCCGTTCTTGAGGGCGCAGGTCAAACACCAGCACCTCGGCATCCTCACCCTGGCTTATGCGGATCTGGCGCTCGTCACGTACTCGGGCACCGTCGCCTTCCTGCAAGCGCTGGCCGTTGATCTCCACGCTGCCGCGGGCCACATGGATGTATACGTGGCGGTTTGGCGCCAGGTCCAGGCTGGCGCTTTCATCGCCGTTGAACAGCCCGGCATACACCCGCGCATCCTGGCGTACATGCAGCGAACCCTTGGCGCCATCCGGCGAGATGATCAACTGCAGGCGCCCACGTTTCTGTGCTTCGCTGAAGTGTTCCTGCTGATAGCGCGGCTCGGCGCCGGCCACGTTCGGCACGATCCAGATCTGCAGGAAGTGCACGCCACGGGTCTGGCTGTGGTTGAACTCGCTATGGGCCACGCCGCGGCCGGCGCTCATCAGTTGCACATCGCCGGGGCGGATCACCGAGCCGGTGCCCAGGGTGTCCTTGTGCTCCAGGGCGCCTTCGAGCACATAGGAGAAAATCTCCATGTCGCGGTGTGGGTGCTGGCCGAAGCCTTTGCCGGCGGCGACGCGGTCGTCATTGATCACCAGCAGGTCGGAGAAACCCTGTTCCTTGGGGTTCCAGTAGTTGGCGAACGAGAAGGTGTGGAACGACTTCAACCAACCGTGATTGGCGGCGCCGCGTTCGGAAGCTTTGCGAAGGGTCAGCATGGTGGTGTCCTCAAGTGAGCGCGGGCTGCGACATGCAGGGCGCTTGCGTTGAGAAGAAGATTACTGGTTACCCAGATATTCATTAAGAAGCTAAAAACTGAATAACTGTCTCATGTGGGTTGACAGTAAAAGACGTGCCATAATGCCGGCCGCATTCTTTACCGATGGACGTCTCTCGTGATGAAAACCGTGGCCATGGCGCTGTTTCCGGACTTCCTCCTGCTCGACATGGCCGGGCCGCTTGAAGTGTTTTCGATTGCCAACCGCTACCTGCCGCCGGCGCTGCACTACCAGATCCTTACCCTGGGCACCGAACCGGGCCCGCTGCGCGCGTCCAACGGCGTCGTCGTCCAGCCCGACCTGCTGCTGGAGCAGGCGCACGATGCCTACGACCTGTTGCTGGTGCCCGGCGGCCCCGGTGCCTATAACGAATGCCATCCCGACTTGCTGCCCTGGCTGCGGGCCGCTGCACCTCGGTCGCGGCGTTTCGGTTCGATCTGCACCGGCGCCTTTGTGCTGGGGCATGCGGGGCTGCTCGACGGCCACCGGGTGACCACCCACTGGCACTACACCGAACGCTTGATCAAAGCCTTCCCCCAGGCCATCGTCGAGACTGACCGCATCTACCTGCAGGACGGCCGCTTGATTACGTCGGGTGGGGTCACGGCCGGTATCGACCTGGCGCTGTCGGTCGTAGCCCAGGACCATGGCAAACAGGTGGCAGTGGAAGTCGCCAAGGTGCTGCTGGTGGTGATGAAGCGCCAGGGCGGCCAGGCTCAGTTCAGCCCGATGACCGCCGCCGTGTCGCCCCTTGAAACCGCGATTACCCGTGTGCAGAACCAGGTACTGGCCCATCTGGATCAGCCACACACCATCGAGTCGATGGCGGCCCTGGCGGGCATGAGTGCCCGGCATTTTGCGCGGCTGTTTACCAAGGAGGTGCAGATGACGCCCATGGCCTTCCTGCAAGGCGCGCGCATCGACCGCGCGCGGCATTTGCTGGAAACCACCGACCTGCCGCTCAAGACCGTGGCCTTCTACGCCGGTTTTGGCAGCGTGCGGCATATGCGTTTTCTGTTCACTGAAAAGCTCGGCCTCAACCCCACCCAATACCGACAACAGTTCAGTTAACGACAGGATGTCCGTCTCGCGCACCTGAATGTCCGTGACGCTCCCTGTGCCAGCATTGTCCTGTCACGGGTAGCTGGCAAGATAGCGCCAGGCCCATGGAAAAGGAGGCGCAGACGCCCAAGCTCGGGTGTTTCAGCGCTGTTACGGACATGAACAACCCGCACTCGGTGAGCTTCGGCCCCTACACGTTTCACCGACAACAGCGCCTGGTCAGCAAGTCTGGCTGGCCGGTGCCGCTGGGCGGGCGGGCCCTGGATATCCTGGCGGTGCTGCTGGAAACCCCTGGGCAGTTTGTCAGCAAGGACACCCTGATCGCGCGGGTCTGGCCGTGCAGCGTGGTCGAGCAGAACAACCTGCGCGTGCATATCGCGGCCTTGCGCCGGGCGTTGGATGGCCAGCGCTATATCCTCAACGACCCCCAACGCGGGTATTGCTTCGTGGCGCCGGGGCAGGGCACCGTGGCCGCGACTACACCGAGGCACAATCTGGCCGTGCGGCTCAGCGCGGTGATCGGTCGCGATGAGTTGCTGGGCGTGCTGGTGCGGCGCCTGTCCGGGCAACGCCTGATGACGTTGACCGGAAGCGCCGGCGTGGGCAAAAGCACCTTGGCGCTGGCACTGGCCGAGCGCGTGCTGCCGCGCTACGGCGACGGCGTGTGGTGGGTGGACCTGGCGACGGTCGAGGCGCCGATGGAAATGCTCCGCCACGTGACCCGAACGCTGGGTCTTGAAGCCTGCAATAACGCCCGTGAACTGGCGCGCCAGTTGGCTTCACACCAATTGCTGCTGGTGCTGGATGGCGCTGACCTGTTGCTCGCCGCCTGTCGGCATCTGGTGCGCACGCTGCTTGAGCGGGCGCCTCGGGTGACGGTGTTGTTGAGCAGTCGTGAAGCCTTGCAGGTCCCCGGCGAATGGGTGCAACGCGTGCCCCGGTTGGCATTGCCGATGCCGTACGCCTGGGCCAGTGTCGAGCAGGCAATGATGTACCCGGCCGTGCAACTGTTTGTCGCTCGGGTTCGGGCCGGTCAGCAGGGCTTTGCGCTGCGGCCCCAGGACCTGGCACCGCTGCGTGATATCTGCCGGCGTCTGGATGGTATTCCCTTGGCCCTCGAACTGGCGGCTGCCCAGGTCGATGCCTTGGGGGTACACGGTGTGCAGGCGCAATTGCGCAATGGCTTGCAGGTGCTGACCCGGGGCCGGCGCACGGCGGTTGAACGGCACCGCTCCATGGCCGCGGCCCTGGACTGGACCTACCAGCGCCTGAGCCTGCCGGAGCGCTGGCTGTTCCTGCAATTGGGTTTGTTCAAGATGGCGGTGACCTTGCCGACCCTTGTCACGCTGGTCGCGGGTACCGAGCTGGAACACGCCGACCTGGCGTACCTGCTGGGGCGTCTGGTCGCCACTTCGTTGCTGACGGTCGAGCCCGGTCCGGGGGCGCAGCGTTATCGCTTGCTTAACAGCGTGCGCAGCTACGCGCTGATGCAACTGCGCGACCCGGTGCAGGTGGCGCGATTGCAGCAGGGTTATGGGCATTACCTGGGGCCGTTTTCAGGCCGGCCGTTGGTCCTGCAACTCGTCGAGCAGGCTGCGTGCGCGGATTAGGTCCTGGCTGGCAAAACCTTCGGTGAATCGCGCGTAAACCCCACCCAGCAGTTCGCGAGCGGCCTGCCGGCGACCTTGTTTTTGCCACAGTCGCGCCAGCGACTCCGCAGTGCGCATCTCCCAGGCCAGGGCGCCTTGTTGTTGCGCCAGGCCCAGGGCTTCCAACAGCAGGGTTTCGGCGGCGTCGGGCGTGTCCTGGTGCAGCAACGCCTGCGCGCGCACCCGCAGCAATTCCGGCGCGCACCAGCCGGCGGCACCGCTACGCACCCGCTCGACCGCGGGTTCGTCCACCGTCGCAACGCCCAGTGTAATCATGATGTCCTTGACCAGGCCGAGGCCGTTCAAATCCCCTTGGCCTGGCCCGTCGGCATAGTGCGCCGCCCAGGTCTGGAACAGCTGGGCCGAATGGCGCTGGGCATGCTGTAACAGCAGTGCCTGCAATGCCTGTGCGGCCGCGCCATCGCCGTTATAGCGGGCGATCACCACACCGGCCAGGGCCAGGGTGTAGCAGATCGAGGTGCCATGGTTGATCTGCAGGGCCAGCTCCAGCGCCTGGCTGGCGGTCCGCCAGGCGCGCTCGGGAGCCCCGCGCAGCCATTGGATGCGGGCAAGCACGGTCAGTGAGGCGACGCTCTGGTCGTATTGCACGCCGAAGCCATGGGTGAACCGATTGAGATGGCCGCTGTGGGCCATGCGCTGGATCACCTGTTCGGCATTGTGCAGGGCCAGTGTCTGGTTGCCTGCAAAATGCTGCGCCAGTACTCGCAGGCGCTGGGCACTCAGGTCCAGCAGCGGGTCGGTACGTGGGTCGAGACGATCGAACTGCACACTCTGTTCCAGGGCTTCGCGGTAGTGACCGGCACACAGGTTGACCGCCATATGCCCGGACACGGCCCGCAATTGGCCCGCAACGTCCTGACGCGCTTCGGCCAACTGCCTGGCCTGCTCGAAGGCGGCGATCGTCTGGGGCGCCCCACCCAGGGCGTGATAGGACAGGCTGCCCAAGGCCAATTGCAGTTGCATCATCAACTGGGTGCAGGGCGCGCTCGACTGCTGCATCAATACCAGCGCCTTGCCCACATAGAACCTGTGCTCGCGCAGCAGGGATAATTCCTGCCACAGCGGCATTGCGCTGACCGTCAGGCGAATGCCCAACTGCTGCGTGCCCTGGTCGCCCAAGCCCCAATCGAGGGCGGCGCGGACGTCTTCGCGTAGCGGTGCGTAGCGGTCGATCCAGGCTTGGGTCGCCGTGCGCTCCCAGTCCTCCCGCGCCTGCTCCATCAATACCAGGCAGCGCGCGGCGTGGCGCTCGCGGGTGGTGTCGAGTTCATCGGCCTGGCTGAGTTTTTCCAGGGCATAGGTGCGGGTAATGTCCAGCAGGCGGTACACCACCTCGTCATCGCCGGGCTCCACGTTGGGCAGGGACTTGGCCACCAGTTGGCTGATCGAACCGAGCACTTCGGCCGGGGCAATCGGCTCTCCGGCGATCACTGCCGCCGCGCTGGCCAGGCTGAACCCGTCACGAAACACCGCCAGGCGGCGCAAGCAAATCTGCTCGCAGTGCGTGAGCAGGTCGAAGCTCCAGTCCAGCGTAGCGCGCAGGGTTTGCTGGCGGGGCAGCGCACTGCGCCGGCCACGGGTGAGCAGGCGGAAGTTGTCTTCCATTTGCACCAGCAGGCGTGGCAAGCCGAAGCGTTCGATTTGCGCCGCTACCAACTCGATGGCCAGCGGAATGCCGTCCAGGCGCTGGCAGATGTCAATGGCCAGGGGCAGTTCGGCTTCGCTCAGTTCAAAACTGTCCTGATGGGACATGGCCCGTTCGATCAGCAGTTGCAGGGCCGGGTAGCCCAGGGCCTGGGCACGGTTGCCAGTGGCGGGCGGGCAGGCCAGGGGCTCCAGGCGTTGCACATACTCACCCTCGGCGCGCAGGGCTTCGCGGCTGGTGGTGAGGATATGCAGGTGGGGCGCATGGCGCAGCAACGTTTCGCAGATCAGGGCCATGTCATCGAGCAGGTGCTCGCAGTTGTCGATTACCAGCAGCAACTGACGTTCGTGCAGGCTGCGCGCGAGGGCGAGCAGCGGCTCATGCTCGGTAAGCGTCAGGTCGAGCAGGGCGGCGAGGTTGGGCAGGATCATCGACGGCGCACTGAGGGGCGCCAGGTCCAGCAGGCGAATGCCATCGGCGTAGTGCCCGATCAGCAGCTCCGCGACCCGCAGCGCCACGGTGGTCTTGCCGATACCCCCGGTGCCGGTCAGGGTGATGAAACGCTGTTGCGGCAATTGCTGCACCAGCGCGTCGATCAGCGCCTGGCGGCCGATCATTCGTGTACGCCGCAGCGGCAGGTTGTGGCCCTGGCTGTGGGGAGGGCCGTCGGTGGGCAGGGTCATCGGCTCGATGCTCAGTGGGGCGACAAAACTGTAGCCGCGCTGGGCTACCGTCACGATATAGCGCTGCCCGGCCTGGCCATCGCCCAGCGCCTTGCGCAACGCCGCCATATGCACCCGCAGGTTGCCGTCTTCCACCACGCTTTTCGGCCAGACCCGCGCGATCAGTTCCTGCTTGCTCACCACATTGCCGGCCTGCTCCAGCAGGATCAGCAGAATCTCCACCGCGCGCCGTCCCAGGCGCAATGGGCGGCCGGCCTCCAGCACCAGGCGTTGGCGCGGGTGAATGCGGTACGGGCCGAAGTGTACGGCCTGGTCGCTGAGGTCATTCATGCTGGCGCAGGCCCTGAAAAGACAATCGCCTGAGCATATTCCACGTCGGCAAGGATCACTAGGCGGCAATCACCTGCTTGCGGCGCAATTGGTGATTTCGCCAGGTCATCGGGTTCACCCCTTCGCTGCGGGTGAAGATATGACAGAAGTGCGCCTGGTCGCAGAACCCACATTCCAGGCTGATTTGCGTCAGGCTCAGCGCGGAGCCGAT
Source organism: Pseudomonas sp. MPR-R2A5 (assembly GCF_058793055.1). Lineage (NCBI taxonomy): Bacteria > Pseudomonadati > Pseudomonadota > Gammaproteobacteria > Pseudomonadales > Pseudomonadaceae > Pseudomonas > Pseudomonas sp. MPR-R2A5. The sequence goes on from NZ_JBXAFK010000090.1 coordinate 9,278, forward strand.
GATCAGTTCCTTGGCGCGCTGGATGCGCTGCTGGCGTATCCACTCCTGGGGCGACAGCCCCGTGGTGCATTTGAATGCGCGGGAAAAATGGCTGCGCGACAAGGCGCAGGCTTGGGCGAGGTCGGCGATTGCCAGGCTTTCGCCAAGGTTGGCGAGGATCAGCTGCTTGGCGATACGTTCGCGTCGGGGGCAGAGGCCACCGATGGAGGATAAGCGTGGAGCACAGTGCTCAAGTCGGGCCATGACGAATTTCCGCAGTCGATGGGAGCATTCCCGGTGAATGGATGCAGTCTAGACCGCTTCATTCTTGGGGCCTAACCGTCTGGCTGACGAGTTAATCGTTGTTAATTTCGCCAGGTGCCGGCACGGAAAAGACAGCACAGGCATGCAATCCAGAGCGTGCCCTGCGTGCTTATCTGGTGGCTTGCCAACCGTTTGGATATCGCCATGAACCGCAACGACCTGCGCCGCGTCGACATGAACCTGCTGGTGATTTTCGAGGCCCTGATGTTCGAGAAGAACCTGACCCGGGTCGCCGAAAAACTCTTCATGGGCCAGCCGGCGGTCAGCGCGGCCCTGGGCCGTTTGCGCGACCTGTTCGACGACCCGTTGCTGCTGCGCAACGGGCGGGGCATGGAGCCCACGCCACGCGCGGTGGCGATACTCAAGGAGCTGCAACCGGCCATGGACACCATTTCAAGCGCGGTCAGCCGCGCCAAGGATTTCGACCCGTCCACCAGTTGCGCGGTGTTTCGCATCGGCCTGTCCGACGATGCTGAGTTCGGCCTGTTTCCGCCGTTGCTCAGCCAACTGCGCGAAGAGGCGCCGGGGATCATCGTGGTGGTGCGCCGGGCCAATTACCTGTTGATGTCGTCGTTGCTGGCCAGTGGCGAAATCACCGTGGGGGTCAGCTACACCACGGATCTGCCAGCCAATGCCAAGCGCAAGAAGCTGCGGGATATCCCCTGCAAGGTGTTGCGTGGCGATGCCGGTACAGAACCTCTGACCCTGGATGACTATTGCGAACGGCCCCATGCGATGGTGTCGTTCTCGGGTGACTTGAGCGGCAATATCGACCTGGACCTGGCCCGCATCGGCCGCGCGCGCCGGGTGGTACTGGCGGTGCCGCAGTTCAGCGGCCTGCGTGCACTGCTGGCGGGTACGCAGATTATTGCGACGGTGCCGGATTACGCCGCCTGTGCATTGACCGAGGGCACGGCGTTGCGCGCCGAAGACCCGCCGTTTGCGATCGACGCGGCGGAGTTGTCAATGGTGTGGAGCGGAGTGCATGACAACGACCCGGCAGAGCGCTGGTTGCGCGGGCGGATTACCGAGCATATGGCGCGGGCGATCTGAGGCACCGGGTGACCGCGCCCATACGTCATCCAACGTATTTCCCGATTTCGCTGGCCCCCTGAGACTGGATTGAACGCATCCCGTCATCCGTCCAGGAGCCAGTCCATGACCGAAACGCTGATCAAAGTCGACCTCAACCAGCCCGTCACCCAGAACGAGCAGATCCATAACCGCTGGCACCCGGATATCCCGATGGCGTGCTGGGTGAAGCCGGGTGATGATTTCATCCTCGAGACCTACGACTGGACCGCCGGCGCGATCAAGAACAACGACGACGCCAGCGATGTGCGCGATGTGGACCTGTCCACCGTGCATTACCTGTCTGGCCCGGTGGGGGTGCACGGCGCCGAGCCGGGTGACTTGCTGGTGGTGGACTTGCTCGATATCGGCGCCAAGGCCGACTCCCAGTGGGGCTTCAACGGTTTTTTCTCGCGGCAGAACGGGGGTGGGTTCCTCACTGACCATTTTCCCAGCGCACAAAAGGCCATCTGGGATTTCAAGGGCATGTTCACGAGTTCACGGCATATCCCAGGGGTGAATTTCGCGGGCCTGATCCACCCGGGCCTGATTGGCTGCCTGCCCGACCCGGTGATGCTTGCCGACTGGAACCGCCGCGAGCAGGAACTGATCGACACCAACCCCACCCGCGTGCCGCCGCTGGCCAACGCACCGTTGGCCGCCACCGCGCATATGGGCAAGCTCAAGGGCCAGGCCCGTGACGATGCGGCCGCGACCGGCGCGCGCACCGTGCCACCGCGTGAGCATGGCGGCAACTGCGATATCAAGGATTTGTCCCGTGGCTCGAAGATTTTCTTCCCGGTCTATGTCAACGGCGCCGGGCTGTCGGTGGGCGACCTGCACTTCAGCCAGGGCGACGGTGAAATCACCTTTTGCGGCGCTATCGAAATGGCCGGCTGGGTGCATATGAAGGTCGAGCTGATCAAGGGCGGCATGGCCAAGTACGGGATCAAGAACCCGGTGTTCAAGCCGAGCCCGATCACCCCGAACTACAAGAACTACCTGATCTTCGAAGGCATCTCGGTGGACGAGCAGGGCCAGCAGCACTACCTGGACGTCAACATCGCCTACCGCCAGGCCTGCTTGAACGCGATCAACTACCTGACCAAGTTCGGCTATTCGCCGGCCCAGGGTTATGCGTTGCTCGGCTCGGCACCGGTGCAGGGGCATATCAGCGGTGTGGTGGATATTCCGAATGCCTGCGCGACCTTGTGGTTGCCCACGGAGATCTTCGAGTTCGACATCAACCCCACCGCCAACGGCCCGACGAAATACCTCGACGGCAGCATCGACCTGCCCATTGCCCCGGACCTGTAGCCATGCCGACCTACGAATACGCCTGCGAGGCGTGTGGCACTTTCACGCTGCTGCGGCCGATGGCCCAGCGCAACGAGCCCAGTCAGTGTCCGTACTGCGAAGGACCTGGCGGGCCGTTGAGGGTGTCGGCGCCGGCGCTGCAAACGCTGTCGGCCAACCAACGCAAGGCCATCGCCGGCAACGAGCGCAGTGCCCACGCACCGCAGACCGTCGGCGAATACCGGGAGAACCGTCGCCATCCGGCCGGATGCAGTTGCTGCGGCACCGGTAAAAAAGTCGAGCCGAGCAAGGCCAACCCCTTGGGCCTCAAGACCCAGACCGGGCCACGGCCTTGGATGATCAGTCACTAGACCAGGAGCGTTGCCCGGTACGCATGCCTCAGGCGATGGTGGCATGGGTAGCTACACCACTCTCTTGACCCTGACCAATCCCTTTGTGGCGAGCGGGCTTGTTGTGGCAAGCGGGCCTATGTGGCGAGCGGGCTTGCCCCGCGTTGGGCTGCGCAGCAGCCCCAAATCCCGCACCGCATTTTGTCTGAAAAAACGCGGTGATCTTACTGGGGCTGCTGCGCAGCCCAACGCGGGGCAAGCCCGCTCGCCACAACAAGCC
>NZ_JBXAFK010000091.1:0-11498 GCF_058793055.1 Pseudomonas sp. MPR-R2A5
GCGTTATCGTTGACGTTTTTCGCGAGCAAGCTCGCTCCTACAAAAAAGCCTTAACTGAACGGCATTAGGGCAAGCCCGCTCGCCACAGCGGCTCCAGTTTGCTGCGCGACAGCGCCAAGTCAGAGATTTAGTGGAACCCCCATTTAAAGCCTGTTCAGCCCTATAAAGGGTGGGTGCCTGTAAGCACCACGACGGCTCAGTGCCGCGCACCTATCCCAGGCCTTCTGCCGAAAACCGCAATCCATCCCCACCACCCTGGCCCGGCGCCATCACGTCAGGTATCAGCACACGTACCGCTTCCAAAATGTATTACGAAATGTGTTTTTGACGTCGTAAGAGAAGGAATTGGGTCGTTTTTAGAACCGATGTAGGGCGTTGCTTAGAATTATTTCGCCTAAATACAGACGATTCGCGAAATTGACACATAGTTCAACGCGGGACTAGGATTGCGCCCAACGCCTGTGGCTAACCGCCATGACTCATCCAATAAAAAAAGGCCTGCGGCAGTTCAGTCGTCCGCGGGCCTTCTTTTTTCCGGGAAAAGTCGACGCCAGAAAAAGCAGAACGGAGCCTGGTGTCACAGCGCGTACTCAACCAGTAATAAGGAATACAAAAAATGTTGAAGCAACGGATGGGTCTGATTGCTCTGGGGATTTTGAGCGCCACTCAGGCCATGGCAAACGACCAGGAGCAATCCAAGGGTTTCGTAGACGACAGCCACCTGAACATCGCGGCACGCAACGCATATATCAGCCGTGACTACAAGAATGGCAAGCAAGACAAAGCCGAATGGGGCCAAGGCTTTATCGGCAAGTTCGAGTCCGGCTTCACCCAAGGCACCGTCGGTGTAGGTGTGGACGTCATCGGCCAATACGCTATCCGTCTGGACGGTGGTAAAGGTCGCAGCGGCGCGGGCGGTATCGACTTCTTCAAACAAGGCGACAGCGGCGAAGCCGCCAACGACCTGGCCAAGGGCGGCGCAGCCGTCAAGGCGCGCATCTCCAACACCGTGATCAAATACGGTCAGCAGATGCCAGCCGTGCCGGTTCTGGAATACGACAACTCGCGCCTGCTGTCGGAAACCTACGAAGGCACCTCGATCGTTTCCAAAGAGATCGCCGGTCTGCAACTGGACGCCGGTCACTTCACCAAAGAAGCCCGCAAGAGCGCCGAAGGCAGCGACAGCGGCCGCCTGAAAAGCATCGACTACATCGGTGGTAGCTACAAATTCACCGAAAGCCTGTCCGCTGCGCTGTACGCTTCCGACATGCAAGACGTGCTGAAAAAGCAATACGTCAACGTCAACTACGTGCTGGCCCTGCCAGAGCAACAGTCGCTGACCTTTGACTTCAATGGCTACAAAACCAAGCTGGACCGCAGCTTCGCCCTGGAGAACCAAGGTGACGCCGACGCCCGCGACAACAAAATCTGGAGCCTGGGCGCCACGTGGGCCGTTGGCCCGCACAGCTTCACCGTCGCTCACCAGCGCAGCACCGGCGACACGGGCTACCTGTACGGCGGCTACCGCAACGCCGGCGGCGTCGGCGATGGCGGCAACACCATCCTGCTGGCCAACTCCTACTGGTCCGACTTCAACGGCAAGGATGAGCGCTCCTGGCAAGTCGGCTACGGCCTGGACTTCAGCACCTTCGGTGTGCCTGGCCTGACCTACAACGTGGCCTACGTGCGTGGTACCAACATTGACGACGGCTCCAACCGTGGCAATGGCACCGAGCGCGAAATCTTCAACCAGTTCAAATACGTCGTCCAGAGCGGCCCGGCCAAAGACTTGAGCCTGCGTGCTCGTGCGTCCTGGTTGCGTGTTTCCAACAACGCCGACCAGTACAACGTCGGCGGTAACGAAGTCCGTCTGTTCGCCGACTACCCGATCAACGTTTTCTAATTGATCTGGCGTCGCGCCTGATTCCAGGCGATAAAAAACCCCGACTGGTTCGGGGTTTTTTTATGTGCGCCGATCAGTCCTCGCGGTGCTGCAAAATCTTGCGGGCGAGGGAGGCATTTACGTAGTCGAGCATCAGTGACAAGCCCTCATAGGGTTCGAGCTTCTGGTTGTCGATGCACAACTGCGCCATCTGTAACAGCACCTGACGTTTCTTCTTGTTGATGCGCGCGCCCGGCACGCCGAATGCGGTTTTGCGCCGTTCAGGCAAGGGCGCTTCCGGCATCAGCTCCACGGTCACCCAGATACCCTGCATAAATTGCAAGGTGACACCGGCGATGTGCTCAATCGGCAACGGCTGTGCCAGGTTGGCGAACACAAAATGCTCCGGCGTCAGGCGCAACGCGACCTGCGGTGCGCGCTTGAAACGGCGCACACCCAGCCACAAAAAGATCAACGCGATAACGGCGATTGCCGCCCCGGCGCCGATCGCCGACAACGTGTTGCTTTTCAAACGTTCCGGGGTCAGCCAGGGCTGGCTCATGATGGCCAAGCCGAGCCCCACAAAAGGCACGGCGCACACCGCCATCAACACGCCGCGCCAACGCCCTCCCTCATGCAGTTCACGTTCGCCGTCGGTCGATGTGGCCAGGGTTTCCAGCAACGCCGTGTGCGCGGTGTTTTCGGTGACCGCCACGTCGATCAGGTCGCGCGATAACTGCTCACGCAGCGTGCGCGGCGCACTGAAATAAGCGTCGATTTGCCCATCCGCGGCGTGGGCATCCACGAACCGTGTGGCGCTGTGCAGGGCGTCATCCGGCGACACGGCAAGCGCCTGCAGGCGTTCGCCATTCGACGGGTGCGAATCGGTCGGGTGAGGCTGATGAATCTCCAACGCTTCTGGCGGCACCTGCAGTTCACGGCCTTGCAGCGCGGCCAGGGCGGCGGTGGGCAGATCCTCTTCCGAGGCTGAGTCACACAAGGCCAACAGCGCGTTCTCGATAAGCGGCTGCAACACCGACACGCGCAACAGCGCTGAAGCCGCCGCGTCATTGCCGACCAGGCGCGCACCTGCGGCATCCGCCAGCAACTCGCGCTCGCGGCTCCAATGGTTGACCGCGTGATCAAAGCGCTGCATGAAAAACACGCCGAACAGGAATGACGGCCGCATCAGCCACTCCTGGATCAGGTCACTGGCCAGCAGGGTATCCAGCAGCACCGCCAGGCTGCGATTGACCCCATCGTAGATCGGCAAGAAGCGCAGGCTGTATTCGGTGTCTTCCCCTGCAAAGTGTGCGAGCTCATGGCCGATCACCGCGCCGATTTCGTCGCGGCTCAGCAGGCCGAGGTACAGCAGCGGCACATGCAAGGTGCGTCCATGCAGCGTGGTATGCGCCGGTTGCACGTGGGCCTCGCTGGAGGTCACGTAAAAACCTTGGGTCAGGCTCACCACGATATGGTCCGGTGACAGCGCGCCGAGCTTGCCGGCCAACGTATTCACGTCGCGCCACAGCTCCGGCGCCTGTGCGTGCGTCACCACCGCCCCGAACATCTCCAGCGGCTCGGGTTTGAACATACCCAGCATGTGTCGCGATTGTTTGAGCAGCAGCCAGATCGAATACAGGCAGAACGCCGCAATCACCGCCAGCACGGCCATCAGCTTGAACTCGCCGCGACCCAATCGACCGATGTGCCACATCGCCAAGCCTTCGAAACTCAAGGCCAGCGCCACCGTCGTCGCCATCGCCACCACATGGCTCACCAGCACATAGGGCAACAAGCGGCTGCCGAGGGCGAACGCCTGCAACAGTTTTTCCCGCGACTGCCGCGCACGCCGCCCCGCCCACTGTGTGCCGGCCAGCGCCGCCACACCGATCAACGCCGCCAGCAGGCCCAGCCCCATCACCCACGGCGCCAGGGTGCGCATGCCGCTATTGATACGTTGAGCGGTGGGCAGTTCGGCCGTGATTTTATCCAGCCGCTCGAGCGCCGGCTGGATGCCGATTTTTTCCTCGCCCAGGTCGATAAGGGCCGTAGGGTTTTGCGTCGCCAAGGTCTGCAGGGTTTGCCGAGTGGCGCTGACATCGGCCTGGTAGTTGATCAACCACGCGGCAGCCTCACCCGCCCGCTCACGCTCCCAACCGCCCAGAGCGGCGAGCAGCAGCGGGACAATCACCAGCAAACAGATCAGTTTCAGGGCGTTCATGGGCATCCGTTCGCAACGCTTAGTCTTGACGGCGTTATACAGAAAAACCGCCCAGCAGGGCACCAAAAAGCCCCGGCCTGACCAGGCTGGGGATCGGTAAAACTCCTCTATCGAGTGAGAGCTGTCACGTTCGTAATCACTGCGAATGGGGGGCGTAGTTAGCGCCTGCATCAAGTCGGGTTCTCAGGCTCGGCCGCTGGGTTTGCAGCCGGGGGAGTGGGGAGCGATTGGGAAGATAGCTGGGTTGGTGGGATTAGGTGTTTTTATGGGTTAGCCATAATTGTTGGCAGTTCATAATTCAGCGTAAAGCTTGGAAATTGAATCTTGGGTATAGAGGTGGGGGATTTTCGAGGGGGTGTAGAGGTGTGGAGAAAGGCGGGCGGGCATCAGCTAAATACAAACACCCCAGAAACAACAAAGCCCCTGCATTTCTGCAGGGGCTTTGTTTTGTATGGTGCGGCACCAGACGAACGGTATCTTTCGGCAGGGCTAGGTTTCCTGTGGGTCTGGAAGTCGGTGGAAAATTTGGCGTACCCCAAACGGTAACTATAAATAAATCAGCTGGTTATGGTCTTCAGTGGAATCGAATTCGGGATTTATAAGGTATCAGAACGCTATAGGCTGACAGGTAGATCATCCAGAGTAAGCATGGTAAGCATCGTGGGTTAGAATATTGCCGACGGGATGTGGTTTTTGGATCTTACCCCTGTTTGGTATCCTATTTTTGGACTATAAATTTAAACTTCATCACCACAACTGGCGATACACGAGCGGAGTGCAAGCCTATCAAGCCAATGTTAGTCATCCTTGCCTGCTCCACCAAATCATAGCAATTGACCAAAGAAGTTTTCTCAGCGAGCCATCGCATGGCGCAGCGCGATTTCAAAAGAAAAATGCTGCATTTAGGGCCAAATCTAGTTCAAGGAATAAATCGTGGATAACGAAAGTGGGGTAATGGCAGCCTTTGTGCGTAACGTCGAAAATATAGCTAAGGCCAAAGGGGTAAACTTTTGGCATTATCCCACCGGCGGGCAGGATAGGAAACTGCTGGGGGACACAATATTTACCAACTCAACCACGTACAGCCTAGTCGAGTTCAAGGATACAATACATAAGGCCTCGTCCGAGGTGCACAAAAAGGATAGAGTATTGGCTGTGTGTGAGACGGTATTTTCTGACAAGATCATGTGCCAACTGCACGACCAATGTCATTTCATTGCCGGCGATGATTTAAAGACTTCTGAACAAGTTCTATTTATATATCGCCATGCGGTTTGCAATCGCGAAGTATTCGCTGAACCTGCTGAAGCGCATTTACCCTATCTCAGCTCAAACATTAATGAAGGCGGCAGAATATATCTTGATGAGTATGCTAGTGATATTTTCTCATCGACGCCAGCGTATGCATTGAGCGTGACCGAATTTGGAAAATATTTGAAAGTGCTTGTGGATGCGACGACGGGAGGTCGGAAAGGAGTTGAGGTATGCCTTGTCGCTTCAGATGTTAACGACCAAAATCGCTGTATATCGATTCGCTTCGATAATGTTCTTGATTTGCATAAGTGGGCGCTAACAAAACTGTATAAAACGCCTTCCCTTAGTCAGCAAGGAAGAAAATCAAAAGCTAAATCGACCAACAAAATCCGACTTTCTAGTAGTAACGATTTCGATGATGGGCCGTCGTGAGTGGGGCGGTTTTTATTGCTTTAATATTTCTCCCGGATGCAGTATAAATCGCAGTTTAATCGATCATGTCGCTCCGGGATGACGGCACTCGCGCTACGTACCGCTTATTGATTTATTTCTGTTTTGTCGATGGTCTAAGCTTTTTATATAGTTCTACTAGTTGTTGGTCTATGCGGTTTGGGGGGGCGGATGACGACTTGCAAAAACTTGGCTTGTGATATCATGATTTTAATTTAGTTGGTAACTTTGCAAAGGGGCAATGTGTGACAAAACTAGCTGATGATTTCGGTAAGGAGCGTAGTCTTCTTGCGATTAGCAGTATATTGATATTTTTTACCGTTGTTTTGAAAATGGATTTCGATTTCCAATTGCCGTTTGTTAGTGCGAAGTTGGTATCTAAAGATAATTGGTTGTTGTGTTTGTTGGTGTTAAGTTTTTACTTTTCTTTCAGGACTATCTTGGAGTGGCTCAAGTCGGATGGCATTGCTAGAAGCGAATTCTCCAATAAGGCGGATTTTTACTCGTCTCTGATTTTTGGCGTTGGGGCGATTATTGTAGCTGCCAAAGTTGTTTTTGGGCATTTGGCTGTGTGGGATTTACCATTTTTCCCAAGTATGGCGATACTGATAATTGGTGAGGTGATTTCTGCGACGATATCGGTGGCGCTTGAGTCTTTGGCTTATATCAGAACGCGAAGTAAAGCCTATGCCGCTGGTTTGCCTAGAATACCTATAGCCACTCGTGGGGCGCTATTAATTTATATCCCGTTGGGTTTTTTGCTTTTTCTCGTGGCGTATTTTTTAACGAAGTTTTTCGGTAACGATGCTCTTCGTGATGTTTGGTTGTGGATAATAGCTACGCCGATTTTAGTGCATGCTGTTTTTTTGGCTAAATTCTTCTTATTTCCTGATGAGGTGAAGAGGGAAAAGCTGCAGTTAGTATTCGATCAGCATGATGCCGCGTATCAGGTCTATGGTTATGATCGTCGTGCAAAAGCAAGTTGTACGGATTTGTACCAGGCCACTGAAGAGCGGTCGTTTGATAAGGTTCGCGAGCTTGTTGAGCATGGGGCTGATCCTAACCGTAAGGAGCAGCATGGGTGGACTCCCTTTATGTTAAGCGTTGCAAATGGCGATCGTGAAATAGTTGACTTGTTTTTGCGGTACGGTGCGGATGTTAATGTTGTTAATAATTTGGGGCGATCTGCATTAAATTTTGCTAGTCGATACGGATTTCTCGATTTGGTAGAGAAGTTGGTGTTTGCAGGTGCAGATATCAATGGATCCGTCGGGGGATATAATGGCTCACCCCTTATGGCTGCTATAGAAAACAGGCATGAAGATGTTGCCATGTTCTTGATTGAGATCGGCGCAGATGTAGGTCTTGTGGGGCCACGAGATAAAACCGCTTTGCGTCGCGCTGAAGAAAATGAGCTAGGTCAAATAGCTAGCATGATAAGAAATAACTTAAATCGTGGTTAAGGGAGTGAAACGAAAATCGGGGACAGTTCACGACTAATTTAGCGTGGTCTGTCCCAAAATTACGACCAAATTACGCTCGAGGCCTTCAATGCTGCCGCCCGCAGTGAAAAGGGGACGGATTTATTTTCGGATTTTTAGGTTGGGGGGATAGTCAAGACGATACCTGCAGTTTCTGGCTTCCTTATTCCAAACACCATTGCTGCTGATTTTTCCAGTCATTTGGAAATCCCATGAGTCTCAAATAACCCAGTTCCTGCTGATCCATGATTTCGGCCAGACGAAGCTTCCATTGGCTGTCTGGACTGATCAAGTCGGTTAGATAGGCCAGTATCGTCAATACGATGTATAGCCGCTGCTTGGGCTGAGGCCGGTTGGCAGGTGCATTTTGGATGACCCATTCATTGGGTAAGGCTGGTCGAATCGAGAGCTCTCGGTTCCATAGCCGTGAGTGATGGGCGCAGCAATTTCGAATGAAAGTCAGAGTATGTAGCCAGGAGGCCAATACATCGAAGGGCAGATTGAATCTGGCGGCGATAGCTTTCTTATCGGCACTTCTGCCTATGGCACTGAAGAGGGTAGATACCGTCCCAAGGCTGAGTTCTTCCAGGATCGCCCAAGCGGGCGGCAGCTCAGGGTGGGCATAGGTCGCTCCGTAGTATCGGAAGTAGTTATCGCGCATGCGGTTTTCGATCCGCTGTTGCTGGAGCCCATCGGCCTGTCGACCGTTTTTTATGCGCTCAATATCACGTCTGAGTTTGTTGCGCTCTTTATTCAATTGCTCCCGCAGGGGGCGCAACAACTCGAGATGCGCGTATGACGAGGAGAAGACTGACGCGTCAGCTATCCAGTCAGGCCCATATTTAGGGCACATGTGATTGCTTATAGTCGCTCGTATGGCGACTTCGACACGTTCGATGGCATCCATGGTTATGCGTCGCAACGAACCATCGAAGCGGTAGATATCGACAACTGCTTTCAGGGTGCTGCCGGGCTTGAAGGTGTGTTCAGGGTCTGGCTCCTGGAAGGGGCGCATATAGGGGCTCAGGCGAAACAGCGTGACCACTTCGAGAAAACGCATGGCCCGATCGTCGTTGGCGACGTGCAGGCCTCGTTGCTTTAGCAGTTCCAATTGCTGTTCTACGCTGAGGGCCGGCTTATCGAAGGGCCTCATGTAGTTTTCTCCAGGCAAAAAAAACCCGCACGATTTGAGCTTGCTGACTGGGTCAACCTAGGCTTGGCGGGTGTGTTGGGGTGCATTATAGGTAGCTGGAGGAGGTCGTCAACTTCATGCTGAAGTGAAATTGTAACGGGTAGGTGTGCAGGCAGATTTGGATGGGCAGCCGGACTTGCATAGGGGGCGAAATCTGAAGATCAAAAGATCGCAGCCTTCGGCAACTCCTACAGGGCGGCGGCGGGGTGCTTTTTAGGCGTTGGATTTCTGAATGCCAGAAACAACAAAGCCCTCACATTTCTGTGAGGGCTTCGTCTTATATGGTGCGGCACCAGGAGTCGAATCGCTCAGCAAGAACATGATTTATATATTATTTTAACATGAGGCTATTAGTTACTACCTCATGGAATATCCTCAGTCTCACTTTCAGCTGCATGGGATCTATATCCCAGATGTGGGTGACAGAACTGAAACGTGGGGGGGGGCCAGCTTTTTTGCCCGATCCATCTATACTCGAATAAACAAAAGTATGGTGGCGAAGGAGTGGCATGGTGTATTTAATCAAATTTCGCTCTGGCGTTACGTTTTTTCGCCGGCCAGTTTCATGTGGCGCACTCTTTGAGCACAAAAAATGATGTCACAGGTCCGAAGATTTTCGGCCCTAATAAGCTGACTTAAATTTCTATGGGTATGGTAATGGAATCCGATACCAATGATAGAGCCTAGACAGAGAAAAGAAAGCCAGAAAATATCTATTTATAAAATTAAAACCCCAGGCGAGTTTGATGTGGACTCGCTTATCAGAAAAGGCTTTGTAAAAGAATATGAGGGGGGTAATACAACTGTCCTTCTATTGAAAGATAAACCGTCCACACCGTCTTGGTCAGTGCATCTGAAAAAAGATTTTGGAGTGGGTGAAGTGAGAAATATAAGTAACAGTTTCATGCTTCTACAAAAAAGAGAAGATGAACTGTATGCAGTGTGTGGTGGGTATGCGTTCAAATATTTAAAGGATCTCTATCATGATGATTTTGGTTTGGAGGTCGCCGTACGGTTAATAACAGATGCAAATAGTATAACGTCTTTCCATCAAAGGGCTTTGAGTGGCGCGATTAAGCAACTATACCATGCAGTCAAAGGATATAATCCAAACTTTGATACGGAGAATTATTCTAGGATGTTGCGGTTTGTGGAGGGTAATTCTGTATTTGAAGGTAAAAAATATAAGGTTTCCGGTCGATCCTCTTTGGTTGTTAGGACAGAGCGTGGGCTTAAAAAAATCGATGAAATAATCGCTGATATTGAAATCGTGTTAAGGGGGGAGCCAAACGTTAAATTCCCTAAAACTTTTAAGCAGGTTTCTGATGAAAAAATAAAAGAGAAGTTGGATTCCGATTTTCTTAGCGAGCTTTCTGAGTTTCTGTGCGTACCTGAGGGTACGACAACAATCTCGTTGGAGCTTGATGACTTTGTTAAGCAAAGCAGTTGCGAAAACTTTAGGGTGAATATTAACGGAAAGTCTGTAATTTTGGATTGTTTAGATATTGATGAGTTGAAAGATAGGCTTTCTGAAAAAATAGATCCTGCGGGCCTTGATGTTGAAAGTGTGTTGAAGATCAACTTTACTTCAAAGGATGAAAGTGGAGAGCTAATCTTAGAGCGCGTGCCGATAGACAAAATCTGTGTTTATGAACAGACTATTGGCAACAAAAATTTCATAAGGTTAGGAGGGAAATGGCTGGAGATATTGGATGATATCCAAAGCTATATTGATGAGGAAATAGCGAATATCGAAGTGAGACGAGGTGTTCTGCCTGATTGGGATAAGCGAATATACAAAGAGGAAGGGAAGTACAACAAATTTGCGGCTGATAATAAAGGTTTTCTTTGTACTGATGCAGATTTTGTGTATCTGAAAAATGGACAAAATAAATTAGAGCTTGCTGATTTATTTGATAGTGAAACGAAAACTTTCTATCATATTAAAAATACTTGGGGGAGTAAATCTTCATATTTTTTTAATCAGGCTTCTGTAGCCATTGAGACCTTTAAGAAAAGTGCAACATTTCGAGAAAATATTAGGAAGAAGTGGCCTAAAGAGTTTCCCGGTACATTCAAGCTGGGGCAGTCTACGGTGGTCATTGGTTTTGCAATAACAGAAGATAAGCACGCGCACTTCCCAAATAATTTGTCATATTTTACAAAGCTGAGCTTGATAAACAACATTAATAAGATGGCTCAGTGTAATGTTCAAGTTGTATTGTCCCCTGTTAAGCTGGTAGTCGGAGATTAGTTGCTTTAAATTGTTTGGCTCGCTATGGGGTACAGCATATATGCTGTTTAATTGTATATGTTTATTATTGGCTTCTCTTAATAGCCTTTCCAGTCGGATTTGTTTGGCCATAGAGATTTTGCATCTTTGAATGATTGAATTTCGATTTTTGAAGCGATTTTACGAAGGTGTATCACGCCGTTTGTAGGACTGCTAGTCCAATAGCTTCCACTTAGTTGTAAGTTTGAATTTGATAGTTGAAGATCGCCCGCGCCGTTGATAAGTGTCGTTCTACCTTGATATTCGTTCTGTAACTCATATACATAGGCTAAACGGTAAATCCCCGTTTTTTTGTTTTCAAGTATCGCTTCTACTTTTGATTCTCCAACCTGGTGTTCGGTTAGGCTTCTGATTGAAAGAGTAAGATATGATTGTTTTACTATAAAAACAATTGGTAGTACAAGTGCATGGTTTCGCTCATCTATCTTGTAGTTTGAAGAAAGCTCGCCTATCCACGTTCCTTCAAGCACTGGCCGCCCCAGCCATTTGGGGATCTTCCAAAGTTTCCAAACTAACTTGTAGAACAGGAAAAATAGAGTTGATGTGATTGTGATGCTGGAGGAAATCCATCTAAAGCATTGAGTTGCGTCAGGGAGGTCCTGGGGAGATGTATTAATTGTTGCAAATATTAAGAACAGTAGAGCTGTTAGGGATGGTCTGAAGTAGCCATGTATTTCCCCGGCATACCACCTAGCGCAACTTTTAAACTCGCCAAATGATCA
>NZ_JBXAFK010000092.1:0-10979 GCF_058793055.1 Pseudomonas sp. MPR-R2A5
GGCCGACCTGGTAAAAGCACGGCCTGCCTGACGGCAGGCCGTTACCGGCCCGCACACAAAATATCTGACAGTCCCCCAGTCGCCGTTACCGCAGAAATGGATATGTACTCAGTCAACCAGCCCATGTACTCACCACCCCAGCAACCAATATCCCCCCCACTATCACCACCCCCCACCCCACCATCGCCAAACGCCACCCCCAAGGCCCATGCCGCAATTCCATAAACCCATCCACAATCACCCAGCCCTTCACCACCGCCAACCCCAGCACCACTCCCCACAGCCCAGACGCGCCAGTCAAGACCGTACCAACACTCAGCGCCACCAACACCGCCCAACACACCACCACTCCCAGGGAACCTCCCATCCGCACCTCACCCAATCACATAGACCAACGGAAACAACACCACCCACACCAAATCCACCATGTGCCAATACAGCACCCCAGACTCCACCCCACTCAAGCCAGTGCCCGGATAAGCCCGCCGCCAACAACCCACCGCCACCCACCCGAGAATCACCATCCCCAGCAGCACATGCAGAAAATGAAACCCGGTCAGAATCCAATACAAGGTGAAGAAGGTGCTGTGCTCCAGCCCCAGCCCGGCAGCGGCCAGGTGGGCGTACTCGCCGAGTTTGATCCCCACGTACACCAGTGCCACCAGCAACGCGCCCACCAACAACGCGCCGCCCTCGCGCGAGCGCCCCAGACGTACGCGCTGCACAGCCAACGCCGCGAGCAAGCCCGTGGTCAGCAGGCTCAAGGTCATCGCCAATCCCGTCGAGGTATCCAGCTGCGCGCGCCCGTCAGCAAACACCTCGGGCTTGAGTACCTGGGTCACGGCGAATGCCAGGATCAGAATCGCAAACACCGACAGCTCAGCGAGGATAAAAAACCACATCGCCAGGTCACCTGGCAGCCGGCGCGGTTCAGGCGAAGTGCACATCCACCACGTCCATCAGCGCAGCCACGGTGAGGGGATCATCGCTCAGCGGTTCCGCCAGGCAGGCCAGGCACGCCTCGCGCGGGTTCATGCCGGCGCCGATCAGGCGTGCGGTGAAGATCAACAGGCGTGTGGACGCGACTTCTTCCAGGTCGTGCTGATCGAGGCGACGCAATGCCTGGCCAAGACGCACGATCTGGGCGGCGAGCGCTGCGTCCACGCCTGCCTCACGGGCGACGATGCGTTCCTCGTCGGCCACTGGCGGGTAGCCGAAACGCAAAGCGACGAAGCGCTGGCGCGTGCTGGGTTTCATGCCCTTGAGCAGGTTCTGGTAACCAGGGTTGTATGACACCACCAGCATGAACGACGACGGCGCCTTGAGCACTTCGCCGGTGCGTTCCAGGTAGAGCTCGCGACGCTCGTCGGCAATCGGGTGCAGCACCACGGCGGTGTCCTGGCGCGCCTCGACCACTTCGTCAAGGTAGCAAATACCGCCTTCGCGTACGGCGCGGGTCAGTGGGCCGTCCTGCCACCAGGTGCCCTCGGCACCGATCAGGTGGCGTCCGAGCAAGTCGGCGGCGCTCAGGTCGTCGTGGCAGGCCACGGTGTACAGCGGCAGGTTCAGGCGGTGCGCCATGTGCTGCACGAAACGGGTCTTGCCACAGCCGGTCGGGCCTTTGATCAGCACCGGCATGCGGTGGCGCCAGGCGTGTTCGAACAGCGGCTGTTCGTTATGCAGCGGTTGGTAGAAGGGCTCGGTCATCACGCGTACTCACAACGGGTTCGACTGCCACGCTAAGGGCCCCTGCGACAACCTGGCAAGCACGCACACCGGCAAACTTGATCGCCGTCAAGCGAACATTGCGACGCGACACCCTAGTCTTGCCGGGCACTAAGAACCTGCGCTCTACCCTGCCTTCGCCGGGCATCGCAAAGGTCTTGCCTGAGGAGAAATGGAATGCTGACTCGCAACAGAAAAACCTGGGTATTGAGCCTCGCCAGCTTGAGCTGCGCCCTGGCCCTGGCCCTGCCGATCACGGCCCATGGCGACGCGGCGGCAGGCGTGGTGAAAACCACCGGCGCCCCCGATATGAGCCAGGCTGACTTCGACGCCTCCAAGCAGATTTACTTCGAGCGCTGCGCCGGTTGCCATGGGGTATTGCGCAAAGGCGCCACCGGCAAGCCGCTGACACCGGATATCACCCAGGCCCGTGGCCAGGCGTACCTGGAAGCGCTGATCACCTACGGTTCTCCCGCCGGCATGCCGAACTGGGGCACCTCCAACGCGCTGACCAAGGCGCAGATCACCAGCATGGCCACCTTCATCCAGCACACTGCGCCCACCCCGCCGGAATGGGGCATGGCCGAAACCCTCAAGACCTGGAAGGTGCTGGTCAAACCGGAAGACCGTCCGAAAAAACAACTGAATAAACTCAACCTGCAAAACCTGTTTTCGGTGACCTTGCGCGACGACGGCAAGATCGCCCTGGTGGACGGTGACACCAAGCAGATCATCAAGCTGATCGACACCGGCTACGCCGTACATATCTCGCGTATCTCGGCTTCCGGTCGCTACCTGCTGGTGATCGGCCGCGATGCCAAGATCGACATGATCGACCTGTGGCCGCTGGAGCCCACCAAAGTCGCCGAGATCAAGGTGGGCATCGAGGCCCGCTCGGTGGAGACCTCCAAGTTCAAGGGCTATGAGGACAAGTACGCGATTGCCGGTTCCTACTGGCCACCGCAGTTCACCATCATGGACGGTGAAACCCTGGAGCCCAAGCAGATCGTGTCCACCCGCGGCATGACCGTGGACAAGCAGGAATATCACCCCGAGCCGCGCGTGGCGGCGATCATTGCCTCCCACGAATGGCCGGAATTCATCGTCAACATCAAGGAAACCGGCAAGGTGATGCTGGTCAATTACCAGGACATCAAGAACCTCACCATCACCACCATCGACGCCGCGCCGTTCCTGCATGACGGCGGCTGGGACAGCACGCACCGCTACTTCATGACGGCGGCGAACAACTCCAACAAGGTCGCGGTGATCGACTCCAAGGAGCGTAAGCTCACCGCCCTGGTGGACGTCGGCAAGACCCCGCACCCCGGCCGTGGCGCCAACTTCAACCACCCCAAATTCGGGCCGGTATGGGCCACCAGCCACTTGGGCGACGGCGGTATTTCGGTGATCGGCACCGACCCGGTCAAGCACCCGCAATATGCCTGGAAACAGGTGGAATCCCTCAAGGGCCAGGGCGGCGGTTCGCTGTTTATCAAGACCCACCCCAACTCCCATCACCTGTACGTCGACACCACCCTCAACCCTGACGCCAAGCTCAGCCAATCGGTCGCCGTGTTCGATATCAACCAGCTGGACAAAGGCTACACCGTGCTGCCGATTGCCGAGTATTCCGGGATCAAGCAAGGCGCCCTGCGCGTTGTGCAACCGGAATACAACAAGGCGGGCGATGAGGTGTGGTTCTCGGTATGGAACGGCCAGACCGAAGAGTCGGCGCTGGTGGTGATCGATGACAAGACCCTCAAGCTCAAGCAGGTGATCAAGGACAAGCGCCTGATCACCCCGACCGGAAAATTCAACGTCTACAACACCCAACACGACATTTATTGAGCCCCATCAACACGAGATCATGCAATGAAAAATACTCTCCTCGCACTGCTGGCGTGCACGGCGGCCATCGGCCTGCAACCGGCGCTGGCGCAAGACGGCCACGACCTGTTCAACAGCAAGCCCTGTGTGGGTTGCCACACCATCGACAGCAAACTGGTGGGGCCGGCCTTGAAGGATGTCGCGGCCAAGAATGCCGGGGTTAAAGACGCCGCCACGACCCTGGCCAGCCACATCAAGAACGGCACCCAGGGCAACTGGGGGCCGATTCCGATGCCGCCGAACCAGGTCACCGATGACGAAGCCAAGGTGTTGGCCGATTGGGTCCTGACCTTGAAATAACCACAAGGAGCACGTCATGCACGCATCGATAATCGGTACCGCCATGGCGTTGTTCCTGCTGATGCCCGCGCGGGCAGCGGCCACCCCGGACGCTGCCCGCCTTGAACACCTGCTGACCCAGGACTGCGGCGCCTGCCATGGCCTGCACCTGACCGGTGGCCTGGGCCCGCCCCTCACCCCCCAGGCCCTCGCCGACCACAGCCGCGACAGCCTGATCGCCACTGTCACCTACGGCCGCCCTGCCCGCGCCATGCCCGGCTGGGGCCCACTGCTCAGTGCCGGCGATATCGCCTGGCTGGTCGACCGCCTCTTGCAAGGAAGCCCCGCACCATGATGCGTCCCGCCCTGTTATCCCTGTGCCTGTTGCTCGGCGCCTGCACTCAGCCCACGTTGCGCGGCAGTGGCGACCTGGGCCTGGTGATCGAACGTGCCAGCGGCAGCGTGCAGATCATCGAAAGCACCGGTATGACCGAACTGGCGCGCATCGAGGGGCTGGGCGACCTGTCCCATGCCTCGGCGGTGTTTTCCCGCGACCAGCGTTTCGCCTATGTGTTTGCCCGCGACGGCGGTTTGACCAAGGTCGACCTGCTGACCCAGCGCATCGAGCGGCGCATCGTCCAGGGCGGCAACAGCATTGGTGGCGCCATCAGCCAGGATGGCCGCCTGATCGCCGTGTCCAACTATGTGCCGGGCGGGGTCAAGGTGTTCGACGCCGACACCTTGCAACAAGTCGCGGATATCCCCGCCACCGCCCTGCCCGACGGCAGGCGCTCACGGGTGGTGGGCCTGGTGGATGCGCCCGGCCAACGCTTCGTGTTCAGCCTGTTCGACACGGGCGAAATCTGGAGCGCTGACTTCAGCCACGGCAACGCGCCGCGCATCACCCGCTTCAAGGACATCGGCGAGCAACCCTATGACGCGCTGATCACCGCCGATGGCCGCTACTACATGGCCGGGCTGTTCGGTGAAGACGGCATGGCCCAGCTCGACCTGTGGCACCCCGAGCGCGGCGTACAGCGCGTGCTCAAGGACTACGGACGCGGCCAGGCCAAACTGCCGGTCTACAAGATGCCCCACCTGGAAGGCTGGGCCGTCGCCGACAACCAGGCCTTCGTACCCGCCGTGGGTCGCCACCAGGTGCTGGTGATGGACGCGCGCACCTGGCAGCAAACCGCCGCGATCGCGGTGGCCGGCCAACCGATTTTTGTCACCGCGCGCCCCGACGGGCGCCAGCTGTGGGTCAACTTCGCCTACCCAGATAACGACCGGGTGCAGGTGCTCGACAGCGAGACCCACCAGGTGGTCGCCGACCTGCGCCCTGGCCCCGGTGTGCTGCATATGGAATTCAGCGGGCGTGGCGAGCAACTGTGGCTGTCGGTGCGCGACGGCGAACAGGTGCAAGTGTGGGACCCGTACCGCCTGACCCTGCTGAAGACATTGCCGGCCCAGAGTCCCAGCGGCATTTTCTTCAGCCTCCGTGCGCAAAAAATGGGGTATTGAGATGGACCTTGATCGGCTCAGCCAACAATTGATCGAACGCTTCCAACACGGCATGCCTCTGTGTGCCGAGCCCTACCGGGAAATGGCCCAGGTGTTGGGTTGCCGCGAGGCCGAGGTGATGGCGTGCCTGCAACGCCTGGAACTGGCCGGCGCCCTGTCGCGCATCGGCCCGGTGTTCGAGCACACCCGCGCGGGGGCCAGCACCCTGGCGGCGCTGGCGGTACCCGTCGAACGCCTGGAGCAGGTGGCCCTGCGGATCAACCAATATCCGGAGGTCAACCACAACTATGCCCGCGACCATCACTACAACCTGTGGTTCGTGCTGACCGGGCCGCACCGCCAGCACCTGGAGCAAATCCTTGATGAGCTGGAGAAAGACACCGGCCTCACCCCGCTGGATTTGCCGATGCTCACCGCCTACCGCATCGACCTCGGGTTTTCCCTGGGAGAACACCCGTGATCACGCCGCTGACCCAGGAACAAATGCTCGACCTGCGCCAGTGCCTGGAGCGCGGTTTGCCTATCGTCACGCGGCCTTATGAAGACCTCGCCGAACAGATCGGCGCCCATCACGACCAGGTGCTGCAACAGATGCAGCAATGGCGCGACCAGGGCTTGTTTCGCCGCGTCGGCCTGGTGCTCAACCACCGCGCCCTGGGGTATGTGGCCAACGCGATGCTGGTGCTGGATGTGCCGGATGCGCGGGTCGATGAAGTCGGCCAGCGCCTGGGCCGCGCGCCGGGGGTGAACCTGTGTTACCAGCGCCCCCGGCGCCTGCCGCAGTGGCGCTACAACCTGTTCTGCATGGTCCACGGCCGCGAGCACCGCGCGGTCGAGGCGCAGATTCACGCGCTGCTGGAGCAGCAGCTGCTCAGCGACCTGCCCTATCAACTGCTGTTCAGCACGCGCGCCTTCAAGCAATGCGGCGGACGTTTTGCCCCACCCCCTTCGCAGGTATGGGCCCATGGATGATCTTGACCGACGCCTGATCAATCGCCTGCAACTCGGCTTGCCGCTGGTGCGCGAACCTTGGCAGCAGGTGGCCGCCGAACTGCACAGCCGCCCCGGTGAAGTGCTCGACCGCCTGCATGATTTGCTCGAAGACGGCGTGCTCACGCGCTTCGGCCCGATGTTCGATATCGAGCGCCTCGGCGGCGCCTTCACCCTGGCCGCGCTGGCCGTACCCGAGGCGCGCTTTGACGCCGTCGCCGAGCAGCTCAACGCCCTGCCCCAGGTCGCCCACAACTACCGCCGCGAGCACCGCTGGAACATGTGGTTCGTGCTCGCCTGCGCCACCGAGACGGAGTTGGCCGCCACCCTGTCGCGCATCGAGGCCCTGACCGGGTTGTCGGTGCTCAACCTGCCGAAGGAGCACACCTACCATGTCGGTCTGTATTTCCCGGTCTGATACCCCCCTGGCCCTGCGCCTGGTCGCCCTCACCCAAGGCGGCCTGCCGCTGGTGGAAGACCCGTGGGCCTGGCTCGCCGAGCAGTTGGGCATCAGCCTCGAATCGACCCTCGACCTGCTCAAGCGCCTGCAGGCCGAAGGCGCGATCCGACGTATCGCGGCGGTGCCCAACCACTATCGCCTGGGCTATCGGCATAACGGCATGACGGTCTGGGACGTACTCGACACGCAACTGCCGCGCCTGGGTCAACTGCTCGGTGCGCAGCCGTTTGTCAGCCATTGCTACCGGCGTCCGCGCCGCCCCGGCTGGCCCTACAACCTGTTCGCCATGGTGCATGGGCGCAGCCGTGAGGAAATCGACAGCTACCGCGAACACCTGCGGTTCCTGCTGGGGGATGCCTGCCGCGCCGACGAGATGCTGGTGAGCAGCCGCATCCTGAAAAAAACCGGCCTGCGCCTGCCGCCGGCCCACTCGTAGGAGCGCCCCATGCTGCGGATCAGTCAGTACTTGCGTACCCTCGCCGGCCAATGCCCGCCACCCCGTACATCGCCGCCCGGCAGCGATCGGCCGCCGGTGGTGATCTGGAACCTGCTGCGGCGCTGTAACCTCACCTGCAAACACTGTTACGCCACCAGCGCCGACAGTGTGTTCCGCAATGAACTGGACACCCCGGCGGCCCTTCAGGTCATCGATGATCTGCAGGCCGCCGGGGTGCGTGTGTTGATCCTGTCCGGCGGCGAACCCATGCTGCGCGAGGACCTGTTCCAGCTCAGCGCCTATGCCCGCGACAAAGGTTTTTTCGTGGCGCTGTCGACGAACGGCACGTTGATCGATGAGCACACTATCCAGCAGGTTGCCGACGCGCAGTTCGACTATGTGGGCATCAGCATCGATGGCCTGGAGGCGACCCACGACGCCTTTCGCCAATTGCACGGCAGTTTCCAGCGCTCGATGCACGCCATCCGCCTGTGCCGCGAGGCCGGGATTCGCGTGGGCCTGCGCACCACCCTGACCCAGGACAACCACGCGCAGTTGCCGCAGCTGCTGGCGCTGATGCGCACGTACGATGTGCAGAAGTTCTACCTGTCGCACCTCAACTACAGCGGGCGTGGCAAGCGCAGCCGCCAGTTGGACGCGCACCGGCAGATGAGCCGCGAGGCCATGCGGTTGATTTTCCAACAGGCCTGGAGCGATATCGAAAACGGTATCGACAGTGACTTCGTCAGCGGCAACAACGACGCCGACGCCGTGCTGTTGCTGCAATGGGTCCACCAGCATCTGCCCCAACACTACCCCCAGCTGGAGCACCTGCTGCACAACTGGGGCGGCAATGCCTCCGGCAGCGGCATCGCCAATATCGACAACACGGGCGAGGTGCACCCCGACACCTACTGGTGGCAGCACTCGGTGGGCAATGTGCGCAACACCACCTTCCGCCAACTCTGGCTGGACCAGCCCGACCCGTTGCTGCTGCGCCTGCGCGAACACCCGCGTGCCATCGGTGGGCGTTGTGCCGAGTGCCATTGGTTGCCGATCTGCAACGGCAATACGCGCACCCGCGCCTGGGCCGACGGCGACCTCTGGGGCCCGGACCCCGGCTGCCACCTCAGTGACGCCGAGATCGCCCAGCGGCCCTCCCCCTGATCCCTGGCGCGACCACCCGGTGACACAACCGGGGGCGCTGCCTACCTGATGAAGAACCAAGGACGTCTCATGCACACTTCAACCGCCCTACCTGCCAGTTTGCACAGCCCCTTCCACCCCGGCGAAGTCGCGTTGGTGGGCGCCGGCCCCGGTGACCCGCGCCTGTTGACCCTGCGTGCCTGGAGCTTGTTGATGCAGGCCGATGCCGTGGTGTTCGACCGCCTGGTCAGCGCCGAGCTGCTGAGCCTGATCCCGCTGACCTGCGCGCGCCACTATGTGGGCAAGGCCAGCGGCTGTCACAGCCTGCCCCAGGACCAGCTCAACGAACTGCTCGCCGACCTGGCCGACCAGGGGCAACGGGTCGTGCGCCTCAAGGGCGGCGACCCCTTTATCTTCGGGCGCGGTGCCGAAGAGCTGGAATACCTGCTGGCGCGGGGCATTCCTTGCCAGGTGGTGCCGGGTATTACCGCGGCGTCCGGGTGCAGCGCCTATGCCGGCATCCCGTTGACCCACCGCGACCTGGTCAACTCCTGCCGCTTCGTCACCGGGCACCTGCAACGCGACGGTGCCTTGAAATTGCCCTGGGCCAGCCTGGCAGAGCCGAGCCAGACGCTGGTGTTCTACATGGGCCTGTCCAATCTGGCGCTGATCGCCGAACACCTGGTTGCGGCGGGTTTACCGGGGGACACACCCGCGGCGCTGATCAGCAATGGTGCCCGCGCCGACCAGCACGTGGCCCGTGGCACCCTGCGCCAGTTACCGACCCTGGCCGCCGACTGCGAGCCCGGGGTGCCGACCCTGACCGTGATTGGCCATGTGGTCAACCTGTTCGCCGACACCGCCCTGCACTTCCCCGCCAGCCTGACCCCGGCCCGTGAAGCGGTGGCGGTATGAAACGCCTGCTGCTGGTGCCGCTGCTCTGGGCCTCGGCCGCCCACGGAACGCCGGCCGAGGACTACCAACGCCTCTGCGCAGGCTGCCACGGCCTCAACCGCATCGGCGCCAGCGGCCCGGCGTTGCTCCCGGAAAGCCTGGGGCGGATCAAGCCGGAGGAAGTGCGCAAGGTCATCGAACAAGGCCGCCCCGCCAGCCAGATGGCCGCGTTCGCGCCACAGCTGAGTGCGGCACAGATCGACGGCCTGGCGAGCTTGCTGCAACAGCCGCCCGATTCGCCGGTGAGCTGGGATGAGCAGGCTATCCGTAGCAGCCACACGGTATTGGCGGATGTGAGCCGCTTGCCCACCACACCGCAACATCACGCCGACCCGCTCAACCTGTTCGTGGTGGTGGAGTCGGGCGACCATCACATCGACATTCTCGACGGTGACACCTTTACCGTGCTGGACCGCTTCCCCACCCATTTTGCGGTGCACGGCGGGCCAAAATTCTCCCCCGACGGGCGTTTTGTGTACTTCGCCTCGCGCGACGGCTGGATCAGCCAATATGACCTGCACAACCTCAAGCTGATCGCCGAAATCCGCGTCGGGCTCAATACCCGCAACCTGGCGGTGAGCAAGGACGGGCGCTGGGTGCTGGCGGGCAACTACCTGCCGGGCAACCTGGTGCTGCTGGATGCGCGCGACCTGTCCCTGGTCAAGACGCTGGACACAGCCTCCCGCGTCAGCGCGGTCTACACCGCGCCGCCGCGCAACAGCTTTATCGTGGCGCTCAAGGACGTGAACGAAGTCTGGGAGTTGTCCTATGCCGCCGCCCAGCCCAGCTTCGAACCCCGGCGCATCCAGGCCCAGGACGTGCTCGATGACTTTTCTTTCTCCCCGGATTACCGTCAACTGGTGGCCACCTCACGCAAAGCCGGGGGCGGCCAGGTGATTGACCTGGACAGCGGTCGGGTGGTCACCGATATCCCGCTGTCCGGCATGCCGCACCTGGGTTCGGGAACGTATTGGCAACGCAATGGCCAGTGGGTATTTGCCACGCCGAATATCAGCAAGGGGCAAATCTCGGTGATCGACCTCAAGACCTGGACGCTGATCAAACAGATCCCCACCCTCGGGCCAGGCTTTTTCATGCGCAGCCATGTGAACTCGCGCTATGTGTGGAGCGACGTGTTCTTCGGGCCGGACAACGATGCGATCCACCTGATCGACAAGCAGACCCTGGAGATCGCCCACACCCTGCGACCGATGCCAGGCAAGACCGCGGCCCATGTGGAATTCACCCGGGATGGCCGCTACCTGCTGCTGAGTATCTGGGCCACCGACGGCGCGTTGATCGTGTATGACAGCCAGACGCTGAAGGAGATCAAGCGCATCCCGATGAACAAACCTTCGGGCAAGTACAACGTGGGGAACAAGGTGGAGTTTGCCGAAGGCACATCACATTGAGCCATGGTGTTCAAAGACTGCCTCCTCCCACACTTAACCGAGTACAGCAGGCACAACTTCGGTCGGTTCCAGGGCCGCAAAAACCAGAACAAAAGCAGACTCAGGTCTACCTGATAGATACAGATCCAAATGTGGGAGGGGCGGTGCGACGATTCGACTTGCCCCC
>NZ_JBXAFK010000093.1:0-10558 GCF_058793055.1 Pseudomonas sp. MPR-R2A5
GCCGCGTTCATTCAGGAAACACGCGTTATCGTTGACGTTTTTCGCGAGCAAGCTCGCTCCTACAGAAGGCGATGTACTCTTAACTGAACGGCATTAGGGCAAGCCCGCTCGCCACAGCAAGCCCGCTGGCCACAGTTACAGTGTTCCTCCTTAACTGATCGGCATCAGGGCAAGCCCGCTCACCACAAAAATGCGCTCGAAGCGTCGCTCCGCCCCTCCCGCATTCAGGGCAGTTCTTTGGCAAGGAACGGCGCGGTGCGGCTCTTCTTGCTCCTGGCCACCTTCTGCGGTGCGCCGCTGGCGACTACCTTGCCGCCCATGTCCCCTGCCCCCGGGCCGATATCGATCACCCAGTCACTCTGGGCCACCACGCGCATTTCATGCTCCACCACAACCACCGTATGCCCGGCGTCCACCAACTGATTGAGCTGGCTGAGCAAGCGGTCGACATCCCGTGGATGCAAGCCGGTGGTCGGCTCATCCAGCACATACAGGGTGGCGCCACGGGCATTGCGTTGCAGTTCAGTGGCGAGCTTGATGCGTTGCGCTTCACCGCCCGACAGTTCGGTCGCCGGTTGGCCCAGGCGCAAGTAACCCAGGCCGATATCACGCAGTACGTGCAGCGAACGCAGGACGCCTGGTTGTTCGGCAAACACGTCCACCGCCTGCTCCACGGTCAGCCCCAGCACTTGCGCAATGTTCAGGCCTTGCCATTGGATCGCCAGGGTTTCGGGGTTGTAGCGCGCCCCATGGCACGTCGGACAGGGGGCATACACGCTGGGCATGAACAGTAATTCAACGCTGACAAACCCTTCGCCCTCGCAATGTGCGCAGCGGCCCTTGGCGACGTTGAACGAGAACTGGCCGGCATCGTAATGGCGCTTCTTCGCCGCCGGCGTGGCGGCGAACAGTTTGCGCACGTTGTCGAACAGCCCGGTGTAGGTCGCCAGGTTGGAACGCGGGGTACGGCCGATGGGCTTCTGGTCAACCTGCACCAGACGGCGCAGGTGTTCCAGCCCGGCGCTGATATGCCCGCCACTGGTTTGCGGCGCGTCATCTTCCAGGCTGCGTTCCTCGTCATTGTCCGGCACGCGGCCCAGGCCGCTGCCGACCAGTTCCAGCAACGCCTGGCTGACCAGGCTGGACTTGCCCGAGCCAGAAACACCGGTCACCGCTGTGAAGCAGCCCAGTGGGAACGCCACGTTCAAGTCATTGAGGTTATTGCGCGTCACGCCTTCGAGCTGCAACCAACCCTGGGGTGGACGTTGCGACGCCGTCGACGGGCGCCGCTCGGCAAACAGGTACTCGCGGGTCTGCGACGCCTCGATCGCCGCCAAGCCGGCGGGTGGCCCGCTGTACAACACTTGCCCGCCATGTTCACCCGCCGCCGGGCCGACGTCGATCAGCCAGTCAGCGCGGCGCATGGTTTCCAGGTCATGTTCCACCACAAACAATGAGTTGCCCGCCACTTTCAAACGTTCAAGCGCGGTGAACAACGCCTCACCGTCCGCGGGATGCAGCCCGGCCGACGGCTCATCCAACACATAGATCACACCAAACAACTGTGAGCCCAATTGGGTCGCCAGGCGTAAGCGCTGCAACTCCCCGGACGACAAGGTCGGCGTGCTGCGCTCCAGGGACAGATACCCCAGGCCCAGTTCGATCAAGGTGCTGACCCGCTCCAACAGGTCCTGGGCAATGCGCTGGGCGGCCAGGCGCTTTTCCACCGACAGCTTCATTGTGTCCTGCCCCGCCGCCACCGGCCGCAGCAGCTCGGCCAGTTGTACCAGCGACAGTTGCGACAACTCACCGATATCCACCCCGGCAAACTTTACCGACAACGCTGCCTGGGTCAGCCGCTTGCCAGCGCACAACGGGCAGGCACTGCCTTGCATAAATTGCGCGACGCGCTTTTTCATCAGCGCGCTTTGGGTGTGGGTGAAGGTGTGCAGGATGTAGCGCCGCGCACCACTGAAAGTGCCTTGGTAACTCGGCTCCAGCTTGCGTTTGAGCGCGTCGCGCGTCTGCTCCGGGGTGAAGCCGGCATACACCGGCACGGTCGGGGTTTCTTCGGTGAACAAAATCCAGTCGCGCTGCTTTTTCGGCAGGTCGCGCCAGGGAATGTCGACGTCATAACCCAGGGTCACCAGGATGTCGCGCAGGTTCTGGCCTTGCCATGCCAGCGGCCAGGACGCCACGGCGCGCTGGCGAATGGTCAGCGACGGATCGGGCACCATCAGCGCCTCGGTCACTTCATACACGCGGCCCAGGCCATGGCATTGCGGACAGGCGCCCTGGGGCAGGTTCGGCGAAAAGTCTTCGGCATACAGCATCGCCTGGCCCGGCGGATAGTGGCCGGCGCGGGAATACAGCATGCGGATCAGGCTGGACAAGGTCGTCACGCTGCCCACCGACGAACGCGCACTCGGCGTACCGCGCTGCTGTTGCAGGGCCACAGCCGGAGGCAAGCCTTCGATGGAGTCCACATCGGGTACGCCGACCTGGTCGATCAGGCGCCGTGCATAGGGCGCCACCGATTCGAAATAGCGGCGCTGGGCCTCGGCGTACACCGTGGAAAAGGCCAGCGACGACTTGCCCGAACCCGACACCCCGGTAAACACCACCAGGGCATCCCGTGGAATGTCCACATCGACATTGCGCAGGTTATGTTCGCGGGCGCCGCGAACCCGGACAAACCCGGGCCGTTGAGCAGTGAGCGGAGGGAGGGTGCGCTGTGAAGTCATGGTCAACCTTGTCATGGGCAGGTCCTGGTTCGGAGCCTGCCGGGCGGGGGCTCGTTCAATCGGTCTGAGCCACACGGGCGGTAAGCACGCTGCGCAACCGTTGCGTCAGGGCTTCGGGGCTGTAGGGTTTGCTCAGCAGATGAATGTCGGCACTGAGCAGGTGGTTGGTGGAGAGAATGTCGCGGGTATGTCCCGAGGTGAATAGCACCGCCACCGGCGGTTGCTGGGCGCGGGCCCAGTCCGCCAGGTCGGTACTTTTGACGCGGCCGGGCATCACCACGTCGGTAAAAATAAGATCGGGGCGCATTCCGTCCAACAGCCTCTGCATCGCCCGGTCGCCGTCTTCAGCGGTCAGCACGGTATAACCAGCCTGTTCCAGCAGCTCCACGACGGTCAATCGCACGCCCTCGTTGTCCTCCACCACCAGAATGGTCTCTTGGCCTGCGGCATGGGATACCGGCTCGGGTTCGATCTCCTGGCACTCCTCGCCCAAGCTGCGCGGGAAATACATTTGCACCACGGTGCCCTTGCCTTCCTCGCTCCACACCTCGACATGGCCGCCACTTTGCCGGACAAACCCGAACACCATGCTCAGGCCCAGGCCCGTACCGTGGCCATCGCGCTTGGTGGTAAAGAACGGCTCGAACACCCGCGACAGAATCGACGCCGGCATACCCACGCCGATATCCGTGACCGCCAGGCGCACATACTCGCCGGGCTGCAGGCTTTTACCGACGCAATCCTTGGGGTTGAGGATGATATTTTCGCCGGTGATGCGAATCACGCCCTCGCCTTTCATGGCATCCCGGGCATTGATCGCCAGGTTCAGCAGTGCGTTTTCCAGTTGGTTGCGGTCGACGTGGATGCACCAGGAATCCTGGGGCAGTTGCACATCGACATGGATGGTTTCACCCAATGCACGTTGCAACAATTCGCCCAGACCGGCGTAGATGCGCTGCGGGTTGTAGACCGCCGGTGACAGCGGTTGGCGACGCGCAAACGCGAGCAATTGCGAGGACAGCTTGGCACCGCGCTCCACCGCCGCAATGGCAGCGTTGACACGTCGCTGCACCTGGGGGTTTTCCGGCTCATGGCGGGCCAACAGGTGCAAATTGCCGGCGATCACTTGCAGCAGGTTATTGAAGTCGTGGGCCACGCCACCGGTCAGGCCGCCAATGGCTTCGAGTTTTTGCGACTGGCGCAGTTGCTCTTCGGCGACGGAGCGCGCCTGCACTTCGGCGGCAACGCGCTGCTCCAGGTTGTGGGTCAGCTCCTGGCGCAAGCGCTCGGAAATCACATGGGCGGTGGTCTCCACCACGATCGCCAAGACCCCGGCCGGCTGCTGGTCATCTCCGGCGACCGGGCTGTAATACAGGTCCAGCCATACGTTTTCCGGCTGGCCGTTGCGCAGCAACACCAGCTCCTTGTTGTGATAGGACAAAGTGCCACCCGCCAGGCAAGTGTCCACGACATGCCGATTGAAGTCGGCGACTTCCGGCCAGCCCAGCTCCACCGGCGTGCCCAGCAAATACGGATGACGGCCACCGGCAAACACGGAATAGCTGTCGTTGTAGATCATGTAGCCGGCCGGCCCCCACAGCATCACCATGGGCACGGGCGACGCCAGCATCATCTGCACGGTGCAGGCCAGGCTGGTGGACCAGCGATCCAGCGGGCCCAGGTCGGTGTGCGACCAGTCGAAGGCACGGATTCGCTGGGCCATTTCACCGCCCCAGCCTTCACAGCCGTGGGTGTTGGATAAAAAAGGCATCGATAGGCTCTTGGTGCAGAGAAACATTGATCGGTGGTGCAGTTCCACTGATAAAAACTTGGAGCCTGACTGTAATAAATCGTTTCATTGCATATAGCTCATCCGTCGTGAACTGGGCAACTCCCCTCAGTGAAAATCCCGGCTGCGCACAGGAATGCCGTCCAACAGCGGCGTCAGGTCGGTCAGGCGCCCGGCGATCAGGTGCCGTACCTCGCCCACCGCTTCCCAGCGCCCGTCCACCTTGAGTAGCCGCGAATTCACCAAGGCTGCGCGCTGGCGTTCTGCCAGATCGCGCCACACCACCACGTTCAGATTGCCGAACTCATCTTCCAGGGTGACGAAGGTCACGCCGCTGGCGGTGCCGGGGCGCTGGCGACCGGTCACCAGCCCGGCGACGCTGACATTGCGCCCATGCTCCACCGCCAGCAGTTCGTTCGAGCTGCGACAGCGCCGCTTGCGCAGCTCATCACGCAGCAGCGCTAACGGATGGGGGCCAAGGGTGGTGCCGACCGTGACGTAATCGGCCTGCAAGTCCTCCCCCACCGTGGGCACCGGCAACGCCACCCGCGCTTCATCGGGGCTGGGCAAGCCGGCAAATAACCCAAGTTGCTTGTGCACCCCCGCCACATCCCAGCGTGCCTGGTGCCGGTTGCCGGCCAACGCGCGCAAGGCACCGGCATCCGCCAGCAAGGCCTCGGCGCGGGCGTCCAGCCCGGCGCGTTCGTCGAGATCGGCCACATCGCTGAAGGCGCGGCGCTGGCGGGCCGCTTCGATACGCCGCCCATCCTCTTCGCGAAACCCGGAGATCATACGCAAGCCCAGGCGGATCGCCGGTTGCTGGCCGTCGATGGGTTCCAGGCTGCACTCCCAGTCACTGGCCTGCACGTCTACCGGACGAATCTGCAAGCGATGGCGGCGGGCGTCCTGCAGGATCTGGTCCGGGCTGTAGAACCCCATGGGCCAGCTGTTGATCAGCGCACAGGCGAACGCCGCCGGCTCATGGCATTTGAGCCAGCAACTGGCGTAGGTCAGCAAGGCGAAACTGGCCGCGTGAGACTCGGGGAACCCGTAGCTGCCAAAGCCCTTGATCTGCTCGAAGATCTGCGCGGCAAAGGCTTCGCTGTAGCCATTTTTCAGCATGCCGTTGCGCAGGCGCACTTGATGGGGTTCCAGCCCGCCGTGACGTTTCCAGGCGGCCATGGAACGGCGCAACTGGTCGGCCTCGCCGGGGGTATAGTCGGCGGCGACGATGGCGATTTGCATCACCTGCTCCTGGAACAGCGGCACGCCCAATGTTCGTTCCAACACCGTCTTGAGCTGCGGCGACGGATAGGTGGTGGGCTCTTCTTTGTTACGCCGACGCAGGTACGGATGCACCATGCCGCCCTGGATCGGCCCAGGGCGCACGATGGCAACCTCGATCACCAGGTCATAAAAGTTCTGCGGCTTGAGCCGGGGCAACATCGACATTTGCGCCCGCGACTCGATCTGGAACACACCGATGGTGTCGGCCTTGCTGATCATTGCGTAGGTGGCCGGGTCTTCCTTGGGGATCGTCGCCAACGACAGGTCGCGGTGGCGATGGCGGCGCAGCAGGTCGAAACAACGGCGGATCGCGCTGAGCATGCCCAAGGCGAGGATATCCACCTTGAGCAGGCCGACGGCGTCGAGGTCATCCTTGTCCCACTGGATGATCGTGCGATCGGCCATGGCGGCATTTTCCACCGGCACCAACGTATCCAGCGGGTGTTCGGAAATCACGAAACCACCGGGGTGCTGGGACAGGTGCCGGGGGAAGCCGATCAGTTGCCGGGTCAACGTAAGTACCCGGCGCAACGCTGGGCTTTCAGGGTCGAAACCACTTTCACGCAGGCGCTCCAGCGGCGGTGCCTCATCACTCCAGCGCCCGCAGCATTCGGCCAGGGCGTTGACTTGGTCGGGCGGCAACCCCAGGGCCTTGGCCACGTCGCGCACCGCGCCGGCTGCGTGGTAACTGCTGACCACCGCCGTGAGGGCCGCGCGCGTACGGCCATAGCGCTGGAACACGTATTGCAGCACTTCTTCGCGGCGTTCGTGTTCGAAGTCCACGTCGATGTCCGGCGGCTCATTGCGCTCCTTGGACAGGAAGCGCTCGAACAGCATGTTCATCAGGCTCGGGTTGATCTCGGTAATGCCTAAAGCAAAACACACTGCCGAGTTGGCCGCCGAGCCGCGCCCCTGGCACAGGATCGAACGGCTGCGGGCGAAGCGCACGATGTCATGCACCGTGAGGAAATAGCTTTCGTAGCCCAGCTCACTGATCAACTGCAGCTCGTGGTTGATCTGCTGCAAGGTCTTGGCGTCGACACCCTCTGGCCAGCGCTGGGCAATGCCTTCTTCGGTGAGGGTGCGCAGCCAGGTTTTCGCGCTTTGGCCTTCGGGCACCAGTTCGCGCGGGTATTGGTAGCGCAACTGGCCGAGGTCGAAGGTGCAGCGGCGGGCAATCGCCTGGGTTTCGTCAAGCAGGGCTTGCGGGTACAACGCGGCCAAGGCCTCCAGGCTGCGCAAATGCCGCTCGCCATTGGGGTGCAACCGCGTACCCGCTTCGGCCACCGGCACGTGATAGCGGATGGCGGTCATGGTGTCTTGCAGGGCGCGGCGGCCGCGCGCATGCATATGCACATCGCCGCAGGCCACTGCGGGAAGTTGCAGGCTGGCGGCCAGGTGCAGGCGTTGTTCCAGGAGGCGCGCATCGTCCTGGCCACAATGCAGATGCACCGCCAGCCACAGGCGCTCGGCGAAGGTGCGGCGCAACCATTGGATCGAGGCCTGGGTGTCGCTGTCTGCGGCGACCCATAGCGCCAGTAACCCAGGCAGGGGTTGCTCGAAGTCCTCTTGCAGCAGGCGATAGCGCCCCTTTTCCGCCCGCCGTCGGGCCAGGGTGATCAAACGGCACAAGTGCTGGTAGCCGCTGAGGTTTTCCACCAGCAGCACCAGCTTCGGGCCGTTTTCGATGCGCATCTCGCTGCCGATAATCAACGGCAACTCCACCGCCTTAGCCGCCTGCCAGGCCCGCACGATACCCGCCAGGGTGCACTCGTCGGTGATCGCCAGCGCGCTGTAGCCCTGACGCTTGGCCCGCTCGAACAACTCCAGCGCGCTGGAGGCGCCGCGCTGGAAACTGAAGTTGGACAGGCAGTGCAGTTCGGCGTAGCTCATGCTTGCAGCTCACGGTGGGAAGGTGGCGACAGCCTGCGGTGGTTCATGCGAACCAGCCTTGCAGCCACAACCCATCGTGTTGCCCCACGGTGCGGTAGGCCCAGCCTTGCTGGCCGGCGCGGGTCTGGATCAGGTAGTAGTCGCGACGGATATCGGCGCCATCCCACCAGCCGGATTCGATACGCTCCGGCCCCATCAAGACCTGCACGCCCTGCTCGGCCAGCAAGATCGGTTCGTTGAGCAACCAGCCGGGGCGCTG
Organism: Pseudomonas sp. MPR-R2A5; assembly: GCF_058793055.1. Lineage (NCBI taxonomy): Bacteria > Pseudomonadati > Pseudomonadota > Gammaproteobacteria > Pseudomonadales > Pseudomonadaceae > Pseudomonas > Pseudomonas sp. MPR-R2A5. The sequence continues at coordinate 7,973 of NZ_JBXAFK010000093.1, forward strand.
CACCTTGTCCAGGCTTGGGCACGGGCGGCTGTCGGCGGCCGCTTGCCAGGCGCATTCGGGGCGGTGGTCGGCGTGAAAACGCAGGCCTTGCACCGCATCATCCCCCAGCCGTGCACGCAAGCGTTCGCGCAACTGTTCCCAGGGCAGGGTCTGCTGCGGGCGGTCGTCGAACAGGTCCTTGCGCTGCGGCACGAACACCGGCAGGTCCTGGGCCACCAGGCGAAAGCCGCGCACCGGTGACGTGACCTGCACGTGCTCGAGGCGACCGCGGGCCAGTTCGAAGAGCATCGCCGGCTCACGTTCGGCGCTGAGCAGGCCAACCTTGATCACGCTGTCCGGCGCCTGGGCGTGCTCCAGGTGCAGGTCAAAACGCTGTACGCCGCTGTCGCGGCCGCAGAGGAAAGCCGACAGGTCACCGGTCAGCCGGCGCAAGGGGAATAGCAACGCCTGGTGGGATTGCACGTCGAAGTTCAGCTCGATGCGTACATCGAAGCGGTCCGGCGGTTGATAGAACGCCAGGGCCAGCGGCCGGTATCCGCCAAGAGCATCCAGGTGCTTGAGCACGCTGGCCTCAAAGCGCCGCGCCAGGGTATGCCGGGGCAACGCCTGCACCTGGGCCAAGGTGCGCAGGCCCATGCGTGACAAGGCCATGGCGGCCTGCGGCTCGAGGCCGGCGCGGTCGATAGGCAACGGCGCCAGGGCCTGCATCAAGGCGTCATCGTCTACGACCAACCCATCGTAGAGATTGGCCAGCACGCGCGCCGCCGCCGGGTTGGGCGCGGCGACGATGCGGTGACGAAAGCCCAGCTCGTTCAGTTCCTTGCGCAAGCGCGCTTCGAAACGCGGCCATGGCCCGAACAGCCCCAGGCTCGATTCGATTTCAAACAGCAGCGCGCGGGGGTAGAACACACTGACCTGGGAACTGAACTGGTAGGCCCAGGCCGCGAGAAACTGCTGCCAACGCTCGATCTCCACCGGGTCGTACTCGGCGCAGGCAAAACCCTTGGCCAGGGCCTGCGCCGCCGTCAGCGACTGGCCGGGGCGCAGGCCCAATGCACGGGCGGCCGCGTTGACGGTTTGCAACACGCGCCGCTGCGGCGTACCGGCCAGCAACGCCAAGGGCTGATCCGCCTCGGGATGCAGGCGCTGCACCCCGTCCAGCGCCAATTGCGGGAAGACAATACACACCCAGCGCATATCAACCTCAGTGCCCGGCCAGCGCAATCGGCGCCGGATGAGCAAGCCCGCCTCGACACTTGAGCACCCGCACTTGCGCGGGCTTGGCCTCCACGGCCAGGCGCAGGGCCGCAGGCGACGCATTGATCGCCTCGCTCAAGGCGCGCCAGGCAAACGCCAGGGTCTGCCCGGTTTCGGCCGCCACCTGCAAACGGCGCAATGCCCGGTCATCGGCCTTGCGCGGCCAGCACAACACGGCGCCGCAACTGCCGGAACGCAGGCACTGCTCCACCGCCCACAAGGCGTCGCGCTCTTCGGCCTGGACCACCGAAAGCTGACGCAAATCCACCCCGGCGTTCTGCCAGGCGTGGGGGTACGGCGTGTAGGGCGGCGCCACCAGCACAATGCGTTCCCCGGCGGCCGATAAGCGCGCCAGGGTGGGCAGCACCAGTTGCAACTCGCCCACACCGTCCTTGGCCATGAGGATTTCGCTCAGGGCCGACTCCGGCCAGCCGCCCGTGGGCAGCACCGCATCCAGCGCCGCCAGCCCCGTGGGGTGCACACTGGCCGGAGGCACGGCGGGCCGGCCCTTCCAGACGCGGCCGCCATTGAACAGCGAGTCCAGTGCTACGACGGCGCCCATCAGCCTTGCCTCACCAGGCCGCAGAACACCCCTTCGATAGCCAGGTCCTGGTCGGGGCCTACCACGATGGGTTGATACGCCGGGTTGCGGGGCAGCAGGCGGACATGGTCGCCGTGACGTTCGAAGCGTTTGATGGTGACTTCACCGTCCAGGCGCGCGACCACAATCTGGCCGTTCAACGCTTCGGCACTGCGGCGCACGCCGACCAGGTCACCGTCGAGGATGCCGTCTTCGATCATCGAATCGCCCTGGACCCGCAGCAGGTAATCCGGGGTTTTCGCAAAGGTGGCAGGGTCGAGTTGCAGGCGGTTGTGGACTTCGGCATCGGTGCCGATGGGCAAGCCTGCAGCGACTCGACCGAGAACGGGGACGTCCAGCCATTCGGGGCGGGCGGGTTGGTTGAGCAAGCGAATACCACGGGCCTGGTTGGGGTTGACCTCGATGAAGCCGGCTTCAGTCAGGGCCACCACATGTTTGCGTGCGACGCTGCGGGAGGCGAAGCCAAACGCCTCGGCGATCTCGGCGAGGCTGGGGGGTTGGCCTTGCTGCGCGATGCGGTCGCGGATGAAGGTCAGGATGGCGGTACGGCGGGGGGTCAGGTTTGTCATGGAGTACATTTGTACTCCTGTGGAAAATTTCTGACAATAGCCGGTAGTCGGGGGAGTGTCAGTGGAGGCATCTGGTGGCTGACACTGCTATCGGGGGCAAGCCCTAATGCCGTTCAGTTAAGCGTACATCGCCTTCTGTAGGAGCGAGCTTGCTCGCGA
>NZ_JBXAFK010000094.1:0-9890 GCF_058793055.1 Pseudomonas sp. MPR-R2A5
GAGCAAACCTGACTATGGTCCATAATGTGTCAACCATGTCCCCGCACATGTGTCCACCATGTGTCCGGTCCATACAGAAAAGCGCCAAAAGTAACCAAAAACGCTTTGCCCCACCACTCGGCACCTCGCCTAGGCTCGGTGTGCCCGTAATCCGACATTGATTTGGGGGGCCGCCGCCCCGCGCCATCCATGGCGCGGGGCGGCTAAACCGGCATCCCTGCCGGTTTACCCCCCAAATCAATATCGAATTCCGGCCAGCGTGGTTTAACGGGGCGCCTGAGATCAAGATCAAAAGCAAGATCAAGATCTAAAGCAACGGCAAGATCAAGAGCGGCTCGCTTCGCATCGTGGTTACCGGGGCTGCTACAAAGTTGCTCCTGATACCCATGGTTATCGGGGGCTTGCCCCCGATGGCGGTGTATCAGTCAGTTCGTCCGTCACTGACCACCGCCATCGGGGGCAGGCCTCCTCTCTCATTTGAACTGCATCGCTTATTCAATCGGGTAACGCTTGAACGCCGGATGCTGCTCCAGCCGCTCGGCATGCCGTTGCAGATTAGGAAACGCATCCGCCTTGACCACCGATGCCACGGTGAACTGGCTGAACGACCAAGCAACCGCCGCGGTAATCGAGGCCTGGGTCAGTGCTTCGCTGTTGCCCACTTGCTTGTCCAGCAACGCATAGGCCGCGAGCAGTTGGCCGGTCACGCGCTCAAGCCAGGGTGCATGCAGTTTCTCGGCCGGGCGCAGGTTGTGTTCGTAGACGATCTGCACGCTCTTCTCACAGGCTGCCAGCGCCAGTCCCAGAACCTGCAAGTCCTTGGCAAGTGCCGTCGGTTGTTGGGGCAGCAGCTTCCTGTCAGTCGGGGCCAAGGCTTCGAGGTAGTCCAGGATCAGGCTGGAGTCCATCAATACCGTGCCATCGTCCAGCACCAGGGTAGGCGCCTTGACCACCGGGTTGATCTGCGCAAATTCGTTGAAGGTGCGGAACACGGACAAGGGTTCATGCTCAAAATCCACCCCGTACAAGTCCAGGGAAATTGCCACGCGGCGTACGTAAGGCGAGTCCAGCATGCCGATCAGTTTCATGAAGCCTCCATTGCTATCAGGGTGACGAGCTCAAGAGATTAAGGGCACTCGGTCGCCCGGCGCAATTGTTGATACGCCTGCACCAACTGCTCCAGGCTGAACGCCAGGTTGCGCCCGCTGGGGTTGGGCAGTACCCACACTGACGCACCGCCCAACACCTTTGGCTGCAAGCCCCAGCCGATCTCGCGTTGGCCGCTTAACGCGCTGTAGCCGGGCTTGCCGAGAAACGCCACGAAGCGCGGCGCGTAGTGGCGGATCTTCTGTTCGAAGCCCGCCGCCGCCTGTGTGAACTCATGTCGCGCCAGTTCACCCGCGCTGGCCGTGGGGCGTTCCACCAACGTGGTCAGGCCGCAGTGGTAGTGCAACAGCGTGCGGCCGTGCTCGGGGCGGATTTCATGGGGGGTGAAACCGGCCAGGTGCAGGGTGCGCCAGAAGCGGTTGCTGCGGTTGGCGAAGTGCAGGCCGAGGGCAGCGGAACCCTTGCCGGGGTTGATGCCGCAGAACACCACGTGCAGGTGCTCGGCGAGGATGTCTTCCAGCCCGGCGTTCATGCCGGGCTCCTGAAACCTTGGCGGCTGGCGCCCGGCGGTTGCCCGGTGATGCGTTTATAGGCGCGACTGAAGGCCGCCTGGGAGGTATAGCCGAGTCGGTACGCCACTTCTTCGATGGGCAGGCGCTCCAGGGTCAGCCACTGGCTGGCGAGGCGCATGCGCAGTTCGGTCACGTAACGCAGCGGTGGTACCCCCAGGGTGGCCTGGAAACGATCCGCGAACACCGAACGTGAGGTATGACAGTGCGCCGCCAGTTCGGCCACGCTCCAGTCGCGCCCCGGTTGCTGGTGCAGGGCGAGCAGGGCGCCCGCCAACCGGGTGTCGCGCAAGGCGGCCGCGAGGCCCGATGCATTGGCGCAGGCGCATTCGACCCAGCCCCGCACGATCATCGCCGCCACCACATCGGCCAGGCGCGCGAGGATGCCGGCATAACCGACGCGGGCACTGGAGACTTCGCGTTCCATCACCGCCAGGATCGGCATCAAGCCGGGGTAACGCTGGCCCCCGGCGTCGATCAGCATCAAGGCCGGCATCAGGTTGCCAAGGCCCTGGATGCTGTCGAGCTCGAACTCCATGCAGGCGCTGAACAGCAGGGTGCTGGGCGGCTCATCGGGCGAGGCATTCACGGCACACACGGTATCGCCCAGCGGTGCGGCGTCGAAGCTGGCGATGTCCTGCACGGGGTCATCCGCTTTGGACAACAACGCGTGGGCGCCACCATGGGCGATGAACACCGCATTACCGGCCGACAACTCAAAGAGGCTGCCGTCCTGCAGGCGCAGGGTCGCGCAGCCGGCGGCCAGAAAATGGAAATACGCGTGGCCCGGCTTGGCCGCAAAGCCGATACCGAACACCGGCCCGGCCTGGATGCGCCGGTACTGCACGCCGCGCAGGCGCATGCTGCGCAGCAGCTCATTGATCAGTTCGGAGGACAGGGCGAACGCGTTGTCGGTTGGCATATTCGGGGTTTCGGTCAAAAACTCAAGGGTTTTAATCATAGATCATCCAGAGAGCGGAACCTAGACTGGCCGTCACGCTAATGCCTGAGGATGTCTTGTGATGAATGATTGTGTGTCCCATGCCCCTGTCGATTGCAGGGTAGAACCGACCACGCCGGCGTGGATGGCGGTGTTTTCCCTGGCGATGGGCGTGTTCGGCCTGCTCACGGCGGAGTACCTGCCGGCCAGCCTGCTGACGCCGATGGCCCTGGACCTGGGCGTGTCCCAAGCGTTGGCCGGGCAAGCGGTCACGGTCACGGCGGTGGTGGCCTTGTTCGCCGGGTTGCTGGTGCCTGGCCTGACGCGCGGTATCGACCGGCGCCTGGTGCTGTTGGGGTTCTCCACGCTGATGATTGCGTCCAACCTGCTGGTGGCGTTCTCGTCCAGCCTGCTGGTGCTGTTGTTGATGCGCATCTTGCTGGGCATTGCCCTTGGCGGTTTCTGGAGCATGGCGGCGGCGGTTGCGATGCGCCTGGTACCGGCGGCGTTGCTGCCCCGTGCCCTGTCGATCATCTTCAGCGGCATTGCGCTGGGTACCGTCGTCGCAGTGCCGTTGGGCAGCTACCTCGGCGGCCTGTACGGCTGGCGCAGCGCGTTTGTTGCTGCCGCCGTCGTTGGCGTGGTGACCCTGGCGTTCCAGCTGTTCACACTGCCACGCCTGGCACCCCGTGGCACCGCACGCCTGCGCACCGTGCTTGATGTACTGCTGCGCCCCGGCATTGCCGTGGGCATGTTCGGCTGCGTGCTGGTGCACACCGGGCACTTCGCGCTGTTTACCTACATTCGCCCGTTCCTGGAAAGCACCACCGGGGTCGGCCCCCAAGGGCTGGCACTGATGCTGCTGGGGTTTGGCGTGGCGAATTTTGTCGGCACGCTGCTGGCCGGGTGGTTGCTGGTGCGCAATCCCCGTGGAACCCTGGTGTTGATGCCGGTCCTGGTGGGCGTCGCTGCGTTGGCCCTGGTGCTGCTGCCGGCATCGCTGCCGGGCCAGGCGTTGCTCCTGGCGCTGTGGGGCATGGCCTTCGGCGGCGTGCCGGTAGCGTGGTCGAACTGGGTGGCGCGTGCGGTGCCGGATCAGGCGGAAAGTGCCGGTGGCATGGTGGTCGCTTCGGTGCAATCGGCAATCGCGGCGGGTGCCGCTGGCGGGGGCGCGATGTTCAGTGCCACCGGTATCGACGGGGTGTTTCTGGGCGCGGGTTGCTTGATGCTGCTGGCGGCGTTGTTGATCGCCCTGCGTGTGCAGGTACCCCGGCACGCTGAGGCGGGGAGTGTGACGCACCACCCGTCTTTGGTTTAGTCTCAAGCGCTTCGCTGATCGCAAACGCTGCTGGAGTCGTAAGCATGACCGAGTATGTACCCCCGAAAGTCTGGACCTGGGACACCGAAAGCGGCGGCACCTTCGCCAGCATCAACCGCCCGATTGCCGGCGCCACCCATGAAAAGACACTGCCAATCGGCAAGCACCCGTTGCAGTTGTATTCCCTGGCCACGCCCAACGGGCAGAAGGTCACCATCCTGCTCGAAGAATTGCTGGCCCTGGGGCACCGCGGCGCGGAGTACGACGCCTGGCTGATCAAGATCGGCGATGGCGACCAGTTCGGCAGCGGCTTTGTCGCGGTCAACCCGAACTCCAAGATCCCGGCCTTGATGGACCACAGCGGCGCCCAGCCGATTCGCGTGTTCGAGTCCGGCGCGATCCTGCAGTACCTGGCCGAGAAGTTCGGCGCGTTCTTCCCCACCGAGCCAGCGGCCCGCGCGGAGTGCTTGTCGTGGCTGTTCTGGCAGATGGGCAGCGCGCCTTACCTGGGCGGTGGCTTCGGGCATTTCTATGCCTATGCACCGAGCAAGATGGAATACCCGATCAACCGTTTTGCCATGGAGACCAAGCGCCAACTGGACGTGCTTGACCAACGCCTGGCGGTGAGCGAATACATCGCCGGGGATGAATACACCATCGCCGACATTGCCATCTGGCCGTGGTACGGCGGGCTGGTCAAAGGCCGCTTGTATGGGGCCGCGGAGTTTCTGTCGGTGCATGAGTACAAACATGTACAGCGCTGGGCGGAGGCGATTGAAGCGCGGCCGGCGGTGCAGCGTGGGCGGCGGGTGAATCGGGTCTCGGGTGAGCCCCATGAGCAGTTGGCCGAGCGGCATGACGCAAGTGACCTGGACTGATTGAGATCCAGGTGTGGGGGAGGGGCGGGGCGACGATTCGACTTGCCCCTCCCACAGTTGGATGTCCTTATCTTCGATTTATTTGTAGCGCTGTTCGAACACCGCCACCTGTTCAGGCTTGATGAGCTCGAACGGCACCCACACCTCCGACTCGATCGGCTCGCCCTTGATCATCTTGATCGCCGACTGCACTGCCTGAGTGGCCTGGGCCTTGGGGTCCTGGAACACCGAGGCGGTGAGCATGCCTCGCTTGATCGCCGCCAAGCCGTCGGGCAAGCCGTCGATGCCGATAATTGCGATCTCACCCTTGGCCTTGCCCGCCTGTTGCAAGGCCATGGCCGCGCCAATCGCCATTTCATCGTTGTTGGCCACGATGGCATCGAACTCCGTGCCCGCCAGCAACCAGTTGCTGGTCAGGTCCATGCCCTTGCTGCGTTGCCACTCGGCGCTTTGCTGCTCCACCACCTTGATGCCGGGAAAGTCCTTGAGCACCTGCTTGGCGCCTTCGGTGCGGTCATGGGTGGCGTTCTGCGCGAGGTCGCCCATGATGATCGCCACATGGCCTTTGCCGCCGAGTTTGTCCGCGAGGTAGCGCATCTGCAATCGCCCGGCTTCGATATCGTTGGACGCCACGGTGACGACGCCCTTGGGCAAAGTGCGCTCATCCGGATGGCGGTTGACGTACACCAGCGGCGTCTTGGCCGCTACGGCGGCGCGGGTCATGTTGGCGGTGGCGGCGGTGTCCACCGGCAGCACGATCACGGCGTCGACTTTCTGGTTGAGAAAGCCTTCGACCTGGTTGAGCTGGCGCACCACGTCGCCCTGGGCGTCTTCGAACTGGATCTGCACGTCCTGTTGTTTAGCGGCATTTTCCAGGCCGGTGCGCACGTAGGTCATGAAATTATCGTCGACCCGCGCGATGCTCACGCCGATGCGATACGCGGCGAAGGTCCATTGGCTGAACAGCAGTAAAAACGCAGCAACAAGCAATGAATAGCGATGCATGAGGGTGTTCCTTTTATTGTTATAGGGTGAACGCTTGACGGAAACGCTCCAGGGCCAACTCACTGTCGCCGCTGGCCCAGCCTTCGAGGCCGACCACGCCGTTGTAGCCCATGGCGTGCAGGGCCCTGGCAATGGCCGGGTAGTGGATTTCGCCGGTGCCAGGCTCCTTGCGCCCGGGCACGTCGGCCACCTGGATTTCGCCGATGGCGCTGCCTGCGCGCTGGATCAGTTCGATCAGGTTTCCTTCGCCGATCTGCGCGTGGTACAGGTCCAGGTTCATCTTCAGGTGCGGGCTGCCCACCGCTTCGATCAGCGCCAGGGTGTCGTCGGCGCGGGCGAACGGAACGCCGGGGTGGTCGACCTCGGTGTTGAGGTTTTCCAGCAGGAACACGCGGCCGACGTCTTCGCCCAGGCGCGCGATTTTTTCCAGTGTCTTGCACGCGCTCAGCCACATGCGCCCGGTGGTCTGGCCCACGGGCTGCACCGGCAGGCCGCCGTCACCCAGGCCGGTGCCGTGCAGGTTGAGGCTGGGGCAGTTCAGGCGCTCGGCGACGCCGATGGATTCGCGCGCGCTGTCGAGCAGTTGGCGGATGCCGTCGGGGTCGGTAAGGCTGCCGCTGATATAGCCGGTCATCGAGGTGAAATCGGCGCCGGTGGCGGCGAGGGCGCTGATGTCCTTGTGGGTCCAATTCCAGATCTCGGCGCTGAAACCCAGTGCGTGGATGCGCTTCACGCGCTCGATGAAGGGCAGGTCGAGAAACACCATCTCGGCACTGATCGCCAGTTTGAACGGGCTCATCAGCGGGCTCCCTGCACGGCCACGGCCTTGCCGGTTTCGAACGACTCGATGCAGGCGCGGGCGATCGCCAGGGCGGCGCGCGCGTCTTCACCACTGGCCATGGGCTTGGCGCCGCTGCGCAAGCAGTCGACAAAGTGGTTGAGTTCGGCGATGTAGGCGTCGCGCAGCAGGTCGGTGTCCATACGCTGGGTGTCGGCCTGGATGCCCTGGGCCAGGTAGCGCACCAGGTCGGAGTCGTTGAGGCTGCCCATGCTCAGCATGCCGGCGCTACCGAACACTTCGCCGCGCACGTCGTAGCCGTACACTGCCTGGAAGTTGGCCTCGGCGGTGGCGATGGCGCCGTTGTCGAAGCGGATCGCGACCACGGCGGTGTCGAGGAAGCCTTTGCTTTTGTACTCCGGCGCGATCAGTGCGTCGGCCATCACATACACCTGCACCGCTTCGGCACCGGGGTTGAGGTAGCGCAGGGTGTCGAAGTCGTGGATCAGGGTTTCCAGGAAGATCACCCATTGCGGCGAATTGGCCGGGTTATTGAGTGCCGGGTCGCGGGTCAGCGAGCGCAACAGCTGCGGCGTGCCGATGCGGCCGGCCGCCACGTCGAGGTGGGCGGTGCGGAAGCTCTTGGCGAAGCGCCGATTGAAACCGACCTGCAGCGGCACGCGCGCATCGGCCGCGGCGGCAATGGCGCGGTCGGCTTCGTCGAGGGTGATGGCCATGGGTTTTTCGCAGAAGATCCCCTTGCCGGCGCGAGCGGCGCTGATCACCAGTTCGGCGTGGCTGCGGGCGGGGGCGGCGATGAGGACGCCGTCGATGTCCGGGTCGTCGAGCAACTGCTGCGGGTCGGTGTAGACCTTGTCCACCCCCAGTTCGGCCGCCAGGCGTGCGGCTTGGCCGGGAGTGGGGTCGGCGATGGCGGCGAGGGTCGCGCCGGGGATGTGTCGCGCAGCGGTCAAACCGTGGAAGCTGCCCATGCGACCAGCACCGATCAAGCCCAGGCGGATATTCTGTGTACTCATGAAATGACCCCTTTTTATTGTTGGCCGCAGGACAGCCCTGACTGGCAAAGGGGCAGGAGCAAAGGTTATGCCAATTTATAAGTGACTGATAATTAACAGTTTATAAAATACAATAAACAAAATGTGTTCATTCTGATGACATGCCTATACTGACATGTCAAAAACATGAACATGGGTACCTCACGATGAGCATGGCGTTCAGCATGCAAGACCTCGACTACCTGACGGCCCTGGGGCCGGCGGCGCTGAACGACGGCCCCATTGCCGCGCTGGAACACGCGTGGCGCGCCTGCCTGGCCGGGCAGGTGCAGCGCCCGGCCGAGGTGCGCCAGGTAATCTGGGACTCGTGGCGGCGCAGTGTCGATGCCGATATCGACCCGCAGGACAGTCAATACCGCTTCGCCGCCGCCGACACGCTGGCGACCACCCTGGCCAGCCACCGCGTGCTGATCGCCGCCGCCGCGCAAGTCATGCACGGCTTGTTGGCCTACAACCCTCGCGGCCATATCAACCTCACCGACGCCGACGGCATCACCCTGTATTTCTGCGGGCTGGACATCACCCCCGTCGGCAGTCGCCTGCTCGAATCAGTCCAGGGCACCAATTGCACCGGCCTGGCCCTGGCCGAAGACCGCCTGGTGTACGTGCTGGCCGAGGAGAACTTCGGCAGTGGCCTGCGCCAACGCCGCATGCACTGCGCCGCCGCGCCGATCAGGAATGCCCAGGGCCAGACCCTGGCGATGCTGACCCTCACCGCCGAGCCCGGCTGGTTTCACTTTCACACCCTCGGCACCGTGCAAGCCGCCGCCGAAGCGGTCTCTCGCCAGATGGCCCTGCAAGCGCTGTTGGAAGAGCAGCAAACCGTGCTCGAAGTCCTCAACGAGGGCCTGGTGGTGCTCGATGAGCGTGGCTGCATCAAGGCGCTCAACCGTTATGCCCGGCAACTGTTCGGGGTGGGGCTGGAACTGATCGGCAGCCCGTTCCAGCGCCTGGGCCGCAGTGAGTTGAGTGACGCCATTCTTCTACGCGGCGGTGAGCCGGTGCGTGACCTCGATTGCACCTTCCACCTGCGCGACCGCAGCCAGCTCGCCTGCCTGGTCTCGGTGTGCCCGCTGGAGCAGGGCGGGGTGATCGTGTCACTGCGCGAGAACCGCCGCATCCGCGAAATCACCCGGCGCATCATCAGCACCCAGGCCCGCTATACCTTCGACACCATCCAGGGCACGTCGCGGGCGATCCAGGACGCGCTGCACCTGGGGCGTATCGCCAGTCGCAGTGAATCCACCACCCTGATCCTCGGCGAAAGCGGCACCGGCAAGGAACTGTTCGCCCAGGCCATCCACAACGCCAGCGACCGCGCCAACGGCCCGTTCGTGGCGGTCAACTGCGGCGCGATCCCACGCGACCTGGTGCAGAGCGAGCTGTTCGGGCATGTCGAAGGCGCATTCACCGGCTCGGCCCGTGGCGGGTCGGCGGGCAAGTTTGAACTGGCGGATGGCGGTACGATCTTTCTGGATGAGATTGGCGATATGTCCTTCGACGCTCAGGTCAGCCTGCTGCGAGTGTTGCAGGAAGGCGAGATCACCCGCGTCGGCGCGAAAAACTCACGGCAGGTGGACGTGCGCATCATCGCCGCGACCCACCGCAACCTTAGCCAGGCGGTGGCCGAAGGCGCGTTCCGTGAAGACCTCTACTACCGCCTCAACGTACTGAACCTGACCGTACCGCCGTTGCGCATGCGCCGTGAAGACATCCCGTTGCTGGCGCGGCACTTCCTTACACGCTGTGCTCGTTCGCTGCGTAAAGCGGTGCAGGGCTTTGCCCCGGAGGCGCTGGAATTGCTCTCGGCCTACGCCTGGCCGGGCAATGTGCGCGAGCTGGAAAACAGCATCGAGCGCGCCACCAACCTGGCGACAGGCGAGTTGATCCAGGCGGCCGATCTGCCTCTGGAAACCAGACCGCGCGCCACGCTGCGCCACCACGAACCTCAGCCCGCCCAGGACCTGAGCAGCCACGAAATGCACGCCATCGTCGCCGCACTCAAAAGCACCGGCGGCAACATCCGCCTGGCCGCCCGGCAACTGAACGTATCGCGGGGTGGGTTGTACAACAAGATGAGTCGATTCGGCCTGAATGCCGGCGATTTTCGCGGCGCGTAAATTCAAAATGTGGGAGGGGCAAGCCCTAATGCCGTTCAGTTAAGGCTTTTTTGTAGGAGCGAGCTTGCTCGCGAAAAACGTCAACGATAACGCGTGTTT
>NZ_JBXAFK010000095.1:0-9778 GCF_058793055.1 Pseudomonas sp. MPR-R2A5
TCTGCTTCATCGGGAAACTCGGTGGGTGGGGTCGCGGTATTTTGCCAAATCAGAAAGTTTTTTTCAGAGTTTCCCAAGCCATCGGCAAGCAGGTGATCATCTCCGGCTGGCACCAGGTGCTGGCCGTACCGGAAGCGGACGACGCGGACGGCGAATCGACAGCGCGCAGCCAGGTGTTGCCAGCCATGCGCGAAGGGCTGTCCTGCCAGGTCGGCCACGTCGATCTGAAAGCACTCAAGACACTACCGCCCAAACCTTTTACGCAGGGCGATCTGGTCAAGGCCATGAAGGGTGTCGCCAAGCTGGTCACCGATCCCCGGTTGAAGCAGAAGCTGAAAGAAACCACAGGAATCGGCACCGAAGCCACGCGCGCCAGCATCATCAAAGGCCTGCTCGACCGTGGCTACCTAGTCAAGAAAGGTCGTGCCGTGCGCGCCTCAGAGGCGGCTTGCACCCTCATCGATGCGGTGCCAGCAGCCATTACCGACCCCGGCACCACCGCCGTCTGGGAGCAGGCTCTGGACATGATCGAAGCAGGCAGCATGACGTTGGATACCTTCGTCGAGAAGCAATCCATGTGGATCACCCAGCTCGTGCAGCAGTATCGCGGCACCACCCTGTCCATCAAGTTACCCGAGGGCCCCGCCTGCCCGCTGTGTGGCAGCGCCACCCGTCAACGCACCGGCAAGACCGGTCCTTTCTGGTCCTGCCGCAACTATCCCGATTGCAAAGGCACCCTGCCCATCCAGCAAGCCAGCGCAAAACGCAGCGCGACACGCAAGCCGCGACAGACCTCAAAATAGGTCGAGGCTCCACCACCTCCCCCATCGTATCGACCACGGTCGATGCGCATACCTCGCGCCCGCGAGGAACCCAGCACGCACCATCCTTCTGCAACGTGTGCCCGTCGCCGGAGTTTCGCTGGTTTGACGAGAAGGCGGATTCATCCGCAGCCCGTATCTCACGGACGCTCTGATCGGCTGATTTTTCGTTCCGACGGGTCCCCTGGTGCCTTGCCTCGCTCGATAGCAGAACGAGCCCCCAGGAGACCCTTCGGGTCGAACGGTATTCAGTGCCGGTGCCCGCCGGTGAAACAACGGGTTCCTTTTGTGCGCAGATGCGCGCCAAAGGATTTTCGACCCCAGCCACGACAAGGGTCGAGTGCAATCGACAGCGGATGGCTTTGACGACGGCCACTCCCTGCATCAGTTCACAGGTGGTTTCTTCCTCGACAGCCGAAGGCCCAGGCCCTCGGCACCTTTCTCCTGCCTATCCGAAACCAGCGGTTCGGCGAGCGCATTGCCGCCGAGCCCATGAACAGGAGATAACCCAATGCACCCTCAACCCCACAGGCCCCCACTGCAGTACGGCAGCGTCTGCAGCGGTATCGAGGCCGTCAGCCTCGCCTGGCAACCACTCGGCCTGGAGCCAGCCTGGTTCGCCGAAATCGATCCGTTCCCCTGCGCACTCCTCGCCCACCACTACCCCAAGGTGCCCAACCTCGGGGACATGACGCGGATCGCTGACCAGGTGCTCGCCGGCGCTGTAGCAGCCCCCGACATCCTGGTCGGAGGAACCCCTTGCCAAGCGTTCAGCATCGCCGGTGCCCGCCATGGGCTGGACGATCCGCGCGGTGCCCTAACCCTAAGTTACGTGGAGCTCGCAAATGCCATCGATCAAGCCCGCCTCGAAACCCGCCGCCCGCCGGCAGCGCACGTCTGGGAAAACGTACCAGGTGTCCTTAGCGACCGAGGCAATGCCTTCGGATGTCTCTTGGGCGCACTGGCCGGCGAAAGCAGTCCACTCGAACCGCCAGGGACTCGGTGGACGCACGCGGGTTGTGTGTCTGGACCCCGCCGTCGCGTTGCGTGGCGGCTGCTCGACGCCCAATATTTCGGCGTCGCCCAACGCAGGCGTCGAATCATTCTTGTGGCAAGTGGTCGAGAGGATCTCGATCCCACCGAGGTACTTTTTGAGTCCGACAGCGTGCTCGGGCATCCTGCGCAGGGCCGCGCACCGTGGCAAGACGTTGCCACGTCTGCTGCATCTGGCGCTGCTGAGCCAGTCGACTATGCCCACCTGAAACAGCCTTACCGCAAGATTATGGTGTCCTTCGGTTTCGGCGGCGGCAATACCGCAGGGCCGCTTGACGTCGCCGCCTGCCTGACGGCACAGGCTGGCACCAAAGGCGATTTCGAGACCGATACCTTGCTGGTTCAATCAGTCACCGGCTCCATTAGCCATACCCTGAATACAGCGAACAACGGCAAAGGCTGCAGTGAGGATGGCACCGGTCGTGGTGTTCCGATCATTGCCTTTACGGCTCAGGACTTCGGGGCAGATACGGCGGCGAACCTGGCACCTACCTTACGCACGAAGGTGACGCCGGCCATCGCATTTGCACAGAACTCACGCGGGGAGCTGCGTTGGGAATCCGGCCACGGGCAAATCGCCGGAGCGTTATCTACCGGCGGCGGCAAACCCGGCCAGGGCATGCCGATGGTGCTCAGCGTGGCCCTGCGCGGCCGTGAGCATGGCCTGGCCGCTGAACTGGGGGATGGTATCTCACCGACGTTGCGGGCCTGCAGTGGCGGCAGCGACAAAGGCTACGTGCTGGTGCCCAGCCACAAAGCGCACTTTCGCTACGAGCAGAACGATCCCAGCGCGGAGAACTGGCTCCAGTGGCGCGTGCGGCGGCTGATGCCACTGGAGTGCGAGCGACTGCAGGGTATGTCCGATGGTTATACGGCTGTGCCATACCGAGGCAAACCAGCGGCCGATGCTCCACGCTACAAGGCGATCGGCAACTCAATGGCGGTGCCCTGCATCGCCTGGGTCGGGCAACGACTGCTGCAGGCACTGACATGAAGGCGGCCGGTGGCCAGTTCCGATAGTCGGATGATCACACCGTCATGTCCCGGCAATTCTCTTCCCAGGTATCGCTGAACCTTCAGCGCGCCCCTCGGCAACCACGGTCTTCAAGGTTGCGCTACTCCCCGTAGCGACCGACGCAATCCGCTCCGCATCGCCCACCGCGGATAAACGCCTTCCCTCGGCGTCGATGCCCTTCTGCTCCCTCTCCGTTGGCACCTGGCTCCGCCAGCCCCCGCCATCGCCTGCGCCTATCGCTTTCGTCCACGCGCCCTTGACGGGCGTACCCCTTATCAGGAGTCAATCCCATGAGCACCATTTGTCTCAAGACCAACCAACACCAACTGATCGCCAACCTGCGCCACGCGTTCACCCCGCATTCAATGCTTGGCGAACTATTGCAGAACGCGCGCCGCGCGCAGGCCAGCCACATCCAGATCATTGCCGACGGCAACACCCTCATCATCGACGACGACGGCTGCGGTATCACCGATCTTCAAACCTTGATCTTCATCGCCGAATCAGGCTGGGATCACGAGTTGAAAGAGCGGGAGAACGCATTCGGTCTCGGCGTACTATCGACCTTGTACTTCGCCGAACATCTATCGGTGCATTCAGGCAGCAAGGCCTTCAACGCCGCCACGGCGACCATCATCCGCGGCGACGCCATCGAGGTATATTCCGAGCCCTCGCGGGTCGGCACCGAGATCCGATTGGACGGTGTGCAATCACCGCAAACCAACCTCACCTTGTCGCAATGGGCCGAGCATCAGCTCAAAAAACTGTGCGAGGCTTTTCCGGTGCGCGTATCGCTCAACGGTGTCGACATCGCTCGCCCGCTGGCAGATGCGAGATTGCCATGGAGGCAAACACCGATAGGCCAGGTTCTGCTCGATCTCGACGCATCACCGACACAATGGCGGTGCTTTCTCCAGAGCTTGCCCATCGGCAGGATTCCAGCTTTCTTCAAGCATCAGATCGTGCTATTGCGCGACGACATGGTCGCCCGCCTGCCAGATCGTCAGCACCTACTCAACGAGGCGGAGGATCACCAACGCATTCAAGCGGCGATCAGGGAGACCTACCGGCAAGCGCTGCTCGAAGCCAAGGAGCGACTGGCTGCCAGCGAGTTCGTTGAGCTGTTTGCGGAAACCTGCCTGTCTTCGTCGAACGCTGACCTGCTCAACGACGTGCCATTCGCTCTGCGTGAGTGGTTTCGCAACTGGGAAGACAACCCGGCGGGATACTACCGCTACTGGGAACGCTATCCGCTGAATGGAATATCAGCCCGCGTTGCGCTGGAGGAAACAGGCGTCTGGTCCATCGACAGCGACGGAGAAAATGACCTCGCCGTGGAAACCTACCTCGAGGTACGGCAAGCCTTTTTGCTGGAAGAGCATCGCCTCGATGCGAATCACTGGCTGAGGCACATGGTCAAAGCCGTCACGCCGGATCAGGTAGGCGTCCGTCATGACGCGACTCTCCATAGCGAGAGCTGTCCACCCCTGGCGGAGTGCATCGAGCTGATCCTGGTCGACACCCTGATCGTCAGCCTGGAAGGCGAGCCTGGTGAGTATCCGGTGGATGCACTGCGCAAGGACAACACGCTCTACCTCACGCCGAAGTCTGGCAACGTCACGGAGCTCGTTTCCGACTACATCTTCGATGACCGCTATGACGAGGGTCGAGAGGATGAGGACGCGCAAACGCTCGCCACGTTCGTCGCCGTAGGCTGCTCGCAAGACCCCGCCCAGGTTGTCAGGGCACTGCTGCCAGATGTGCTGTGCCAGCGTTCCCTGCCGAAGCTGGCCGGGGCGGTCGTACAGCTGATCTTCGACGGCAACGGCAAACTGCAAGAGGTCACGGCCTGACCTGTCCCATGAATGCTCCTTCGGGAGCGTTCTTTTTTCCTGCCAGAACACACCAGCATGCGCCGCTCGCTTCCTCCTTAAATCAGGGGCTGCCGGTTTCCCATTTCCCGCTGACGCACTCCCCTAG
The DNA here is from genome assembly GCF_058793055.1 of Pseudomonas sp. MPR-R2A5. Classification (NCBI taxonomy): domain Bacteria; kingdom Pseudomonadati; phylum Pseudomonadota; class Gammaproteobacteria; order Pseudomonadales; family Pseudomonadaceae; genus Pseudomonas; species Pseudomonas sp. MPR-R2A5. Next base: position 4,870 of record NZ_JBXAFK010000095.1, read on the forward strand.
CCGCTCGAAGCTGCTCCCCATGTGTCGTCGACCTCGGTCGACACCATGCCCGCAGCACGGGTCCTCGGCTGCACCGTGGAGTCCTCCGCGCCTACCCAACCAGTCCGTTTCGCACCGTGCCTACGGATGAGCGCCCACGGGTGCCGGTGCTTCCACTTCAACCGGGAGGTTTTCATGCCCCATGCGTCTTCACCCACCCCACTCAGCGTCGATCAGGCTCGCGCCGAATCCGTCGGCTACCTGGCCTTGGCCCACCTTGGCGAGCGCCGGCCACTTCAGGTGCTACGCAGTGGTGCCGGTTACTACATCGGCACCGCCGACGAGGATGGTCCGGTATCGCGCGAGTCCGTCGAGTACTTCCGTTCGTTTCACGCAGCCAACCAGGCCCTGACAACAGGGGACTGGCAACAGCGCCTCCAGTCCTGACCTCTACCCATCGGGAGCACATCATGAACCAGTCTTTACCCCAAGACGTACTTGATCAGATCGCACGGGAAATCCTGCACTTCGACCATGCACCAGCAGCCTTTTTGAAAGCCTGGAAGCAAGGCATCCAAATCGCAGGTGTCGAGTGGTTCGGCGACGGCACCCACGAAGGAATGCAACAAGCCAAGACCAAGTGGGAGCTACGGCCGAACGTACTTAGGCTCAATGACGCCCTGGGCGTTCTGAGCGGCGGTCAACGGATGTTTCTTTCCGCGATGGTCAGCTTTTACAACGCCAGTGAAGGCGGCGCGATGCTCAAACGCTGCCATTTCGAGGGACTTGCCGATCTCGGCGGTCTCGATCTGGAGCGCCGCAAGGTCATCGCCGATCTGGTACTTCACTACGACGGCTGGTGAGCCTGCTCTCAGCCTCCATTTTTCCCAAGCCCCCGAGGGACACGCGTCCCTTGGGGCCATATCCCTCCGTCTTTTTCGACAGGAGCGACAACATGAACATCCCGATCAATCCCTTCGTCCGTGGCTACCACGATTTTCATATTCAGAGAGTCGCGGTCATCAGCTACGACGACCGCTGTCCAGTGACGTATCGGCCGTTGCATCTTTCACAAAGCCACTTGCCGGATGAACAGGCGCTGTACCGTCAGTGCATCTTCAACGACAGTTTCGTGCTCATCACCGAAGGACAGGATATTGCACCGGAGCTCGACGCGCTGTGCGGCGGAGCGGGCACGATCCAGGCAGTGCTCTACAGCATTCACGGAAACGACAACGGCGTATCCACCCACATCGGCGATACCTACTCCGAGGAAAACGCGCGTGAGGTCGTGCGGCGACTGACCTTCCAGACCGGGCATTACAGCCGCTGCTGGGAAATCAGCACCGCGCACGTTACCGAGGGTGCGATGCGCTACCTGTGTGAAATGGCGGATACCAAAACGCCGACCGGCCTGCTGTTCGTCGCCTTTCACATTCCCTGCTGTCCGGCCATCGGGGTGAAGCTGATCGCCACGCCCTGGGCAACCGACAACCTGTTGCACGTCGAAGGCATCACTGCTGAGCAACTGCGCCAGGAGCACCTGGACAAGGACGTTCCAGCGTCACTAGTGGGCGTCCTGCATCAGGCAGCCGAGGCCGACGTTCGCATCCTGATTCTGGATGCCGACGCCCCGCCTCTAGACGGACTCGCGCTGTATCAGGTGTAAGGCCGGATAGTTGGAGTGTGCCCTGGCCGCTCTCTCAGCCCCTCATCGTGGGGCTTTTTCTCGCTTGGAGAATGGCCAATACGGTGGCCACCGGATTCGCTTTGCCACGGGCAAACCGAGCGCCTGCGCACCATCGTTACCGTATGTTCGCTGGCGTCGCTGGCAACATCCCAGGCAGTCGAGACCTTAGAGACTGCGGTGCGGTTCACCGCATTGGTTGCACTGTTATCCGGCGCATGTCGCGCCATCCAGCCCTCAAGGGACATCCTCCCTTGCAGGCAGGAGTCCCTTGTTTTCCATCAAGGAGTCTCCAATGGATACCCAAGCCATCCGCGCACAAATGCCTGTTCTGGTTGCCGGTCATGTTCCCCGCAATGTCCGCACGTTCAAGTTCAATATCTTCGACGGACAACCCAAGGTCTCGACACTCGGCTTCCACATCGATCCCAAGCCGTTCGAGGGCAAGGTAATCGCCGACACCGGCGACGCCATCGTCGTCAAGACCGGTCGTGCCGAGTTCGCTGTGCTCGATCGCGCACTGCTGACCGAAGTACCTGACGAAGGCACCAAGGTGCAGGTCCAGCCGTATGCCCGCCACCGCTTCGACGGTCTGCGCGCGGACACACCGGAAGAGCGCATCGAACACACCGCAGACGGCACGCCCTATACGGTACAAACGCACATCCTCGGTTCCGCGCCGGCCAAGCTGCCGATCCCGCAACCACGCTGCCCAGAGTTGCAGGAACTCATCAACCAGCTCGAACAGTTGCCTGCTCCCGATGGCTTCCGCTGCATCACCCACTTGCTGGTGGATGCCGGTGCACGGGACTTCTCCTTCGTCGACCCGCTGCCCGACGACATCATCAGGACGCCGCCAGCGATCAGCTTCACCGTTGCCACAGCAAAGTTCCAGGGTCAGGTAACCGTGCTGTACGAGCGTGCCGACGACCTCTACGCGATCGAGCTGAAACGCGCCGGGGAACTCGTCGAACGCATCGATCAAGTGTTCTTCGACTCGCTCGGGGAAACGCTGGAGCAACTGATCGACGATGGAAGTTGGCGGCGCATCCGCGTGCAGCGCCTGGCGGGGAGCAAGCCCACCCGGCACTGACCGCACAGCTTCTCGCCCTTGCGGCAAGAAGCCCCTCATCCATAAATCAGGAGATCAATCCATGTCTCTACGATTCAAAGGCGCAGACCTGCGCCCAGTGCTTGCCGAGGCGGTTGCCAATCAGTGCCGCGTGATCCTGGCCAAAGACCAGGGCGTGTACTTCCTTGCCGAGCGGGGCGAACGTCGGCCCGATGGACGCCAGACGTTGCTCGCCTATGCGGTCGGCTGCAATCCAGACATCGATCCATTCGATGACTGGTGGGAGTTGGCAAGGACCGAACTCGGCGGCGATGACTTCGGTGAGAACTTCGACCCGAAAGCCAAGGTATTCGGCCAAATCCTGAACAGCGAGGACGACCTGGAGTTGTCTGCCACCGCCACCCACTTGTCCCTCAAGCCAGTGCCACCAACACCAGGCGGCAACTGACCTATCCCCCACAGCCCCCGTTCGCGGGGGCTTTTTCTGTTCGCAGCGCTCCTTCACGCACTCCCCGTCTCCAGGCCGCACCGGCCCCCTCGCCGGTTGACGCCGGCCTGCCCTAGGAGACGTCCGCATGCGCGACCCATTCAAGATCGACCACCCCACCTGCATCAGTTTCAGTGGCGGCCGCACCAGTGCCTATATGCTCTGGCGTGTGCTGCAGGCCAACGGCGGATTGCCCGCGAATACCGTGGTCTGCTTCGCCAACACCGGGAAGGAAGTCGAGGCTACGCTGCGCTTCGTGTGCGAATGCGCCGAGCGCTGGAAAGTGCCTATCCATTGGCTCGAATACCGAACCACGGAAGCGGGATTTGCAGTGGTAGATTTCGCCACCGCCAGCCGAGAGGGCGAGCCGTTCGAGGCGTTGATCCGCCACCGCCAGTATCTACCGAACCCTGTGGCCCGCGCCTGCACCACCAGCTTGAAGATCCGGCCGATGCACAAATTCGTGCGCAGCCTCGGCTGGACGGAGTGGGATCAGTTCATCGGTATTCGTGCCGACGAGCAGCGCCGGGTCGCCAAAATTCGCGCGCGAGGGCATTCCACCGAGTCGTCCAGCGAGATCATGTGCATGCCGCTGGCTGAGGCCGGCATCACGGTGCATGACGTGATCGACTTCTGGCAGTCCCAACCCTTCGACCTACGGCTGTTGAGCGTCAACGGTCGCACGCTGGAAGGGAACTGTGACCTCTGCTTCCTCAAGCCCCAACGCCAGCGCCTGGCTCTCATCAAGGCTAGGCCCGAGGCAGCCGAATGGTGGATTCGCATGGAGTCGCTGAATCTTGCCAGCAAGCCGAGCGGCGCTAGATTTCGCGCCGACGGTCCCACCTACGCCGACCTGGCGCGTTTCGCCGCCAGCCAAGGTGATCTATTCGACCCGACCGACGAGCCCATCACCTGCTATTGCGGAGACTGACCAATATGTTTTCTGGAAGTTCCTAGTTTCCTTAACCAAGGAGGAACCTTGCTGATCGGCGAAGAACGAACATAAACGGCCCTCTCCCTAACTGACTGTGAGTACACACCCTAGTTAGGTGCACATCCATGACCGTGAGAGGTACCTCAAACACAAAGATCAAAAAGTTAATCACTCTGAGCAAGAGCGCTGCTAACGTGACGTTTCTCCATATTGGAAATGGATTGGTTTTTCTCTAGCAGGCCGATCCTGACGTCATCCCACTCGAGCAACAATATAACCGGCTTCTTACCAAGCCTATGTGCAGCAGCACTATAAGCACCAACTGCAAATGACTCGCCATTATTTATTTCCGCATACATCTCAAGATGACCCTCAATAATTGACCGAGCACTCTCCACTGCACTCGTTATTATTTTTCGCACCTCATCTTGAATACTACTGATTGCACCAACGTACGACCTGACAGCCTTTTTAAGATCAACCTTGTCCGGAAGTTCCTTCAGCACTGACGGTTTAAATCCAGAATTATCAGCAAGCCGCTCCTTAAGCGCATAAATTTCTATATTGAATACAAGATTCGAGGCTTGTTTATTCTCGTTCAAAATCCATTTATCAGGATTGCTTACAAGGTGCACAGCCACCCCGCTGTGGCTAACGTGATTTCTCAGAGTTTCCATTAGGGAAACTCTGAAAAAAACTTTCTGATTTGGCAAAATACCGCGACCCCACCCACCGAGTTTCCCGATGAAG
>NZ_JBXAFK010000096.1:0-9712 GCF_058793055.1 Pseudomonas sp. MPR-R2A5
TGCTTCATCGGGAAACTCGGTGGGTGGGGTCGCGGTATTTTGCCAAATCAGAAAGTTTTTTTCAGAGTTTCCCTAGACACCATCAAGGACACCGATGAAAAACCTAAGAAATTACGACCCTATATGGATGGGCATTCTTACGGGCTTGGCAGCGTTAATTCTGTGGTATTTCTCAAGCCTTGCGATTGACAAATCAATTACACCTACGACAGATAAAATATGGCCTTTTTTCTCAGCAGGTCTTGGCGCATTTTTCGGTTCATACTTTGCATATTTGTTCAGAAGACATGAAGAAAAGCAGGCAAAGCTTAATAAAAGAAAAAGCACTTTAGAAGCTTGCCTGTTCACTCTAACGAGGCAGTACAACGCTATGTTTCAGATGAAAAGAACTTATGATGAATTTCCTACCGATATTGATCGAGCCATATCAATGCCAGCTGCAAAATTCCCAGAATACAAAGACGCCCGAATTGATTTTGAGAGTTTAAATTTCTTAACAGAGCTAAAAAACGTTAGCCACCTACTTGATTTAACAATAGAACAAGAGCGCTTTGAACAAACCATCTTAAGCATAAATATAAGAAACGATTTCCACTTGGAAAAACTTCAACCCGCACTTGAGAAACATGACATGAATGGTCGTGAGCTCTCATTCAAAGAGATAGAGAGCCTTCTTGGCCCACTCATCTTTCATTCCGCATTCAATTATGCAAATAACTCTTATGAACTTCTCTGTAAAAATTTAGATTCAAACCGAGAGTCCCATCAAAAAACTTGGGAAATCGCCAGAGAAATATTTCCGGAGAGTGAGTTCCTAAAGCCCTCTCCAATCACACCGGAGAATGCTAGTGTCTAGCCGAAGCTGATGTTAAAATTCGTGGTTTAATTTGTTATCGAAATTTTAGGCTCCTACATAAATTTCATAGGGTTTGAAGCGCACGACCTCCTCCCCGATCCACTCATTCAACTGCGCCATCCGCGCCTGAATCGGCTCCAGTTCATTGGCTGCATAGATCTGCGCCGCCTCCCTGATCGACCCAAACCCACCCGCGTTCTGCGGCACGATGCCCATCAGTTGCGGCGGAATACGCAAGCTGGCGAGCACGTCGTCGCGGGTCTGGTTTTTGATCGAGTTGAATTCGTCCTTGGCCGTCACTTCGCTTACAGGGATGATCTGCAACCCGTCCTTTTTGCCGTTCGGCGAGTACACGAACAGGTTGCGGAAGTTGCCAGGCCCCTTGGAGTCCTTCAGCGCTTTGCGCAGTGAGTCGACGTCCGCTTCGTTCTGCGCGGCGTCGGTCATGTAGAGGATGAAGCCGGCGTGACTACCGTTCTCGTAATACTTGCGGCGAAACAGCGTGGCCGATTCATTCAGCAACGCCGACTGCAAGGCGCTAATCCACTCGGGCAGGCCGTACACCTCCTGGTGCAGATCCGTTTCCCGCAGATGAAAAACGGTGCCCGGTTCAAATTCATGCTCCTCCTTCCAGCCCTGGACCATGAACTGCCGGCCGTCCTTGCCCGAGCGCATGTACTTCGCCAGCGGCGGTATCAGCTCGCGCACCGGGCCGAGCATCGAGCGCCGTCCTTCCAGATATCCGTTACCCAGACACAGGAAGTCCAGGGCGAACTGTTCGAACACTGCCCGCGACAGCAGCCGGTGTGGAATGAAGGTTTTGCTCAGCAAATTGCGCTTGAACATCAGCCCCGAGTGAAGGTGCACGCTGGAACCCACAGACCGTGCCAGACCGTCCAACGACAGCGGCGGCTCGTACCACCGCCCGTTAAACCAGCACTCCAGATAATCAAACACCTCCCGGCCACTCAACACTGGTGACGGATCGCCGAAGCTGAACGCCTCGATCTTGCTGTCACTGCGCGGGATAAATTCCTGCGTTGCAACCGTGGAAGCCTGGGCCACTTGCTTGGTATTTCTGCGGCGGTTCGACATCAAAAAATCTCCATCCGCCCGGTATTGGCAGTGATCTGCCCCTCCAGCGGTTCGTTGTGCAATGCGTGAAAGAGCGCCCACGCCAGATCGGCGTGGCCGGTGTTGTCGTTGCGGCCGGCGGTGTAGGTGAATTGGCGACCGCCTGCGGTGATGGTCTTGCGGATCGCCATCAACGACTGCGCCATGTCGGTCCAACCGGCGTCGAACTCCAGCCGGCCCCGGTGGATCACGTCGTAGGCCTTCAGCACCAGGCGGGTCTTGACCTCAGGCGAATAGCTGAACGTGGTGACATTGGGGAAGAATTGGCGCACCAGCTGCGCCACGCCGCTGCCCAGACCGGTGACATCGATCCCGATGCACGTCACCCAGTAGCGGTCGCAGACGGCTTTGATCACACTGGCCTGGGCTGCGAAGTCCATGCCTCGGAATTGGTGACGCTCCAGCACCCGGAACTTGCCACCTGGCACCAGCGGCAGAGCGATCACCATCAGGCCAGAACACTCGCTGAACAACCGCATGGCAAACGGCTTGTAGTGCTCGGTCAGCTCGCCTAGGTACACCTCACCGATAGCATTGAGTGTCGCACTTGGTCTTCCCCAGTCGCCGGGCTTTCTCAACCGCTACCAGGTGGCGATTGATCATGTCTTTGAGCACGGTGCCCTTGCGATTCGCTCGCTCGATCACACCAGGCTCATCCAGCTCCGACTCGCGATTAAGCGTCCAGGCCTAGGTGGCCTGTTTTCAGGCGAAGGTCTGGCTCTCTTGGTAGACTTGCACTCCGTCGCGCTGGATGCGGATCTGAGCCGTGTAGCTCACAGTCCCATCCGCCAGTTTTCTTGCCCTGATAGTCGCCATCGAAAGTGGTACGCGTCAGTTTTGGGTGGTACATCTTACCAACGAGCCCTAAAACGGCCTGAAAACGCCCTAAACCCTGCCGAAAAACACGTTGAGTAAAATGGTTCAAAAACAGAGCTTTAGCCCAGCAGAATCAAGCCCCGCACTGTCTCGGCGCTTTAGCGTTGCACCCATGATGGACTGGACCGACCGTCACTGCCGGTTCTTCCTGCGCCTGCTCTCCAAACACGCCCTGCTCTACACCGAAATGGTCACCACCGGCGCAATCCTTCATGGCGACCATGAGCGCTTCCTGCGCCATAACGAAGCCGAGCACCCTCTGGCGCTCCAGCTTGGCGGCAGTGTCCCCGCTGACCTGGCCGCTTGTGCGCGTATGGCCGAGGCCGCTGGCTACGACGAAGTGAACCTGAACGTCGGCTGCCCGAGCGATCGGGTGCAGAACAATATGATCGGCGCGATCCTGATGGCTCACCCGGCCTTGGTGGCCGATTGTGTGAAGGCGATGCGCGATGCGGTGTCGATTCCGGTGACGGTCAAGCACCGTATCGGGATCAATGGGCGGGACAGTTATGCCGAGTTGTGTGACTTTGTCGGGACGGTGAAGGACGCGGGCTGCAGCAGTTTTACGGTGCATGCTCGGATTGCGATTCTGGAAGGGTTGTCGCCAAAGGAGAACCGCGACATTCCACCCTTGCGCTATGACGTGGCGGCGCAGTTGAAGCAGGACTTCGCTGATTTGGAGATTATTCTCAACGGCGGCATCAAGACGCTGGAGCAGTGCCATGAACATTTGCAGACGTTTGATGGGGTGATGCTGGGCCGGGAGGCTTATCACAATCCGTATCTGCTGGCGGAGGTGGATCAGCAGTTGTTTGGCAGCGAAGCGCCGGTGATCAGCCGGGCGGAGGCGTTGGCGCAGTTGCGGCCTTATATTGCCGAGCATTTGGCGGCGGGTGGGGCGATGCATCACATTACGCGGCATGTGTTGGGGTTGGGCACCGGTTTCCCTGGGGCGCGCAGATTCAGGCAGTTGTTGTCGGTGGATATTCATAAGGCTGCGGATCCGTTGGCATTGTTGGATCAGGCAGGGGCGTTGTTGGAAGGGCGTTGATTGGATAGCTTGCAGGGCGTCGGTGGGTTATTGATGAACTGACACACTGCCATCGGGGGCAAGCCTCCTCCCACATTGGGTGCGGTGTGTCCAGGGAAGGCGCCAGTTGGCATGAAGGTGCTATCCAAGTGTCATCGGGCAATTGGGTTGAACCTGTGGGCCGTTCTGGCCTCCTATTCAGCAGCAAGGCCCGTCATTCAAACGGCTGTTTTCAGGTTGTTGCCCTCGCAAACGATCGAACGCATTTGCGCCCTTGAGCGCCTGTCGGCGCTCGGGTAATGTCATCAGACCCATAGGACAGAGCACGCCCATGACTTCCAAGCTGGAACAACTCAAGCAGTTCACCACCGTCGTAGCCGATACCGGCGATTTTTCCACCCTCGCCAAGCTCAAGCCGCAAGACGCCACCACCAACCCTTCCCTGCTGCTCAAAGCCGCGTCGATTCCGGGCTATGCCAAGCTGCTGGATGAGTGTGTGCAGGACTGCAACGGTGATGTCGGCCTGGCCAGCGACCGGTTTGCGGTAGCGGTGGGTCAAGAGATTCTCAAAGTGGTACCAGGCCGTATTTCCACCGAAGTGGATGCCCGCCTGTCGTTCGACACTGACGCCGTACTCAAGCGCGCGCACCGTCTGATCGACCTGTATGACAAGGCCGGCGTTGGCCGCGACCGCGTATTGATCAAGATCGCCTCCACCTGGGAAGGTATCCGCGCGGCGGAGAAGCTGGAAAAAGAAGGCATCCAGACCAACCTGACCCTGCTGTTCTCGTTTGCCCAGGCCGTGGCTTGCGCGGAAGCGGGTGTGTTCCTGATTTCGCCATTCGTAGGCCGGATCTACGATTGGTACAAGAAAGCCAATGGCAACGACTACACCGGCTCGGATGATCCTGGCGTGCAGTCGGTGACGCGCATCTACAACTACTACAAGGCCAACGGCTACAAGACTGTGGTGATGGGGGCGAGCTTCCGTAACCTGAGTCAGATCGAAGAGTTGGCTGGGTGTGATCGCCTGACGATCAGCCCGGACCTGTTGGAGAAGCTGGCGGCGGACGAAGGCAAGCTGGAGCGCAAGTTGTCGCCTGGCCATGCCGGAGAGGCGCGGGTACATTTGACTGAAGCGCAGTTCCGTTGGGAGTCCAACGAGGATGCGATGGCGACTGAGAAGCTGGCAGAGGGTATTCGTCAGTTTGCTCGGGACCAGGAGAAGCTTGAGGCGCTGTTGTCCGCCAAGCTGTAAACGGACAGAGACGGCAAAAAGGGCGGTACCTGTGAGGGTACCGCCCTTTTTTGTATCGATCGCAAGCCGATCTCAGTTCAACTGTGGGAGGGGGGTTGCTCCCGATGGCGGTGGGTCAGCGAGGAATACATGGCCTTACACTGTGCTATCGGGGGCAAGCCCCCTCTCACCTACAGAGGGATCAGTGACGCTCGAGGGCGTTGACGAGGTCGTGGAAGGCTTCGCGGTTGGACTCGTTGAGGCCCATCAGGATTTTGTGCGCTTCCAGTACCTTGACCCGCACAACCTCCTCGGACTGGTCCTGGACCGGCAGGTCGGTGAGGCATTCCGGGCAAGGGATCGGGCGGTCAACGATGTTGAACACCTGGTCGAAGCCCATGGACTGCAGCAGCCGGGTGATGTCTTCGTGGGTGGTGACGACGGTGGGCAACAGGCCGACCTTCTGCCGAGACAGAATGGACAACTTGGCCAACAGCCCAAGGGTGGTGCTATCGATGCTGCGGGTTTCGGTCAGATCGATCACGATCGCCGAGAAGTTCAGCGCTGTGAAAATCCGCTCAATCGTCGCATCCAGCGCCGAACACAAGGTCAGGCGCACTTCACCGACAAACTTCAGGACAAAGGTCCCGTCTTGCTCGGCGAATTGGATTCTTCCGGTACTCATCAAAGATTCCTGCTCAACACCAATAGGGCGATATCATCCGGCATCTCCCCTAGCGTGGCCAATCCAAAAACCTGCCGCAGGCCATCCAGGCTGCCGCCCGCCGACTTGACCCGTTGGGGCAAGGCGGCTTCTTTCTCTTTGAGTGTAGGCTCTGGAAGAAGGTCCAGGATGCCATCGGACATCAGCGTCAGGCTGAAGGTCGGTGGCAGCTCCAGGATGTGGTCTTCATAGGTGGCTTCATTGAACAAGCCAACGGGCAGACCCCGTCCTTCCAGGTAGCGCACACTGTCAGGTGTGTACAAAACCGGCATCGGCAGGTGACCACCAATGCTGTAGGTCAAAAGACCGGTTTCTTCATCGATCACGCCGCCCACCATCGTCACGTGCTTGCCCAGCTTGCAGCTGATCAAGCCTCGGTTGATGTGGCCCAGCACCTCGGAGGGAGTGAACTCCGGCAAGGTGCCATTGCGCTTGGATTCAAACAACAGCCGTGTGGTCATGAATTTCAACAACACGGTCACAAAAGCGGAGGAAGCACCGTGGCCGGAGACATCGGCCAGGTAGAACGCCACGCGGCGCTCGTCGACACGGAAATAGTCGACAAAATCACCCGACAGGTACAACGACGGAATGATCTGGTGCGCAAACTTGAACTCGTCGATGGTCCAGGGGCTGACCGGCAGCATGTTCATCTGCACCTGGCGACCGGCGTTCTGGTCCTCCTGGAGCAGGTTCAGGCTGGCTTCGAGTTCACGGTTGGCGGTTTCGAGCTTTTCGCGGTAACGCTGGTTTTCCAGCAGCAGGCGTGCACGATCCAGGGCACGACGCACCGAGTGCTCCAGCACCGCCAGGTCTTCCAGGGGCTTGATCAGGTAATCGGCGGCGCCCAGGCGCAAGGCCTCGACAGCATCGTTCATGACCCCGGCGCCGGACACGACAATCACCGGCGTCTGCGGGGCGCGCTCGGTCACCTGGCGGATCAGCTCGAGGCCGCCCATCTGGGGCATGCGCAGGTCGCAGATCACGAGGTCGGGCTGGTCGCTCTCGAATACCTGGAGACCCTGTTGGCCATTGCTGGCCTGCAGGACGCTGAACCCACTGTCTTCCAAATAGGCCGCAAGGCTTGCGCGCACTACTTCGTCGTCATCGATTATCAGCAGCGTGGCACTGGTTTTTTGCATGTGGGCAAACGGCGCCAGAATTAGGTTGGCGTAGGCGACTCGGCAAAGGCCGGGCTCACTCTACTGGATTCGCTTTCTAGCCTCTCTGTCCTACAAAGCATAGGCTTTTTGCCCACGCACAACTGTAAAGCAGAGGTGCCCTTCTAAGGCGCAGACGGTACTCCCATCCGCCTGGTGTTTCAAGCTCATGCCGATGGTCGCCGGGCGTCTTTACATCGCAAATCACCGGGAGTTATAAGAACCCTTAAAACCACAACACAATGTAAGGATGGAAGCTGTGAGCGAATACGAGCGCGACTACGCTGAAAAACGCGACTTCATCCGCATGCGAGTGGATGCCGACGTGGCGTTGATCCACGCGGGCCAAGAGATTGCCGGGGTTTGCGTGGACCTTTCCAGCTCCGGGATGCAGGTGCAGGCACCGCGTCAGTTCAACGTGGGAGACCTGCTCACCGTGCGCATTGATTCAGAGCACGCGGCTCTCAAAGGCCTGGAGGCTGACACCGAAGTGGTATGGACCAAAACGGCAGGCGAAGAGCAACAACTGGGGCTTAAAATCTTGAAAATGCGCTGAAACCGCACATAAAAAAGGCGACCGCCAGGGTCGCCTTTTTTTCATTTCAAAATATCACAGCTTAAAAGTCGTCGACGACCTTGCCGTCCTTGACCTTGAACTCGCGGTTCTGCAGGTAGGCGTTACGAATAAAGGTGTACTTGTCGCCGGTGATCAGCTTCTCGCTCTCGAGCAGGCTGGCGCGGGTATCGACGATATTCAGGCCCATGGTGCTGTTGCGCCAGCCGATATCGTTCATATAGCGATATGGCTGGGTGTAGGTGTCTACATACTTGGACGGCGCATCGCGCAGGGTGCTTGGACCCAGCAGCGGCAGCATCACGTATGGACCACTGCCCACGCCCCAGTAACCCAGGGTCTGGCCGAAGTCTTCATCGCTGCGCTTGAGCCCCATTTTGGTGCCGACATCGATAAAGCCCAGCACGCCGAAGGTGGTGTTCATCAGCAAGCGAGCGGTGTCCACGCCAGCAGCGTGCGGCTTGAGCTGCAACACGTTGTTGGCCAGGTTGCCGACATCGCCGATGTTGCGGAAGAAATTGTGCACGCCGTCCTGCATGAATTGCGGGGTCACAAACTGATAGCCCTGGGCCAATGGCTTGAGGGCGTACGTATCAACGGTGTCGTTGAAAGTGAAGATCGGGCGGTTGACGCTTTCCCATGGGTCATCTTCCGACGCTGCCTGTGCGGCGAATGGCACCAGCAGGACAGTGGCACACACCGACAACTGAGCGAAGTAGTGGCTCCAGCGCATAGCTTTTGCTCCTTGAATGGTCTGTCATGGGCGCTATGCCCTGAATAAGGCCGTCAGTATATGACGGAAGTGTGGATTTAGGCAGCTGCCAAGAAACGACAGGCTCTGAAATGGACAATTTTCCTACAATTAACGCCAGTGTCATCGACTTGTCATCCCACCCCGATAGCGTTGGAGCTATTTCAGGGATGTAGAAATGCCTCACGCCGAAATTGCCGTCGCCACCGCTCCCGCCTTGACTGCTGTGTTATTTGGCCTGAGTGGCTGCCTGGTGGATTTCGGTTCCCAGGCACGCACCGATTCGTTCTCCCCGCACTCCGAAGCTACGCCCGGCGCGCTGAAGATTCTGCGCAGCCTGAAAGAGCAAGGCGTGCCCTGCGCCTGGCTGGATGAATTGCCACCCTCGGTGACCACCCCGCTGGCTGCGGCCCTGCCCGATTGGGTCAAGGCCGCATCCCCCTCCTCCATCCGCTGGCCGGCGCCCCATGCGTGCTGGCAAGCGCTGATGGAATTGAATATCCCACGCCTGGAAGGCTGCGTGCTGGTCAGCGGCGAGCCGCGCTTGCTGCAATCGGGCCTGAATGCCGGGTTGTGGACCATAGGCCTGGCGTCCTGCGGTTCACTGTGCGGCCTGGCGCCCGAGCAATGGCAGGCGCTGACCGAGCAGCAACGCGAATACAAGCGCGGCAAGGCTACCGTGGCACTGTATGGGTTGGGGGTGCATTCGGTGATCGATCATCTCGGCGAGCTCGGCACCTGCCTGGCGGACATCAGCCTGCGCCAGCTCAAAGGCGAGAAGCCCTGATCGAGATCATGCACATTCGGCCCCGGTGGATTAATCTACCGGTCAGTCCGTAGACCTTTCTCGGCGTGCCGTGGTCTATGCCAGTGCCTATCGATAAAAGGAAGAACGCCATGCCTGCCCGCGAAAAACTGCAAGAACAGGTCAATATCCTGCGCGAGCAACTGGAACAGGAACCGCCGCTGCCAGCCGAAAAACGTGAAGCGTTGGAAGCCTTGCTCGCCAAGTTCGAAGTACAACTGGAGCTGGAACCGGCCACCCAGCCACCCAGCATCGCTGACGATGTGAACCGTGCAGTGGAAGGTTTCGAGTTGGACCATCCAGGCATCGCGGGTACTTTGCGCAATATCGTGATCACCTTGGGCAACATCGGCATTTAAACCGGCCCAAAGCCACACGCAGAACCAAAATGTGGGAGGGGGCTTGCTCCCGATAGCGGAGTGTCAGTCACAGTCTCTGTGCCTGACCCACTGCTATCGGGAGCAAGCCCCCTCCCACATTTGTTTACTGGCTCTTCGCATTTAAGGGTGTAGAAAAAATCTGACCGGCTGGAAAAGGAGTCGAGGATCTTAGAAAATGTAAGCTC
>NZ_JBXAFK010000097.1:0-9242 GCF_058793055.1 Pseudomonas sp. MPR-R2A5
GGTGGGGCAAGAGCCCTTTTGGTTACTTTTGGGGCTCTTTTCCAAAAGTGACCCGCTGTAAGAGCGGAACCGCCAGTGGCCATTCCCGCAGCAACGGATATGTACCCCAACCCACCAGTGGCCATTCCCGCAGCAACGGATATGTACCCCAACCCACCAGTGGCCGTTACCGCAGAAACGGATATGTACACGGAACCCCCAACCGCCACCCGCCACCCCCAATCACCCCCCTCTGACCAACTTGATTTCAATCAAGGGCTACCCGCCATCACCGCACCTACCATCGGTCCCATCTTCAGCGTCGTCAACAAAGGGATCCCATGGCCCGCTCCTCGCACCTGACACTCCACTGGCTGGTCATGTCGGTGCTGCTCATCCTCTTCACCAGCGCCCACGCCCAACCCTACGGCGCGATCGAACAGCAACGCATCGACAAAACCTTCCCCCAGCACGACGCCGTCTCCGCCCCCGAAGGCAAGTTCAACGTCCGCACCATCACCCAAGCCAACACCCCCATCGGCTACGTATTCCAGAGCCTGGACGTGATGGCGATCCCCGCCTACTCAGGCAAACCCATCAATACCCAGGTGATCCTCGACACCGCCGGCATCATCCGTGACGCCTACGTACTGGAACACCACGAACCCATCCTGTTGATCGGCATCCCCGAGGTCAAACTCCACGACTTCACCGGCCACTATGCCGGCGTCGACGTGCGCCAACGCGTCGTGGTGGGGCGCTCCAGTGACCCCAAGGCCGTGACGGTGGATGCGATTGCCGGCGCCACGGTCACCGCGATGGTGGTCAACGAAGTGGTCATGCGCGCGGCCCATGAAGTGGCGGTCTCGCTCAAGTTGATCGACGGCAAGGCCGCGACCCCACAGAAAGCCGCGCTGATCCGCACCGATCAATTTGCCCCCGCCACCTGGGAGCAGTTGACCGGCAATGGCGCGATTCGCCGCCTGCTCTTGACCCGTGGCCAGGTTGACGCCGCCTTCAAGGACACCGCCGCCGAAGCGGGGGAGGCTGGCGATGAGACCTTCATCGATCTCTATGTGGCCGACATCAACCCGCCGAGTATCGGCCGCAACCTGTTGGGGGATGCGCACTACGCCAGCTTGATGCAGGCGCTCAAGCCGGGTGAGCAGGCCATTGCCGTGCTGGGCCGTGGGCTGTTTTCGTTCAAGGGCTCGGGTTATGTGCGAGGCGGCATTTTCGATCGGGTGCAGTTGCGCCAGTTCGGCAATGTGATCAGCTTTCGCGACCTCGACCACCGGCGCATCGACGATGCCTACGCCGCGGGCATGCCGGACTTCACCGAGATGTCGGTGTTTATTGTGCGGGCACAGGCGGCGTTCGACCCCGGTTCGCCCTGGACCCTGGAGTTGCTGGTGCGGCGCCAGACCGGGCCGGTCAGTGGCACCTTCAGCAACTTCGAATTGCCTTACCAGCTGCCGGAACAGTACCTGGAACGGCTACCGCCCACGGCCGAGGAACAAGCGGCGATCGATGAAGCCAACCGCCCGTTGTGGCTGAGCATCTGGTACCAGAAACAAACCCAGGTGCTGGTGCTCGGTGTTGCGTTGGTGCTGCTCACAGTGATCCTGTTCCTGCAAGACAGCCTGGCGCGTCGCCCGCGTCTATTGCACTGGCTGCGTCGCGGCTACCTGGTATTTACCGTGGGGTTTATCGGTTGGTACGCGTTGGGGCAGCTGTCGGTGGTCAATGTGCTGACCTTCGTGCACGCACTGGCCCAGGGCTTTCGCTGGGAACTGTTCCTCACCGACCCGCTGATCTTCATGCTCTGGGTGTTCACCGCCGCCAGTATCCTGCTGTGGGGACGCGGCGTGTTCTGTGGCTGGTTGTGCCCATTCGGCGCCTTGCAAGAACTGCTCAACGAAGCCGCCCGCCGCCTGAAGATCCGCCAGTTCGAATTGCCCTTCGCGGTGCATGAGCGGCTATGGGCGATCAAGTACCTGATCCTGCTGGTGCTGTTCGGCCTGTCGCTGGAGTCCATGGCCACCGCCGAACGTTTTGCCGAAGTGGAGCCGTTCAAGACCGCCATCACCCTCAAGTTCGACCGCCAGTGGTGGTTCGTGCTCTACGCCGTGGCATTGCTGGTGATCAACCTGTTCACGCGCAAAGTCTACTGCCGTTACCTGTGCCCCCTCGGCGCCGCCCTGGCGATCCCGAGCAAATTCCGCCTGTTCGACTGGCTCAAGCGCCGCCAGGAATGCGGCAACCCCTGCCAGCTGTGCGCCAAAGAATGTGAGATCCAGGCCATCCACCCGGACGGCCATATCAACGCCAATGAATGCCACTACTGCCTCGACTGCCAGATGACCTGGCACAACGAAAACAAGTGCCCGCCGCTGATCAACAAGCGCAAGAAGCGCAACAAGGCGGCCCCCGTACAGATTCCCGTAGTGCAGATAAATCCCAACCCTTGAAGGAGCGACCCATGAACGATACAGACGACAACCATGACGGCCTGACCCGGCGCAGTTTCCTCGGTACGGGGGCGGTGACCGGGGCAGTATTGGCCGGGGCTTCGGCCCTTGGCAGCGCGGTGTTCACGCGTGAATCCTTTGCCGCGGCGGCCAAGGATGCCAAGTCGAAAATCCATGTGGAGCCCGGTCAGTTGGACGACTACTACGGCTTCTGGAGTGGCGGCCACCAGGGCGAAGTGCGGGTGTTGGGCATTCCATCGATGCGCGAGCTGATGCGTATCCCGGTGTTCAATATCGACTCGGCCACCGGTTGGGGCCTGACCAACGAGAGCAAGCGCATCCTGGGGGAGGGCGCCAAGTACGCCAACGGCGATTGCCACCACCCGCACCTGTCCACCACCGACGGCAAGTACGACGGCAAGTACCTGTTCATCAACGACAAGGCCAACACCCGGGTGGCGCGTATCCGCCTGGATATCATGAAGTGCGACAAGATCCTCACCGTACCGAATGCCCAGGCCATCCACGGCCTGCGCCTGCAAAAAGTGCCCTACACCAAGTACGTGTTCTGCAACGCCGAGTTCATCATTCCGCACCCCAATGACGGCAAGAATTTCGACCTGAAAGACCGCAACGCCTTCACCATGTTCAACGCCATCGACGCCGAGAAAATGGAAATGGCCTTCCAGGTGATCGTCGACGGCAACCTCGATAATGCCGATATGGACTACACCGGCAAGTACGCAGCCGCCACCTGCTACAACTCGGAAAAGGCCACCGACCTCGCCGGTATGATGCGCAATGAGCGCGACTGGGTG
This sequence comes from Pseudomonas sp. MPR-R2A5, assembly GCF_058793055.1. Taxonomy (NCBI): domain Bacteria; kingdom Pseudomonadati; phylum Pseudomonadota; class Gammaproteobacteria; order Pseudomonadales; family Pseudomonadaceae; genus Pseudomonas; species Pseudomonas sp. MPR-R2A5. The sequence continues at coordinate 3,269 of NZ_JBXAFK010000097.1, forward strand.
GTGGTGTTCAACATTCCGCGCATCGAAGCGGCGATCAAGGCCGGCAAGTTCATCAGTGTGGACGGCGCCAAGGTGCCGGTGGTGGACGGGCGCAAATCCGAGGACGGCAAGGACAGCGAGTTCACCCGTTACATCCCGGTGCCGAAGAACCCCCACGGCTGCAACACCTCGCCGGATGGCAAGTACTTCATCGCCAACGGCAAGCTGTCGCCCACCTGCACCATCATTGCCATCGACAAGCTCGACGACCTGTTCAGCGGCAAGATCGCCGACCCGCGCGGTGTGGTGGTCGGTGAGCCGGAACTGGGCCTGGGCCCGCTGCACACCACCTACGATGGGCGCGGCTTTGCCTACACCACGCTGTTTATCGACAGCCAGGTGGTCAAGTGGAACATCGCCGAAGCCATCCGCGCCTACGGCGGCGAGAAGGTCAACTACATCAAGCAGAAGCTCGATGTGCAGTATCAGCCGGGCCACAACCATGCGTCGCTGACCGAAACCCGCGACGCCGACGGCCAGTGGCTGGTGGTGCTGAGCAAGTTCTCCAAGGACCGCTTCCTGCCCACCGGCCCGTTGCACCCGGAGAACGACCAGTTGATCGACATCTCCGGCGACGAGATGAAACTGGTCCACGACGGCCCGGCCTTTGCCGAACCCCATGACTGCGTGATGGCGCGCCGCGACCAGATCAAGACCAGGACCATCTGGGACCGCAACGATCCATTCTTTGCCGAAACCGTGGCCATCGCCGCCAAGGACGGGATCAAGCTGGAAACCGACAACAGGGTGATTCGCGACGGCAACAAGGTGCGTGTGTACATGACCTCAATGGCCCCGGCCTACGGCCTGGGGGAATTCACCGTCAAGCAGGGCAATGAAGTCACCGTGACCATCACCAATATCGACATGATCGAGGACGTGACCCATGGCTTTGTCATGGTCAACCACGGCGTGAGCATGGAGATCAGCCCACAGCAGACTTCCTCCATCACCTTCATCGCCGATAAGCCGGGGCTGCATTGGTACTACTGCAGTTGGTTCTGCCATGCCCTGCATATGGAGATGGTGGGGCGGATGAAGGTCGAGCACGCCTGACCAAGGCACACCGCAGGACAAAGGTGGGAGGGGGGCTTGCTCCGATGGGGGTGTATCCGTTGATGCATCCGTGGCTGATTCACCGCCATCGGGAGCAAGTCGAATCGTCGCACCGCCCCTCCCACATTGGACTGCATTCAGTTTAAGGACATCACTGTGGCTCGATCACTCATCACCTTGATAGGGCTCGCACTGCTCTCGTTCGGGGTGAACGCTGCCGTACGTCCCATCACCGACTTGCCCCTGCAAGCCGACGGCCCCAACCGCTGGCGCCTGCCGGCCGGCGAATACCGGGGCGCGTTCCACATCGACCAACCGCTGCAATTGACCTGCGCGCCCGGCGCCGTGTTCCAGGCTGAAGGGCAGGGCAACGGCCTGCTCATCGGCGCGCCGGATGTCAGCGTCGAGGGCTGCACCTTCCTCGACTGGGGCCGCGACCTCACCGCCATGAACGCCGGCATCTTCATCCAGGCCGACGCCCAACGCGCCAAGGTGCGCGGCAATCGCCTGCAGGGCCCGGGCTTTGGCATCTGGGTCGACGGCACCGCGGACGTCAGCCTGGTCGACAACCGCATCCAGGGTGACCCCTCGATCCGCTCCCAGGACCGTGGCAACGGCATCCACCTGTATGCCGTGCACGGCGCTCGGGTCATCGATAACCAAGTGCGCGAGACCCGCGATGGCATCTACATCGACACCTCCAACGGCAACCTGCTGCAAGGCAACACCTTGCAAGACCTGCGCTACGGCATCCACTACATGTTCTCCAACAACAACCGGGTACTGGGCAACACCACCCGCCGCACACGCACCGGCTATGCCTTGATGCAAAGCCGCCAACTGACGGTGACCGGCAACCGCTCCGAACAGGACCAGAACTACGGCATCCTGATGAACTACATCACTTATTCCACCTTGCAGGACAACGTCGTTACCGATGTGCGCGACGGCTCCACCGGCGACACCATGATTGCCGGCGGCGAAGGCAAGGCGCTGTTTATCTATAACTCGCTGTTCAACCGCATCGAAGGCAACCGCTTCGCGCGCAGCGCAGTGGGCATTCACCTCACCGCCGGCTCAGAAGACAACCGCATTGCCGGCAACGCGTTTGTCGACAACCAGCGTCAGGTCAAGTACGTCGCCAGCCGCTTGCAGGAATGGTCGGCGGACGGGCGGGGCAACTACTGGAGCGACTACCTGGGCTGGGACCGCAACGGCGATGGCCTGGGTGACGTGGCCTACGAGCCCAATGACAACGTCGACCGCCTGCTGTGGCTCTACCCCCAGGTGCGCCTGTTGCTCAACAGCCCCGGCATCGAGTTGCTGCGTTGGGTGCAACGCGCGTTCCCGGTGATGAAGTCGCCGGGGGTGATGGACAGCCACCCCCTGATGCAAGCCCCCTCACATAAGGAACCTGTCTGATGAACGTGGTCGAGATCGACGGCGTCAGCCAACGCTATGGACGTGCCACGGTGCTGCACGGCCTGAACCTGAACCTGGCCCCCGGCGAAGTGCTGGGGCTGTTCGGGCATAACGGCGCGGGCAAGACCACTGCGATGAAACTGGTCCTCGGCCTGCTGCGCGCCAGTGCCGGCCAGGTGCGGGTGTTCGGCCGTGCACCGAGTGATCCCCACGTGCGCCGCTGGCTCGGTTACCTGCCGGAAAACGTCACGTTCTACCCGCAGCTCAGTGGCGTGGAAACCCTGCGCCACTTTGCCCGGCTCAAGGGCGCGCCGATGCATCAGGTCGACAGCCTGCTGGAGGACGTCGGCCTGACAGCGGCCGCCACGCGACGGGTCAAGACCTATTCCAAAGGCATGCGCCAGCGCCTGGGGTTGGCCCAGGCCCTGCTCGGCGAGCCGCGCCTGTTGCTGCTCGACGAGCCTACCGTGGGTCTCGATCCGTTCGCGACCCAAGACCTGTATCGCCTGCTCGACCGCCTGCGCGCCGCGGGGACCAGCATCATTCTGTGTTCCCACGTGCTGCCGGGGGTCGAAGCGCATATCAACCGCGCCGCGATCCTCACCCAGGGCCGCCTGCTGGCGCTGGGCAGCCTGGCACAACTGCGTGCCGAGGCCGGCTTGCCGACGTTGATCCGCGGCAGCGGTTTGCAGCGTGTCGAGGTGCTGCAAAAGCGCTGGAGCGCTGCCGGCCATGTGACCCGGCCCTGGGGCGACGAAGGGCTGCAGGTGGCGGCGTGCAACGGCAGTAAGGTGGAACTGCTGCGCCAGTTGCTGGCCGAGGACAGCCCCAGCGATGTGGAAATCCTCGCGCCTTCCCTCGAAGACCTTTACCGCCATTACATGAACAGCCACCAGATCACGGCACAGGAGGCGGCGTTATGAGCCCGGTCTGGAACATGGCGCGCAAAGAGTTCTGCGACGGCCTGCGCAACCGTTGGCTGTTGGCGATCAGCCTGTTGTTCGCGGTGCTGGCCATCGGTATTGCGTGGCTGGGGGCCGCCGCCGCCGGGCAACTGGGCTTCACCTCGATTGCCGCGACCATCGCGAGCCTGGCCAGCCTGGCGACCTTCTTGATGCCGCTGATTGCGTTGTTGCTGGCTTATGACGCCATCGTCGGCGAGGACGAAAGCGGCACCTTGTTGCTGTTGCTCACCTATCCCCTGGGACGCGGGCAAATCCTGCTGGGCAAGTTTGTCGGCCACGGGCTGATCCTGGCATTGGCCACGGTGCTCGGGTTTGGCTGCGCGATGCTTGCCATCGCGCTGCTGGTGGATGACGTCGAACTCGGCGTGCTGCTCTGGGCGTTTGGCCGTTTCATGCTGACCTCGACGTTATTGGGCTGGGTGTTTCTCGGCCTGGCCTATGCCCTGAGCAGCCGTTGCGCGGAAAAATCCACGGCTGCCGGCCTGGCCCTGGGCGTGTGGTTTTTCTTTGTGCTGGTGTTCGACCTGGCGCTGCTGGCCCTGCTGGTGGTCGGCAAGGGCCAGTTCAACCCGCAGGGGTTGCCCTGGCTGTTGCTGCTCAACCCTACCGACGTGTATCGGCTGATCAACCTGTCCGGCTTCGGCACGGGCACACAGTCCATCGGGGTCATGGCCCTGGGCACGGACCTCGACGTACCGCCGCAGGCCCTGTGGGCGTGTTTGTTGGCCTGGGTGGCCGGGCCGTTGGCGCTGGCCTATGGGATGTTTCTGCGCCGCGGCGCTTGACGATTTTTTTGACGGCTGGAGTAAGTGATATGGGTTTCAAGACACGGGTACTGGCGGCCTTGCTGGTCGGTTTGCTACTGACGGCGTGCGATAAGGAACAGGCGTCGAGTTTCAGTGACGCGCCGGTGGCATTTCATCCCAACGATGAGTGCCACGTGTGCGGCATGGTTATCAACGAATTCCCCGGGCCCAAGGGGCAGGTGGTGGAGCGGGGCGCGGTGAAGAAATTCTGCTCCACCGCCGAAATGCTCGGCTGGTGGCTGCAACCGGAGAACCACCATGACGACGCCAAGCTGTATGTGCACGACATGGGCCGCAGCCCGTGGGACTCGCCCAATGATATGCACCTGATCGACGCCCGCAGCGCCTTTTACGTGATCGGCACCGGTCTCAAGGGGGCAATGGGCGTGGTGCTGGCCTCGTTTGCCGATGAGGCCAAGGCGCAGAAGGTCGCGGCGGACACCGGCGGGCACGTGTTGCGCTTTGCCGAGATCGACCTGGCGCTATTGCAACAGCCAGCGGGCATGGCCCACAGCGGCCATTGAGTCAGCCGGCCTGGTAGCTCATCAGTTGCTCTTCACACACGATCCGAATGGTACGCCGCTGCACCTCGATCATCCCGCCTTCCACCAGCCGGTGCAGGATCCTTGAAAAGGTCTCCGGCTGGATACCCAGCTTCGACGCCACCAAGCGCTTAGGCACTTGCAAGACCACCTCGCCGCTGACGGCATCGCGCTCCTGGAACAGGAAATTGATCACCCGGCGACTGGCATTGGCCAGGGTCAGGGTGTCGATGTCCTTGAGGCGTTGGTGCAGGTGGATGCTCATGCTCGCCAGGATCGCCAGGCAGATTTTTGGCTGGTCCTCCAGGGCGCGGCGGTAATGCTGGCCTTCGATGCTGACCAGCACGCTGTCCTTGAGCGCGGTGGCGCTCACCGGATACGCCTTGGCCTGGGTGAACAGCAGGGCTTCGGCAAAGGTCTGGCCGGGCTGGATGACTTCCACCAGGTGTTCCTGGCCTTCACCCGTGACACGGTGCAGCTTGATTTGACCGCTGACCAGCAGGAAAAAACGGTCTGCGGCATCGCCCTGGTGCATGAGTGGCGTGTGGTTGGGCAGGCGCTTCAGGCTGGCCAGGGTACAGACGTCCTGGAAGGTTTTTTCCGGGAGCTGGCTGAACAGGTGATGGCGACGCAGGGTGAGGACAATGTGGGGATGGGTGAGCATGTTTGGGCCTCCGCAATGGGGTAGCGTAGGGGGCTTGGCGCGGGGTTGATATGCCTCTGTGGGGGTACCTCTTGCGGGGGTTGTGAGCCTATGTGGGCGTGTCAGTTGATGCATCTGTGGCTGAACCACTGTAATCGGGGGCAAGTCGAATCGTCGCACCGCCCCTCCCGCATTTGGATCTGCATCCATCAGGTAAATTTCGGTTTGGTTTTGTTCTGGCTTTTGCGGTCCTGGAACCGACCGGAGTTGTGGCTGGTGTACTCGGTTAAGTGTGGGAGGGGGCTTGCCCCCGATGGCGGCCTTTGGGCCGACCATTTTTTTGGATTAGACCGGGTACATATCCGTTGCTGCGGTAACGGCGGCTGGCGGTTCCGCTCTTACAGCGGGTCACTTTTGGAGGGACCTGTATGGACCGGACACATGGTTGACGGGTGTGCGGGGACATGGTGGACACTTTTCGGCGAGCCAATTTCGCCGGAA
>NZ_JBXAFK010000098.1:0-8727 GCF_058793055.1 Pseudomonas sp. MPR-R2A5
ACCATAGGCAGCCGTTACCGCAGCAACGGATATGTACTCGGTCAAATCCAACCACATGGTCGGCCCGAAGGCCGCCACGGGACCAAGCTCCCTCGCCACAGACCACTGGAAATTGTGTAGATACCCATGCTCATCGGGGGCAAGCCCCCTCCCACAAAGGCTCTACAGTGGTTTGGAGATCGGGGTTTCAGGCCGCGTGGCTTTCCTTTTTCAAGCTGTCCATATCGATCACGAACCGATACTTCACATCGCCCTTGAGCATGCGCTCATACGCCTCGTTGATGCCCTGGATATCGATCATCTCGATGTCCGAGACAATCCCGTGCCTGGCGCAGAAATCCAGCATGTCCTGGGTTTCCTGGATGCCGCCGATCAACGAACCGGCCAGGCTGCGGCGCTTGAAGATCAGGTTGAACACCGTAGGCGACGGGTGCGGGCTGTCGGGGGCGCCGACCAGGGTCATGGTGCCGTCGCGCTTGAGCAGGTTGAGGAAGGCGTCGAGGTTGTGCGGCGCGGCGACGGTGTTGAGGATGAAGTCCAGGCTGTTGGCGACCTTGGCCATTTCGTCCGGGTTCTTCGACACCACCACCTGATCGGCACCGAGGCGCAGGCCGTCTTCGCGCTTGTTCGGCGAGGTGGTGAACAAGGTGACATGGGCGCCCATGGCGTGGGCAATCTTCACCGCCATATGCCCCAGGCCCCCGAGGCCGACCACGCCGACTTTCTTGCCGGGACCGACCTTCCAGTGATGCAGCGGCGAATAGGTGGTGATGCCGGCGCACAGCAGCGGCGCCACGGCCGCCAGATTAGTGTCATCGTGGGAGATACGCAGCACGAACTTCTCCTTGACCACGATATTGTCCGAGTAGCCCCCGAAGGTGTTCTCCCCGCCAAACACCGGGCCGTTGTAGGTGCCGGTAAAACCGTTCTCGCAATATTGCTCCTCGCCCTCGGCGCAAGAGGCGCAGTGCTGGCAGCTGTCGACCATGCAGCCGACACCGGCGAGGTCGCCGACCTTGAACTTGCTCACATTGCCACCCACCGCCGTCACGCGGCCGACGATTTCATGGCCGGGCACCGAAGGGTAAAGGGTGTTGTTCCACTCGTTGCGCACGGTGTGCAGGTCGGAGTGGCACACGCCGCAGTAGAGAATGTCGATCTGTACATCATCCGCCCCCGGCGCGCGGCGCTCGAAGGTAAAGGGCTTGAGGGCATCCTTGGCGTTCTGGGCGGCGTAGCTGTATGTCTTGGCCATTTCGTTCACCTGTGTGATCTGACGGTAGAGGTCAGTGGACCAGCATAGACGCTGAACCGTTCAACCGAGCACGTCTGTACAATTTCCATCGCGTCCCTGCGCCTAACCTCACGGCTTTCAATCGCATAGAAGTGCTGGAGAATGGGCATGCGTAGCAAAGCAATCAAGGTATCTGTGGCATTGACGCTGCTGGCGGGCGCAATGATGGGCAATGCCTTCGCGGCAACCCCGAGCGTGGCCGTGGCGCCACAATACGACACCAGCCACGTCTATGTGGCCCCGGCGGATGTGGACCGTTTCACCCAGAGTTTCCTCGCCACCTTCGGCGGCAAAAGCACGCCCCAGGTAGTGGTGAACGTGCTGCCGGTGCCGAGCAGTACCACCTCGCAACTGCTGCAGACGCCGGCGGGCACGGTGTCGCTGTTCGGTTTCACCACGCCTATCCCGCACCCTTTTGGCCAGGAACGCAACGGCTACCTGGTCAAGGACATGGACGTTGCACTCAAAGCCGCGCGGGAAAACGGCGCCGCCGTTATCGTCAGCGACTTCCCGGACCCGATAGGGCGTGACGCCGTGGTGCAATGGCCGGGTGGCGTGAACATGCAGCTCTACTGGCACACCAAGACCCCGGCCTACGCGGCGTTCCAGACCGTGCCGGAAAACCGCGTGTACCTGTCCACCGAGCGCGCCGATGCCTTTATCAAATCGTTCCTGGGCTTCTCCCACGGCAAGGTGTTGGCCGATGACAAGCATGCGCCCGGCGCCGATGTGGGCCAGGCCACTGGCACGTACCGCCGCGTCGATATCGAGTCACCGTTCGGACGCATGGCGGTGCTGGTCACCAACGGCCAACTGCCCTACCCCTTCGGCCATGAGACCACCGGTTATCAAGTGCCTGACCTGACGGCTACCCTGGGCAAGGCCACCGGTTCCGGCGCCAAGGTCCTGGTGCCGGCCTTTGACAGCAAGGGCCGCCGCAGCGCCGTGGTTGAATTCCCCGGCGGCTACGTCGCGGAAATTCACCAGCTCCTCGCTGCAAAATGATTGGCCGCACAGGCTGGGGCCTGGCCGTGCTGTGGCCGCTGCTGATCGGCAGCGCCCACGCCGACGATCAACCGACACGACCGGCCATCAAGACCAACCGCTGGCAGGAAGACTGGTCGGTGCTCCAAGACCCGGCGCTGCGCACCCAACCGCTGGACAGCTTGAAGTACATCCCGCTGTCCAGCGCCAACCCGTTCACCTATTTGTCATTGGGGGCGACGTTGCGCGAGCGCTTCGAGATGAACGATGCCAATGGTTTTGGGGTGAAGGGCGTCAAGCGTGACAGCTACCTGATCCAGCGCTTCCAGGTGCACGCCGACCTGCACTTGAACGAAAACTGGCGGCTCTTCACCCAACTGGAAGATGCACGCGCCTACGACAAGACCACGGTCGGCGGCGCCGACCAGAACCGCGTCGATTTGCGCCTGGCCTTTGCCGAATACGTCAACGCCTTCAGCAGCGGCACGCTCAAGGCGCGTGTCGGGCGCCAGGACTTTGCCTTCGACTTGCAGCGTTTCATCTCATCGCGGGACGGCCCGAACGTGCGGCAATCCTTCGATGCATTGTGGGCCGATTGGGAAACGTCCAACTGGCGCTTTATCGGGATTGCCAGCCAGCCAGTGCAGTATCAGGACGAGCGGCACTTCGATTACAAATCCAACAGTGACGCGCGCTTCCACATGCTGCGGGTCGAGCGGCTGGTGGGCGGCAAGAATGAGCTGTCGGCCTACTACGGCGTGTACGAGCGCAGCGCTGCGCACTATCTGGATGCGGACGGCGATGAAACCCGCCACCTGCTGGATGCACGCCTGGGCGGCACGGCCCAGGGGTTCGACTGGGACATTGAAGCCATGCTGCAAAGCGGCTCGGTGGGCAACAAGGATATTCGCGCCTGGGCCGGCGGCAGCCGCACGGGATACACCTTCGACAGCGTGACGTGGAAACCGCGCATCGGCCTGCAACTGGACATCGCCTCGGGCGACCGTAAGACCGGTGACGGTACAGTCGGCACGTTCAACCCGCTGTTCCCCAACGGCTACTATTTTTCCCTGGCCGGCTATACGGGCTACAGCAACCTGATTCACGTCAAACCGTCGATCACCGTCAAGCCCATCGACAAGCTCAGCGTGCAGACCGCCGTCGGCCTGCTGTGGCGCCAGACCACCAGCGATGCGGTGTACACGCAACCGAACCTGCCGGTCGCCGGCACCGCAGGCCAGGGTGAACGCTGGACCGGTGCCTACGGTCAATTGCGCACCGACTACGTGTTTACGCCGAACCTCACCGGTGCGGTTGAAGCGGTGCATTACGCGGTCGGCCGCACGTTGCGCGACGCCGGCGGCGATGACAGCAATTACCTGGGGGTCGAGCTCAAGTTCAGTTGGTGATCCCAGGCAAGCACACCCGTACAAGCCCCTGGCCCGGTTTCGGGCAATAGTGAGGCTGATGTCCAGTCCCTCAACCAAGGAGTTTTTCCATGAGCACATTCGTAGCCAAAGACGGTACCCAGATCTATTTCAAGGACTGGGGCAGCGGTAAACCGGTGCTGTTCAGCCACGGCTGGCCGCTGGATGCCGACATGTGGGAATACCAGATGGAATACCTGAGCAGCCGTGGTTTTCGCACTATCGCATTTGACCGCCGTGGCTTCGGGCGCTCTGACCAGCCGTGGACCGGTAACGACTACAACACCTTCGCTGACGACATCGCGCAGTTGATCGAACACCTGGACCTCAAGGACGTGACCCTGGTGGGCTTCTCCATGGGCGGCGGTGACGTGGCCCGCTACATCGCCCGCCACGGCAGTGCACGGGTGGCCGGCCTGGTGCTGTTGGGCGCCGTGACGCCGATCTTCGGCCAGCAGGCGGATTACCCACAAGGCGTGCCGAGCGAAGTGTTCGACGGTATCAAGGCCGGGTTGCTCAAAGACCGTGCGCAGTTCATCGCGGACTTCAACACGCCGTTCTTCGGCATCAACAAGGGCCAGACCGTTTCCGAAGGTACGCTGGCCCAGACCCTGCAGATCGCCATGCTGGCGTCCCTCAAGTCGACCGTGGATTGCGTCAGTGCATTCTCCGAGACCGACTTCCGCCCGGACATGGCCAAGATCGACGTACCGACCCTGGTGATCCACGGTGACGGCGACCAGATCGTGCCGTTCGAGACCACCGGCAAGGTGGCGGCCGAGATGATCAAGGGTGCCAAGTTGAAGGTGTACAAGGATGCGCCGCACGGGTTTGCCGTGACCCACACCCAAGCCTTGAACGAGGACCTGCTGGCGTTCCTCAATCGCTGAAACACCCCGCTCCTTTGGCCGGAACGCTAGTGCCCTGTAGGAGCAAGCTTGCTCGCGAAGATCGTCAACGATGACGCAGTCAATCAGATTTAACGCGTCGCTCTTGGGTTCTTCGCGAGCAAGCTCGCTCCTACAAGGGCAGGGTTTAACCGGCCTTTTTTTCCAGCGCCAGGCGACCTGGCCCGGCAATCAGGATGCTGGTGAAAATGATCAACAGCAGCCAGCCGAATTGCCCTTCCAGCAACGTCCACTCCGGATGCACCACCACCATCGCAATCAACAGCACCGCCAGGATCGGCAGGCACGCCAGGCGCACCAGCACCCCGGCGATGATCAACAGCGGGCACAACACTTCGGCGAATATCGCCAGCAGCAGGGTGACATGGGCGCCGAGGTGAAACGGGTCTTCGATCAGCTTCAACTGCTCGCTGTAGTTGAGCAATTTGGGCAGGCCATGCACCCACAGCAGGAACAGCGCCCCGCTGCCCCGCAGAAATAACAGCCCGATGTCCTGGTGTCTTGATTCGTTCATATGCGCTCCGGTGGGTTGACACGTTATCGACGTCGATTGTGTCCGCAGAGCGCTGCGCACGCTTGCAACCGTGTGCTGACCTTACTCCCCGGTGCCGGCAAACCCGGCGACGATCTCGTCGATCACCGCCCGTACCCGCGCGGTGTGGCGCAAGTCGGCATGGGTCACCAGCCACACGTCATACGGCAAGGGCCGCGTACGCTCCGGCCACACACGCACCAGGCCATCCATCTGGCCGGTCGGCACCGGGATTTCACCGATACCGATGCCGGCGGCAATCGAGCGGCGTACCAGCAGGCTGGAACTCAACGCGGCCACAATGCGCCCACGGCCCAAGGGTTCGGACACCAGGCTCATGTCCTTCTGGGTTTGCAGGTACGGCTGGTAGACCACCAGGTCATGGCCTTCGAACAGACTGCCCGGCTCCGGCACACCGTGGCGGTCGACATACGCCTGTGAAGCGAACAGGCCCACCGGCCAACGCGCGATACGCCGGGCGATCAGGTCGGGGCTGTCCGGGCGGATGTTGCGCACAGCAATGTCGGTTTCACGCTTGGCCAGGCTGAGGAACTGGGTGGAAGCGTCCAGTTGCACACGCACGTCGGGGTGCTGATGGTGCAGCCGGGCGATCGCCGGGATCAGGAAGTCGATGGCCAGGGAGTCGGTGCTGCTGACCCGCACAATGCCGGTCAGGCGGTCGTCCAGGCCTTGGATCTGGCGCTGGAGATCCAGGGCCGAGCGTTCCATTTTTTCCACCGAGAGCAAGGCGGCCTCGCCAACGGCGGTCAATGCATAGCCCTCGGAGGTGCGCAGGAACAACGTCGCGCCCAAGGCCTTTTCCAGGGCGTTGACCCGCCGCCCGACCGTGGCCTGGTCGACCCCAAGCACCCGCGCGGCACCGCGTAATGTCGACTCGCGGCACACCGCCAGGAACACCCGTGCGTCATCCCAATTCATGCTGCCCCCTTGCGCTGCATATCTGCATCACTGTGACGTGTAATCGCTGCATTATTGCATCGAAAAACCTGGATATGCTGGGTGCCAGAGAAAAATACCCAGGACCACCGTCATGCCCGACACTCATACCCCCTCTCGCACGGCCTTGTGGCTGCCGATTTTCGCTGGCCTGTGTGCCAGCCTGGTCAGCATCGGCCTGGCGCGCTTTGCCTACACGCCGTTGATTCCATCGCTGATCCAGGCCCACTGGTTCAGCGCCAATGATGTGGTGTACCTCGGCGCCGCCAACCTGGTGGGTTACCTGATCGGCGCGCTGATCGGCCGGCCTATCGCCCAGCGCACCTCGAACAGGACCGCGCTGCGCCTCATGATGCTGGCGGTGACCCTCGCGTTCTTTGCCTGTGGCTTCCCGCTGTCGGTAGTGTGGTTCTTCGCCTGGCGCCTGCTGTCGGGGATTGCCGGTGGCGCGATCATGGTGCTGGTGGCCGCGACCGTGTTGCCCCATGTACCGGCCGCACGTCGGGGCCTGGCCAGTGGGGCGATCTTCCTCGGCATTGGCCTGGGCATCGCCGGCTCCGGCACGATAGTCCCCCCGCTGCTGAGCCTGGGCTTGCAGCAGACCTGGTTCGGCCTGGGCCTGTTGGCCGTGGTGCTGACCGCCGCCAGCTGGTTCGCCTGGCCTTCGGGTACGCTGCATGAAGATGCGCGGCCCTCCGGCCCGGCCGTCGCGACGCCATCCGGGGTGTACCTGCTGTTCGCCCAGTACGCCTTTATGGCCGCAGGGCTGGTACCGGCGATGGTGTTCCTGGTGGATTACGTGGCCCGTGGCCTGGGGGCCGGGGCGCATATCGGCGCGATGATCTGGGTGATGTACGGCCTGGGTTCGATTGTGGGGCCGGTCACTTACGGGTTCCTGGCAGACAAACTGGGTGCGCGCTTGAGCATTCGCGTGGTGCTGGTGGTGCAGGCGATAGCGGTCGGGTCGTTGCCGTTTGCCGGCTCGTTGACGGCCCTGGCGGTACTCGCGGTGCTCCTCGGTTCTTTCCCGCCGGGCATTGTGCCGTTGGCGCTGGCACGGGTGCATGAACTGATCCCCAACCATCATCAGCAGCAGGTCGCGTGGAGCCGTGCCACGGTCTCCTTTGCCACTTTCCAGGCGCTCTCGGGGTTTGCCTATTCCGCCCTGTTCAACTTCAGCGGTGGCCAGCATGGGTGGTTGTTCATGATCGCCGCCGGGGCGATAGTGGTTGCCCTGGCACTCGAACTGGGCATGCGCCTGCTGAACCGCCGACCGTCCGCCGCGGTCCCACCCCATACGCTCATCGCTGCAGGTAATCTGAAATGACGCTCCCGAAAGAAATGACCCTGATCGAAATCACCACCCCCGGTGGCCCCGAGGTGCTGCAGCCGCGCCGCGCAGATGTACCGGTGGCGGGCCCCGGCGAGATCCTGATTCGCGTGCATGCGGCCGGGGTCAACCGCCCCGACGCCCTGCAACGCGCCGGCAAGTACCCGATGAAACCTGGCATGAACCCGCTGCCTGGCCTGGAAGTGGCAGGGGAAGTCGCCGCGCTGGGCGACGGCGTGACCGAATACGCCCTGGGCGATAAGGTCTGCGCCCTGACCAACGGCGGCGGCTATGCGCAGTTCTGCACGGTGCCCGCCAGCCAGGCGCTGCCGATCCCCGCCGGCATGGACTGGATTCAAGCCGCTGCCGTACCGGAAACCTTCTTCACCGTGTGGGCCAACCTGTTCGGCCTTGGCGGCGCGCACACCGGCCAGCGCGTGTTGATCCACGGTGGCACCAGCGGCATCGGCACCACCGCCTTGATGCTCTGCCGCGAGTTCGGTATCCAGGCCTTCGCCACCGCCGGCAGCGCCGACAAATGCGCGGCCATCGCCCAGCTTGGCGGCGAGCCGATCCATTATCGCGAGCAGGATTTTGCCGAGGTCATCGCGCAACAGACCGACGGCCAGGGCGTGGACGTGATCCTCGACATCATGGGCGGCTCGTACCTCAACAACAATCTCAAGGCCCTGGCCATGGACGGTCACCTGGTGATGCTGGGCTTCCTCGGCGGCGCCAAGGCCAATGATGTCGACCTGCTGACCATCCTCGGCAAGCGCGCGGTGATCACCGGCTCGCTGTTGCGCGCGCGCACCAAGGATGAGAAAGCCGCGATCGCCCAGCAACTGCGCGAATATGTGTGGCCGGTGCTGGAGGCCGGGCGGTGCCTGCCGATCATCGACAAGGTGTACGAATACACCGACGCTGCCCAGGCCCATGCACGTATGGAAGGTGGGGACCATATCGGCAAGATTGTATTGCGGGTGGAGTAACCGGCAGGCAACACCTATTAAATGTGGGAGGGGGCTTGCCCCCGATTGCAGTAGGTCAGTCAATGATGCTGTGACTGTCATACCGCTATCCGAGCATGGGTGTCTGCACAACTTTCAGGCTGAAAAATCTCTTGGGGGTGAGGGAGCTTGGTTCCGTGGCGGCCTCTGGGCCGACCGCTTTTTTGGAGTTTTAGCGAGTACATATCCGTTGCTGCGGTAACGGCTGCTTAGGGTTCCGCTCTTACAGCGGGTCACTTTTGGAAGAGCGCTGTATGGACCGGACACATGGTGGACACATGTGCG
>NZ_JBXAFK010000099.1:0-7705 GCF_058793055.1 Pseudomonas sp. MPR-R2A5
GGCGAAATTGGCTCGCCGAAAAGTGTCCACCATGTCCCCGCACACCCGTCAACCATGTGTCCGGTCCATACAGGTCCTTCCAAAAGTGACCCGCTGTAAGAGCGGAACCATAGGTGGCCGTTACCGCAGCAATGGATATGTACCCCAACCCGCCAGCCGCCATTACCGCAGCAACGGATATGTACACCATCAAAACACTCACGGCCTCCCCCCAGAACCAGAAACCGGCACCGCCCGAATCACCGCCCGCGGCCCCTGCTGCTGTTGCTGCGCCCCAGGAATCGCCTTCTCCACCGAAGGCAACTGCGGCGCCTGCACATCCGGCATCGCCCAACTACGCTCCGGCTGCAACCCACCCTGCGCCCGGCGCATAAACTCATACCGATTCAACGTAATACTGCGCCCCGCCCCACCGTCACGAATAATGTAAGGCCGCAAAAACACCATCAAATTGGTCTTGCTCACACTGCGCTTTTCATTGCGAAACAACGCCCCCAACCCCGGAATATCCGAGAGCCAAGGCACCGCGTCATTGCTCTGGCTATAGCCATCCTGCAACAACCCGCCAAGCACCATGATCTGCCCGTCGTCCAGCAAGATGCTGGTATCGATCGCGCGCTTGTTGGTCACCGTGCCCGCCGCCACCGAAGCCCGGGAATCCACGCTGCTGACCTCCTGGTAAATATCCAGCTTCACCGTGCCGCCCTCGGAGATCTGCGGGCGCACATTCAGCTTGAGCCCCACTTCTTCACGCTGCACGGTCTGGAACGGGTTATTGCTGGTGCCACCGCCGCCCGTCACATAACTGCCGGTGACGAACGGAATGGTCTGCCCGACAAAAATGCTCGCGGCTTCGTTGTCCAGGGTCAGCAGGTTCGGCGTCGACAGCACATTGGTACCGCCCTTGCTCTTCAACGCCCGGGCCAGCACCTTGAGGTCGAGCACTTTGCCAATGCCGGGGATGTCCACGGTGCCATTGACCAGGCCGATATTCAGGCCCTTGGGCAATACGTCGATGCTGGTCTTGCTGGTGGGTGTGCCATTGACCCCGCTGCCGCCCAGGTTGACGCCGCCGAAGCCGCCCTTGCCCGCCAGGTTGCCAGCCTGCCATTGCACGCCAAATTCACTGGCGTCGTCTTCGCCGACTTCGACGATCAGGCTTTCGATCACCACCTGGGCGCGGCGCTGGTCGAGCATGTCGATCACTTCGCGCAGGTTGCGGTACAGCGGGTCGGGCGCGGAGATCAGCAACGTGTTGGTGGTGGCGTCAGCCTGGATGGTCGCGCCGCCGGCGCTGAACGCGGTGTTCTGATCGCTGGCGGTGCTGCCGTTGGCGCTGGTGCCGGTGGTGCCGGTCTGGCCATACGCGGACGGTACGCCGCTGCCGGTGGGCGTGCCGCTGCTGTTCTGCGTGGTGGTGTTGCCCTGGGTCGTCTGGCCAGTGCCGCCCATGGCGCTGAGCTTGCCCCGCGCTTCCTCGCTGACACCCGACTCGCTCTCGCCGGTGAGCAAGCCGCGCAGCGACTGCGCCAGCTTGCCCGCCTGGGCGTTGCGCAGGTACACCACGTGCATATTGCTCGGGTTGCTCTGGGCGTTGTCGAGCTTGTAGATCAGGTTGCGCGCCAGCTCGGTGCGCTCGGGGCTGCCGGCGCGAATGATGATCGAGTTGGAGCGTGGGTCGCCGACCACGTTGATCTTCTGGGTCTGGTCGGCGCCCTGGGTATCCAGCAGTTCGCTGACCATGGTGGCGATGTCCACGGCAATGCCGTTCTGCACCTTCACCACGTCGGTGTCGATGGCGCCGGGGGTATCGATGCCGTCGATGATCTGCGCCACCCGCGCGAGGTTTTCCGCGTAGTCGGTGATGACGATGCTGTTGTTGCCGGGATAGGCGTTGATCGGGTTGTTCGGCGACACGATGGGGCGCAGCACTGGGATCAGGTTCACCGCGTTTTCATATTGCAGGCGAAAGGTCCGCGTCTGCATGCCGCTGCTGCCGGCGCTGTAGATCGGCCCGCCGAGCAACTTGGCATCGGCCTCGGGCACCACCTGGGCCACACCGCCGACGTCGACCACGCTGAACCCCTGCATGCGCAACGCCGCCAACAGCATGTCATAGGCTTGATGCGCCGGCACCTGGCCTTCGCTGACCAGGGTCAGGTTGCCTTTAACCCGTGGGTCGACCAGGAATTGCTGACCGGTGGCACGGGACAGCGCACGCACCACGGCCTGGATATCGGCGTCGACGAAATTCAGTTGCACCGGCTGATCGCCCAGCGGGTTGCGCGCCTTGACGGTGGTCGGGGCATGAGCACGGGCACTGTTGGTCAGCGGGTGCTGGACGCGCGGCGTGGGCGCCGGTTCGCGCTGGCGATCGAGCATGGTTTCGCCGCTGCGCCGGGTGTCGGCCAAGGGCTGGCCAAGCTCGCTGTCCACCAGCAACGGCGTGTCGGGCGGCGGGTTATGGCTGCACGCGCTCAAGGCCAGTAACAGCAGCGGCGCGACCTTTCGAAAAGGCGCGGGGTTGGGGACTGACCACTTCATGAAGCTTCCTTAGCGCCAAGCGCCTGATCCATGCGAACGGTCCCGGACACAGTGCCGGCCGAGTTGTCGACGGCGTCCGCGCTACGCTGCAAGCGCGCCTCGGACACCTCCAGGGAAAATGCACGGGGGTTGCCCAGCAACCAGTCCACCACGGCATCGGCCGGGGCGTTGTCGAAGGTCAGGCGCCAGCCACCGGTTTCCAGGGCCTGCAACTGATAGCGGCCTTGCAGGCCGGCGCTGTCCAGGGCCTGGCGCAGTGCGCTTTCGTCGGCGTGCCGAGGCGCCGCGACGCCCTGTAACAGCACTTGCAAGGCGGCGGCTTGGGCGCGCAATTTCGGGGTTTCGGCCTGCCAGTAGTCGATCTTCTTCAACGCAGGCTGCACCAGCACCAGCCAGGTCAGCATGCCCGCCAGGACCAGGCTGGCGCCGCTGAGCAGGCGTTGTTCACGCAGGGCCAGGCCGCGCCAGAAGCCCTGGGCCTGGCTACGCAGACGGCGCCACTTATTCATCGCTGGCTCCCGCTTGCTCTGCCGGTTGCGCCAGGCCAAGGGTCCAGCCGTGGTCATCGCGGGTCGCGGTAAAACCGGCCTGGGCCAACGCGGCCTGCGCCTCGCCTGGCAGCGTCGGGCTGTGAGTGTCGGTCAGCAACCCAAGGTGCAAGCGCCCTTGTTCGAAAACCAGGCTGTCGACGCTGCCCACCATGAACGGCAAGTTGCTGCCGCCGATCTGCAACAGGCTGGTAAAGCGCTGGCCAGGGTCGGCCGCCGCGCCGGTTTGCCGCGCGGCCAGCTGTTGGCGGGCCTGCTGCAAGGGGTTGAGCACCACCGGCAATTCGGGGAATGCCTGGCGTACCTGCTGGCTCATCAGGGCCTTGAGCCGTTGGCCTTCGTCCACTTGGCGCGCCGCGTAGAGGTTCAGGCCGAGGGTCCAGATGGCGGTGGCCAGGGCGACACAGGCCAGCGCCCTGCCCCAACCACCGCTGGCCGTTTGATTGAGGTGGCCGTGCAGGCCCCAGCCGGGCAGCGCGCCAGTCCAGCGTTGGGTGGCGTCCACCAGCGGCAGATCGAGCGCCTGCAATCCCAACGGATGAACCGTCCCTTGTTGCAGGCTATCGCGGGTCAACAGATACCCGTCGTCCAACGCCGCAGCGCCTACCGGCAAGGCATAGGGCGCCGGGTACAGGCCACGCAGCTTGAGCTGGACCTGCGCCAGTACCTGGGCCAACTGTTCCAGGCCGGCCTTGGGCACCCAGCCCACCTGGACACGCCCCTGGCTGTCGCGCGGGCCGTGGGCCACGTGCATCTGGTCCAACGCGCCGAGGATCAACGCCTGCGCCGCACAGGTCACCGCCGCATGGGTTTTTGCAGCGGGTAATGGCGGCAGCTCAAGGCTGGTGAGCAGGCTGTCACGCGGGTGCAGAAAACAGTCCACGGCCTGCCGGCTCTTGCCCAATTGCGCCAGGCTTTCATGCCCTTCGGACACCACCACGCCGCGGTCGAGCCAGGCAAATTTCACCCGGCTTTCAGCGTTGACCTGGTCCAGCGGCGGCAAGCCAATGCGCAAGCGTTTCATACGCCCACCCGCGACCAGATCACCTTGGGTTCACGGTCTTCGGGGCGATGCAACAACGCGTCGATCGTCACTCGACGGCGCTCGCGCCGCGCCTGGCCCTGCAGGCGAAACCACTCGCTGGTAATGCCCACTTGCACCGAATCCACCGCCACCTGGGGCAAGTGCAGACGGTTGACGAAATCCCCACGGTTGATAAACCAATGGCCATTGTCGCGCTCGGCCACCAGCCCATGGGCCTGGGACAGGCTGAGCTGCGGCACCACCGCGCTGAGCACTTCGGCGCTGGCGGTGTTGCCGTTGACCCAGGTATTGCCAGGCAGCACGCTGATGTAGGCCTGCAAGCGCTGCAACACCTCGGGGGTCAGGCCTTCGAGGCCACTCAGGTCGTCGAGGCTGCGCAGCATCGGGTATTTGGCGGGCAACCCCTTTTGTGCGTAGGAAGCGATCACCCGTTGGCTGATGCGGCGGCTGACGGCCGGGTCCACGCCAAGGGTGCGGCACAGGCGCTCGAAGCTGTGCAATTGCTCGGCGTCAAGCTGTTCGCGGTTAACCAGGTTGCGCAGGTTGAACTTGCCCTGTTCATCGTCGATCCGCCCCTCGAACACGCCGGCCTGGATGCGCACCCAGGGCTGGTCAAGGCGCGTCAGCACGTCCTTCTGGCGCGCCGCCCAGAGCAGCTGACGGCTGCGTTCCAGGCCACCCTGCAACAGCCATTGGCCCTGCACACGCAACTGTTCGGCTTCCAGGCCGCGGGTAAAGACGGTCTGGCGCGTGAGCATGCCGCCGGCGATCACCGCCACCACCGCGGCGATCAGCAAGGCGCTGATAATCGCCATGCCGCGCTGCTTCGCCGCTGCGGACGAATACCGTTTCATGGCGCGCCTTACAACTGCCAGGAGCCGATATCGGCATTGACGCCTTCGCCATCCGGTTGGCCGTCGGCGCCCAGGGAGAACACATCGACCTCACCGTTGGCGCCCGGGTTGAGGTAGTGATAAGGGTGGCCCCACGGGTCGTTGGGCAGGCGGTCGAGGTAGGCGCGCCAGTTGCTGTTCTTCGCATCGGCCGGGCGTTCCACCAGCACCTTGAGACCCTGGTTCATGGTGGGGTAAGTGCCGTGGTCGAGGCGATAGAGTTTCAGCGCCTGCATCAACCCGGCGATGTCCTGTTTCGCGGCGGTAGCCCGCGCCTGGTCCGGGCGGTCGAGCACCTTGGGTACCACCATGGCCGCGAGGATCCCGAGGATGACCACCACCACCATGATCTCGATCAGGGTAAAGCCACGTTGCCCGCGAGGGCCTGGCGTGGGGGATGTTAGGCGCGCGATATCCATCTCGACATTCCTTGGCTTGAGTGCGTTTCGTGGCGCAGTGTTGCAAGAACACATGTCAGTCGTATTGAAAATCCTCGGGAGCTTCGGTCGCCAATCGGTCAACTCGCGGCGCTAGTCTGCGGGCCTGTTTTCCGGCTTTGAGAGCGCCATGTACGGCCGTCGCAACGCGCAAGGTTTTACCTTGATAGAAGTGCTGGTGGCGCTGGCGATCATCGCCGTGGCCATGGCCGCCGCCGTGCGCGTGGCCGGGCTGATGACCCAGAGCAACGGCCTGCTGCGCGACAAGTCCATGGCGTTGCTGGCGGCACACAGTCGCCTGGCGGAATTGCGCCTGGAGGGGCGTTCGAGCCCCGGCAAGAGGACGTTCACGTGTGATCAGGGGCGCTTGAAACTGCGCTGCGAACAAACCATCAGCATCGGCCCCGATAACCGGCTGTTGCAGGTCAATGTGCAAGTGCTGGACGCCAGCCGCGACGCACCACCCCTGGCCCGCCTGGAGACTTCGCTGGCCAGGCCGCAGGTCAAGGCCGAGTGAACCGTGGCAAGGCCGGCGCCTGCGGCAATGTGTCGAGGGGCACGCGCACCTTCTCGCCCGCGCGCTCGATCTCGACGCTGTCACCCGCGATGGCCGTCAAGCGCACGCCGGGGCTGAGGTGCTCGCCGAGTAAAAAGCTGCGCGGCGGGCCCTCGTTGAGGCTGAGGATCGCCACCGCACCACGCGCCCCGGCCAGCACCCCCGAAACCTTGACCTGCACCGCCGCCGGCACCGTGGAGAACCATTGCAGCGCGGGGTTATCACTGCGCGCCGCCAACGCCTGGGGCGCAACCTGGGGCGTATGGGATTCGGCCGAGGTGAGCAGCAGCGGCGTCCATACCGCAACGCCGGCCAACGCCGCCAGCACGCCCAGGGCCTGTACGCCATGGGCCGGTGAAAAACGAAGGGCAAATGCCATGGGAAGGACCTCCTGTTTGTCCATGGCACCAGCCTACAGGCCAATTCGCACGTTTTTATTTCATAACCTCGCCAGCTTTCCAGGTACGCCACCATGAAACAGCATGGCTTTACCCTGATCGAACTGATGGTGGTGCTGGTGATCATCGGCATCGCCAGCGCCGCCATCAGCCTGACCATCAAGCCCGACCCACTGCAGCTGCTGCGCAAAGACGCCGAACGCCTGAGCCAACTGCTGCAAGTGGCCCAGGCCGAAGCCCGCGCCGACGGCCGCCCGATCACCTGGCGCGCCGACGCCAAGGGCTTTCGCTTCAACCGCCCCAGCGAGGACGGCCTGGGCGTGGAAGCCTTCCAGGGCGACGCCCAACTGCGCCCGCGCCTGTGGGAGAGCACCCCGATGCAAATCAACATCGAGCCGCGGCAAACCCTGGTGCTCAACGCCGAATGGATCAACCCGCCCGTGCGTGTGGTGCTGTCTGACGGGCAACACCGTCTCAGCCTGCAACGCGATGCTGCGGGCTTGATGCGCGTGGTGAGCCAGCCATGAACCCATCGCAGAAGGGTTTTACGCTGATCGAGGTGATGGTGGCGATCATGCTTATGGCGCTGGTCAGCCTGATCGCCTGGCGGGGGCTCGACAGCGTTAACCGGGCCGATCAGCACTTGCAGGCGAGCACGGAACAGACCGAGGCGGTGTTGCGGGCGTTGAACCAGTTGCAGCGCGACGTCAGCCTGCGCGCCAGTGTGGAACTGAACCCGCCGAAAGACCGCGCGGCCCCATCGGACGGGTTGGCGGCGGTGACGGTGCGCAGTTCCGACAGCAAGGGGTTTCGGTTGGATGTGATCCGCAGTGCGCCGGTCGCGGGGGATGGGTTGCAGCGGGTGCGTTGGTGGCTCAAGGGCGACAACCTGTACCGCGCGGTCGCGCCGGCGCGGGATCGCTTTCCGTTGCCGGCGGCGAAGGATGGGGTGGTGGTGTTGACGGGGGTCAGTGATCTGCAGGTGCGGGTGTGGGAGGCGGATAAGGGGTGGCGGCAGTTGAGTGGGAATCGGCGGGAGGATCCGTTGGGGTTGGAGGTGAGTCTGGTGCGGCAGACGGCGCAGGGGGTGGAGCGGTATCGGCAGGTTTTGGGGTTGGTTTGGTAGGGGGATTGGGGTATGTATCCGTTGCAGCGTTAATGGCTACTTGCGGGTTGGGGGGCATATCCGTTGCTGCGGTAATGGCGGCTGGCGGTTCCGCTCTTACAGCGGGTCACTTTTGGAAAAGAGCCCCAAAAGTAACCAAAAGGGCTCTTGCCCCACCA
>NZ_JBXAFK010000100.1:0-6062 GCF_058793055.1 Pseudomonas sp. MPR-R2A5
ACGCCGGATAGATTTAAGCAAGCCAACCACATCGCCCGTTAATCAGTATTGCAAAAATGGGGGGACCATAGATTTTTATGGCAGACAGGAGCAAATGCCTTAGCAGTCTCGTACAAGTAATCCGCATCGGTTTGCTATCAGATTCTGAGTATCGACTCGATTGGCAAGGGACAGACTGATGTTCTTCAAGAAAAGTAAACCGATGCAGGCGCTCGCTGAAACCCTCAACCGGTTGCTTGCCGGTGAGGCGGATGAGATGCAGGCGCTGGCCGCTTATCCGAGCGTGCAGGCATGTCTGGAACAGCTCGCGCAGCAGAGAGCCCATGCCAACCAACGGCTTCTTGCGGCCGATGAACGAGCCATGGATCAGGCCGCTCGATTGGAATGCG
This sequence comes from Pseudomonas sp. MPR-R2A5, assembly GCF_058793055.1. Taxonomy (NCBI): domain Bacteria; kingdom Pseudomonadati; phylum Pseudomonadota; class Gammaproteobacteria; order Pseudomonadales; family Pseudomonadaceae; genus Pseudomonas; species Pseudomonas sp. MPR-R2A5. Next base: position 390 of record NZ_JBXAFK010000100.1, read on the forward strand.
GTGAACAAGCGCTTGAAGCCGTTCGTCAGCAAGTCGAGCAAAGCCGGCAACGCGAGGAGGCACTGGAGGCCGAGCTGAAACAGCACATTCAGCTGTCACGTCAGCATCAGCAGGAGGCGCAAATCTGGGAGCTGTTGCAGTCAACCCTCACCGAGGGCTGCTGGGACATCACCGTGGTCAACGGTGACGTTCAGGACCCCGGCAGCCGGATGCGGATTTTCAATCAATTTCGCCTCCTCATGGGGTATTCCCCGCATGAGTTGCCCGACGGCTGGGATGCTCAAGTCAGCATCACTCATCCTGACGACTTGCCGAAGATCATGGCGATCTTTGACCGTGAGATTCTCGGCATGCACGGCAGTGGTGAGTACGTGTTTGAATACCGGATGCGCCACAAGACGCGTGGCTACATCTGGTGTCGAGAGCGGGGTCGAGCGGTGCGCGATCAGCAGGGACGCTTGACCCGGGTGATCGGCGCAGTACGGGATATCAGCGATGAGCAGTCAGCCAAGGCCACCCATCACCAGTTGCTTGAGCAGAGTCAGGCGACTTATGGCCAGATTGCGACGGTGGTCAGCGTCATCAAGGGCATCGCCGACCAGACCAACCTGTTGGCCTTGAATGCCGCTATCGAAGCGGCCAGGGCAGGAGAGGTCGGGCGCGGGTTTTCAGTGGTGGCCGATGAAGTCCGCAAACTGGCGGAAAATACCCGTCAGGCGACGCATCAGATTCAGACGATGTTGCATCAGCACAAACAGTAAGCCTGTTCAGGCGCTGCACCCGGCAGCGCCTGAATGGGATCAGAACGGTACGGCCACCGTTAGCTGGCTGTAGACGTTGGTAGCGTTGCCGCCCACCTGGTTCCCACCCGTGGTCTCATCCTTTTTTGGCTGATAAATGCCGACCAAAGGGCTGATGATCAGGTGGCTGTTGACCGCCCATTCCACATACAGATCCAGCTCCCTCGCATCGAGATTCAGTGCATCGCTTTTGCGTAGGGTATTGAAGTCGAAGTACAACGCGCCGACCGTCAGGTTTTCCAATGGGGTCGCCTTCAGGCCGACATGCTGGATACCGGTGTTGCTGTTGAAGGGACCTGCGTAATTGGAGGCCACTTCACCCTGGAACCAGGTGCCGTAACCGCTGCTTAGCCCAGTGAACAGTGGGTCCCATTTTTGCGAGTAACGGGTGTAGCGGTAGGTCAGTTTCGGTGACCAGGTCACGTCCGCGAAGGTATAGCCGGCTTCGGCATACCAGGCTTTTTGAGGGCCGGCATCCTTGTCTTGCCAGGCGTATTCAAACGCGAAACTGGCGTTTTCCATGCCCGCGTTGCCTTCGCCGCGCAGACTGTAGGTATTCAGGCCTTCGCGTTGTTTCTGGAAGTCGCTGGCCCATTGGTCCGTGACATCAATGCCGTGGACCCAGGTCAGGCCGAGCGTACCGGCGGCAGCCGTGTAGTCGAGGGTGCCCGCCGCCAGCTCGGTTTCCGCCTGGGCGCGGTTATCGGACTTGAGCCACAACACCGAGCCATGCAGGCCTTCCTGCCCGCCCAGGCGCAGGACTGCGGTGCGATCGAAGGCGTGCCGCGCCGCGAGGTAGTAGGCGCCTCCGCGATTCAACGCGCCGTCGGCCGGGCCTTTCCCCAGATTAGGACCGTCGTCGTTGATCAGGAACCCTCTGCCGACCTTGACCACCTGGCGACCGGCGGAAAAATCGATGCCGTCCTTGCCAAGCGCCGGGAACAGGTCGGCGGAGCGCCATCCGAGGTACGCATCTTCGATTTTGGTCGTGCGTTCCGAACCGTCGGTATTCCCCGCCGCATCGCCGTCACCCCAGGTGCCGGAACTGACCCAGTTGAGTGCGCCGTAGCCGGTGCCGAACCCGGCCAGGCCTTGGTCGCCGCTCACGCCATACTTGATGAAACCCTCCCGCCAGGTTGAACCTCCGGGCGTACCGTCGTAGTTGTTACGGCTGTTGAACATCCCGTATACCGAAAGGAAATCAGCATTCAGATGGGTGTCGTCATCGGCATACAGCTCATAGGCCTGGGCCGATGAATCAGCGATCAAAAGGGCTATACCCAGACCAACGGCCTTGGACAGTGAGCGAGTTTTCAGCGTTTGCTCCATTGTTACGTTCCCCTGCAGGGTTGGACAGCGATGGCGCATTAGGGCAACCGCGAGCGGGGCAAGTCTTTCACCTGCGTGCCACGCAATTGACCCTGCCAGCCAAGCCGTGCACCTTGGCAGACAGCAACAAAACCAAAGGCAGACATGGGCAAGACGACCAGGATGGGAGGGGCGCACAGTGATGGTGTACTCGATCCCGTTTCGATCAGGGACTGGCTGGGGAAGGCTTCATCGCCGGCGCCTTGAACGGTTCGATACATCCACCAAGAAATCCGCTTTCGAGGATCCGCACCATGTCGATCAATGACCGGCTCACACAGCATTTGAAACAGGGCACGGTGGGCTTTCCCACGGCGCTCGCCAGTACCATCGGCCTGATCATGGCCAGCCCGGTGATTCTCACCGCCACCATGGGGTTTGGTATCGGCGGCAGCGCTTTTGCGGTGGCCATGCTGATTGCGGTGGTCATGATGCTGGCCCAGGCGACGACCTTCGCTGAAGCGGCGTCGATCCTGCCGACCACCGGTTCGGTCTACGACTACATCAATTGCGGCATGGGCCGGTTCTTCGCCATCACCGGCACCTTGTCGGCCTACCTGATCGTGCATGTGTTTGCCGGCACGGCGGAAACCATCCTTTCCGGGGTCATGGCGCTGGTGAACTTCGAACACCTCAATACCTTGGCGGAGTCGGCCGGCGGCTCGTGGTTGCTCGGGGTGGGTTTCGTGCTGGTGTTCGGTATTCTCAATGCCTTTGGCGTGAGTGTGTTTGGCAAGGCCGAGATCATCCTCACCTTCGGCATGTGGACCACCTTGATGGTGTTTGGTGTGCTGGGGCTGATCGCGGCGCCGGTGGTGCCACTGGAGGGCTGGTTCGGGGTATCGCAGGTGGGCACCGACATGACCACCATCCTGTCGTTGGTGGGCATGGCCATGTTCATGTTCGTCGGCTGCGAGTTCGTCACGCCGTTGGCGCCGGACCTGCGCAATTCGGCCAGGGTCATGCCCAAGGCGATGATGCTGGGGCTGCTCGGCGTCGCCAGTTGCATGTTCATTTATGGCGCGGCAATGAAGCGCCAGGTGGAGAACGTGCTGCTCGACGCCACCACGGGCGTGCACCTGTTGGATACACCGATGGCGATCCCGAAATTCGCGGAACAGGTGATGGGCAGCATCGGCCCGATGTGGCTGGGGATCGGCTTTCTGTTTGCCGGGGCCGCGACCATCAACACCTTGATGGCCGGGGTCCCGCGCATTCTCTACGGCATGGCGGTGGATGGCGCGTTGCCCAAGGTCTTCACCTACCTGCACCCACGCTTCAAGACCCCGCTGTTGTGCATCCTGGTGGCGATGCTGATTCCTTGCCTGCACGCGCTGTACCTGGGCGGCAACACCGACAACATCATGCACCTGGTGCTGGCCGCCGTGTGTGCCTGGAGCTTTGCCTACCTGTTGGTGACGATCTCGGTGGTGAGCCTGCGTATCCGCCGCCCGGATCTGCCGCGCGCCTATCGTTCGCCGTGGTTTCCGTTGCCGCAGATCCTGTCCAGCCTCGGCATCCTGCTGGGCATGTGGTTTATCACGCCACCGGGGATGAACCCGGCGGACATCTACATTCCGTTTGGCGTAATGCTGGCCGGCACCGCGGCGTATGCCTTGTTCTGGACCCTGGTGGTGCAGAAGGTCAATCCGTTCAAACCGGCCTCGGTGGAAGAGGTGTTGACCAACGAGTTCGCCCACGAACCGACCCAGCCTCATGCCGAGTATCAGCGCCATGCTGCAAAAACTGTTTGAGCGGTTCAGCGCCCGGCATACCCCGGCGGGTTATCGCCCTGGGGTGACCCTGGAGCACCTGCGCCGTAACCTCGGCCTGGCGCATTTCCAGCACACCGCGTCGGCCACGGCCGAGGCCGTGTTGCAGGATGGCCAGTTGCACGTGGAGATTGTCGAACGCACCGAGTCCCAGTTGCTGATGCACCTGGTGATGACCGAGTTCCTGCTGCGCGTGCCTGCTTCGCGAGAGGGCACCGCGAGTTTTGAGCTGCACCACACCGGGGCCGTCCGGCGTACCGGTATTCGTTGTCGGCAACGCAGCGGCGACCCGGCGCTGCTGGCGCTGATGCAGCCTGACGGGGACTTGCTGCGGGCGTTGATGCCTCTGGATTTCAAGCGCCTGCGCATCGAGTTGCGGGCCGGCCAGTGGTGCGTACGCCTGGAGCATATGGGCGGCAGCGAGGTGGTCAACCGCATGCCCGCGTTTCGTCGCTACATCCCGCTGAGCGCCGATCAGCGCAATGGGTTAGTGGCGACCTTGCTGCATTTCCAACGCGTGCTGGCCGCGCTCTGATCGCAGGTTTTGGCACCATTAGTGCAATCGCTTTGGTTAAGACGGATGTGTTGCGCGCACTTAGATAACATGTTAACTATTGCGCGACAACAACAACAAAAACCAAGGTGGACATAACCATGATCATGCAGTCGGCTGGACAAGAGGGGCTCGACACCTGGACCCGCGATCTGCGCGCGATCTGCGGTCACTTCAATACCGAACTGGCCTTCAATCGCTCGCTGTTTATCGGCAGTATCTCGTCCGGTTACCGTGGCGGGCTGCCCCTGGCTCACTTGCGCACCAACGCGGGCCTGATCAAGCGCCCCAAGGTCTGCGCTGACCACGATGACGACCAGCAATGTTTTCTGGTCAGCCAACGCAGCGGCTATAGCCAGATTGCCCAGGACGGCCAGGTCATTCGCCTGGGCCCAGGCGAATTGTTGTTGATGGACTCGGTGGGCTCCATCGAGATCACCCCGTTCGGGCTGATCGAACACGCCTCCCTGTGCCTGTCCCGTCATGAAGTGTGCAAGCAACTTGGCGCGCGGCCGCGCACCTTCGGCAAGATCTCATCGAGCAAAGCCTGCGGGCGCATGCTGCATGTGCTGATGGACCAACTGTGTACGGACGCCCTGGAAGGCGAGGCGGCAGAGGCAGAGGGCCTGGCATTGCAGTCGGCGTTGGTCGCGCTGCTGGGTTCGGCCTTTGCGCAGCAGGAGGAGGCGAGTGACGACTGCGGCGCCTTACAGGGCGTGAACCTGCGCAGCTACGTGCAGAAGGTCATTGATGAGTCGCTCAACCAGCCGGGGTTGAGCCCGGTGGGCCTGGCCAATCGCCTGAATATCTCGGTGCGGCATTTGTACCGATTGTTCGAAGCCGAGGACGACAGTGTGTGCCGCTACATCCAGCGGGCACGGCTTAAGCGCAGTGCCGATGACCTGGCCAACCCGTTCCTGCGTGGCGAGTCGATCACCTCGATTGCCTACAAGTGGGGTTTCACCGATTCAGCCCACTTCAGCCGCTCGTTCAAGAAGCAGTTCGAGGTGTCGCCCAAGGATTTTCGCTCCAGCCATTTGCAGCAGATGGCCGAGGTGGTGTGAGTGCGCAACGGGCAGGGAAGCAGTGGCGAGCGGCTTGCGCTAATGCCGTTCAGTTAAGCGTACATCGCCTTCTGTAGGAGCGAGCTTGCTCGCGAAAAACGTCAACGATAACGCGT
>NZ_JBXAFK010000102.1:0-5280 GCF_058793055.1 Pseudomonas sp. MPR-R2A5
TGATCATTTGGCGAGTTTAAAAGTTGCGCTAGGTGGTATGCCGGGGAAATACATGGCTACTTCAGACCATCCTTAACAACAATATTTTACAAGCATAAAATTAAAACCCAATGCTAAAGTAAAACCTTTGAAATATGCACAAAGGTAAAACAATTTATGCTCGAAAAATCATTTTCAAAAAAGTCAAAAATTACTTTTAGAAGTAATATCTTCGAAAACCGTATGGGATGTCTGCCAGCTCAGCAATACGTTGTCTCCTGAGCAACGCGACATGGTGGCAGATAACGGAGACTCAATTGCTGAAGCACACTTTTCAGAAAACGCCTGGTTTCGTTCCATTTATGCCGACGAAACTTTAGTTGGTTTTGTCATGCTGCATATAGGCGCTGACTACGACGAAGACATTGATTATCCCGGCGCCATGTTAACGCGGTTGATGATCGCAGGCCCCTATCAAAGGCTTGGATTCGCCAACGCAGCCCTGCAAATGCTGATTAATGATCTGAAAATACGAGGTTTCAGCGAGCTGCGAGTAGGTTATGGTCAAGGTGAAGGAAGTCCCGAAAAGTTTTATGAAAAACTTGGATTCAAGCCAACAGGTAGAATACTTGGGGAAGACGAGGTAGAAGCATTCATTAAATTCTAGACACAATAGTACAATCACATTAATTAGATATCTGCCAGGCAGACGAATCTAAAGCTCAATCTAAAACTGCGAGAGACAGATCGATAAAACGCCTGTCGTAAGGCGGAACACCATTTTATCGATCAGCCCCCTGCTTCGCTGTAAACACGCCCTTCACATATTGCGATCAATCCCACCGGCGCTGGGGAGGATCTGCAGCAGCTATGGCAGTCGGTGTGCGCCGGCGGACGGCCAAAAGCCGCCAGTGAGATTGCTCTCGAGCATGCAAGCAGACTGCTCGGCCACTCTTGCCAAGAGATCACCAAGAAGATCTATCAACGTGTAGGAGAGATCGTAAAACCCACGAAATAAGGAGGGATGGCAGAACACTTAGCAAATCCCAGGCAATAAAAAACCCCGTAGACGCTAATCTACGGGGTTTCTAAGAGTGGAGGCCGAGGTCGGAATCGAACCGGCGTAGGCGGATTTGCAATCCGCTGCATAACCATTTTGCTACTCGGCCTCAAACGATCAATGCCGTTGTTGCTGACATTCACCGCATAAAAACATGAGTGGGCTATAAAACCCTGCCTCTACTCTAACTCATTGAATACATTGAAGTTTTTAACGCTTCATTGCGTTCGATGGGCGCCATTATGTACTCATTTGCCTATGCCTGCAACCCCTTGATTTCAAAAAATATTCTGCCCAGTCATCAAGGGGTTGCGTGTGCGCCCTACTCCTTGATGACCTGTTCCCGGTACTGCGGGTCGGCCTTTATTTGCGCTTCGGTGAATGGCAGCGGGCGGAGTTTTTTCTCGGAGAATGCTTGGGTCTGGTCCTTGGCATAGTTGGACGCGGGGTTGCTGGACTGGGAGAACGCGAGCACGCCCAATGCGTTCGGCCCCAGGTCGTCGAAGCTGACGATTTGCAAGTAACTGCTGCCGCTGACCACTTCGCGTTTGCCATCGGCCCTTGGCACGGTTTGCATGGCGTTATAGATGCCGAGCGCTTGCGGGCCGCCGTGGATGGGGGTTTGCCCGGAGACTTGGATATCACCCCAGCGGCTGTTGGCGCTGAGACCGAGCCTGGCGACTTCAGCAGCAGAGGCCAGCATGGCTTCGCGCAAGGCCTTGGCAACGTCGGGGCGGTCGATGGCGAGGCCACGGGGGGTGGTCAATGGTTCGGCCGGGTCGAAGGCCACACGCCAGGCATCGGGGGTTTGTTGCAGGTGCTCCGCCAGGTTGATGAAGTGCACCAGGCCCAGGCCGCTGTCGAGGTTGGCGTGCCGGTCCCAGTGTTTGAGGCTGGTACACAGCGGTTGCAACACGACAGCATCGCTGCCCAGTTGCGTGGCGCAGTATTCCAGCAGGTCGGGCATGATTTGGCCCGCCACATACACTTCGTTGTCCATGACCATGTTGTGCAGGTCCGCAACCGTGATCGGCCGTTGCTCCAGGGATTGCAGGCGCTGCACGGCGAAGCGCGCGCGCGGGCCAAGGCCGATGTGGTCCTGGCTGATCACTGGAGAGAAGCCGGTCAAGGGCGCCTTGGGGTTGGCCATCCAGGCCGAGTCGTTGGCGTGTTGCACGTAGTCGGTGCGCTCCAGTTGCGGCAGTTGGGCGGCGGCGAAGATGCCCGGTTGCGCGGCATGCGGGTCGATGTCCCAGGCGCAGGCGCTGCGGGCGCCGTCGAGGATGATAAATTGCAGGCCGGCCCGCGGGTCGCTGCATTGGGCGAGTTTGGCGGCGCTGACGTTGGGCACCACCGACAGGTTCATGTACAGGCTCTGGCCCTGATCATCGGTGGCCACGGTGTTGACCCACGGGATGCCTTGCAGGGTGTGCACCGAGGTTTGCAGTGCCTTGAGGCTGGGGGCGCGGTTCATCGCGTACCACTGTTGCAGCACGCGGTCATTGCCCAGGTTGGCGTCGCGCAGGCTGAAGGCGTGCTGGCTGTCCCAATCCAGCTTGCCGGGCCATTGCACCACGGGGCCGAAGCTCGAACTGTAGACCGTACGGGACACGGCCTTGAGGCTGTCGTCGGCCTGTTTGACTTGCACCGTCACCGAGGTTTTCGCCAGGGGGATGGATTGACCGTCCAGCAGGTAGCGCGTGGAATCCTTGGGGTCGAGGGTCAGTCGGTACAGGGTGAAGTGTTTGGACGTGTCGACCGTATGGGTCCAGGCCACATGCTGGTTGAAACCGATGTTGATCACCGGCAGACCCGGCAGCGCCGCGCCCATCACATCCAGTTGGCCGGGGATGGTCAGGTGCATCTGGTAAAAACGCATGCCGCCCACCCAGGGGAAATGCGGGTTGGCTAGCAGCATGCCACGACCATTGAATGAACGATCACGGCCCACCGCGACGGCGTTGCTGCCGCGATCGAGACTGAAGCGCTGCTGCTGGGCCGCCGCCAGTTCAAACGCCCTTGCGCGACGCTGCACGCTGGCGGTGGCCTGGGGTGGCGCCGCACCAACCAGGGCTTCGGCGAATTGGCCAACGCCGCCTTCGACCAGCAGCCTACGGGTCAGCTTCACCAGATCTTCCACCACCAGCGGCCGCACCCACCCGGCCTGGCATGGCGCCGGGGCGCCCTGCTCTTTGAGATAGCGGTTGTAGCCGGCCACATAACCTTCGATGCGTTGGCGGATCGCCGGGCTCTGTGCGTTCCAGAAGGCGGCTACGGCCTCGGGGGTATTCAGCCAGGTGAAGAACACATCGCTGGCGAGGTTGTTGCGTTCTTCCAGGGTCGCCTGTTCCGGGCCGAAGAACCGCGCGCGCTGGCCATTGACGGTGACCACTTCATTGGCCAGCAGGCACAGGTTGTCCTGGGCGTAGGCGTAACCGATGCCAAACCCCAGGCCACGCTCATCGCTGGCGCGGATGTGCGGCACGCCGAAGCTGGTGCGCCGGATATCGGCGGACGCCTGCGCCACCTGCTCGCGCGCCGATGCAGCCAGGCTCAAGCCCAGCATCAGTCCCGCCACGCACATCCTGGACAACCGGTTGGAAATAATCACACAGACTCCACAGTCAAATTGAACACCCTTGCCTGGGGTCATTCCCCCACCGTAAGGACGCAACAGACCGCGAATAATTTAGCGACGCAGTCCGTTCATTGAACGCGACTGCGTTGTGACAAAACTGATACCGACAAATTTTCTACATGCGGCACTTCATGATTTCGCTCACTCGTTCGTCTTATTGAATAAGAGCGCCATCATTTTCCTGATCAGGCTCTGATAAGGAGTTTTTGCATGTACAACTCGCAACTGCCCACGGACGGACACTCAACGACCGCCGATGCCACGTTTGGCAGCGGCGTACAAGCCTTCGGCAAAGCGCCAGAGCAGCAAGGCAACCAACGAATTCGGCATTTGCTCAAGTGTTTCGGCTTGCGCACCAGCCTGATCCGACTGAAGGTCATCGACGCCCTGCTCACGGCCGCCGACCACCAGCGCACCCTTGGGGTACGCGGCGTGCACAGCCACTTGCTGGAACTGGGCATCCCTTTGTCGTTCCTCAGCGTGCGTGAGGTACTCAAGCGCCTGTGCAGCGAGGGCGTGATCACCCTCAATGCCGATAAAAGCTACAGCCTCCATGAAGAGGCTGCCAAAGTGCTCGAAGGCCGCGCCTGACTCGACGACGTCAATCAGAAGTTAGGCTTGACCTTACGACGCATCACGCCATTGATCACCACCACGGTGACCGCCACGGCAATGGCGATGTACTGGAACGTTTTTTCGCTGATAACCCCGGTGTTCTGCAGGTAGGACAGGCCAAACATCGTCCCCAGCACCACCAGGGAGATCAGGATTGAATATTTCAAGCGTTGCTTTTGGGTCATGACGGGTTCCTGAACCTTGAGAATGTATCCACTTTGTATCGCCGAACATGCCAGGCACATACCCGATGACGGGGATGGAATGGGGTCGGCAGGGTCTCATGTTACAGGCGATGAAAAGCTTTGGCTTGTTCGATGCTTTTATTGAGCCAGCCTGATGTCACCCCGTGAGAACCCTGGAGGATTTTGAAATGTTCCGTCGAATCACCTGGCTGATTCCCCTGCTGATCATGCTGAGCATGAGCGGCTGCATCATATTCCCCCACGGCGGCGGCTGGCATGACCACCGCTATGAAGGTGGCGGACCGGGTTACTACCATCGCTGAGGGGCAGGTTCCCGCCTATCCGTTTCTGCGGTAACGGCGGCTGGTCAGCCATGGATGCATCAACTTCACTCCCTCATCGGGGGCAAGTCGAATCGTCGCACCGCCCCTCCCACATTTTCAACCGAGTACACCAGGCATAACTCCGGTCGGCGCCAGGGCAGCCAAAGCCAGAGCAAAGGCAGACTCAGGTCGACCTGATGTATGCAGCTCCAAATGTGGGAGGGGGCTTGCCCCCGATAGCAGTGGGTCTGCCACAGACGCATCAACTGACACACACCCGCAAGGACTTTTTCAAAAGTTAACCAACACTAAGCCTTACACAACACGGTATCTCCAGAGGGAACCCCCGCGGGTGTTTTTTGCACCCAAAAGGGGCGTCTGGGGAACAGGGATCCTCCTACTGGCAGGGGGGTGTCAGAAATTTTGTGTTCGGGCATAACATGAGTAAGAGGTGCATGTATGCCAACCAAAAAGAAACCT
>NZ_JBXAFK010000103.1:0-4527 GCF_058793055.1 Pseudomonas sp. MPR-R2A5
AGATTTAAGCAAGCCAACCACATCGCCCGTTAATCAGTATTGCAAAAATGGGGGGGACCATAGATTTTTTTGCCTGGGTGTCAGGCTTTTCGCTGGCGCACCAGGTGCTTGAAGCCTTCATATACCAGCACCATCACCGCCAGCCAGATCGGAATGTACGTCAGCCATTGCCCGGCCTTGATCCCTTCACCCAGCAGCAACGCCACGCCGAGCAGCAACACCGGCTCCACATAGCTGAGCAGGCCGAACAGGCTGAACGCCAGCAAGCGGCTGGCAATGATATAGCTCACCAGCGCCGAAGCGCTGATCAAGCCCAGCATCGGGATCAGTGCGTACAGCTTCGGATAGGCATCCAGCACCGCGAAGCCTTGTTCGCCGCTTTGCACGAACCACCAGGCCACCGGCAGCATCAACGCCATGTCCAGCCACAACCCGCCCAAGTGGTCGGTTGCCAGGTATTTGCGCACCACGAAATACACCGGGTAGCCGATGATCACCACCAGCGTGGCCCAGGAAAAACCGCCCGCCTGATACAACTCGTTCAGCACCCCCAGGGCGGCGAAGACCACGGCAATCTGTTGCAGGCGCGAAAGGCGTTCGCCATACACCAGGCGCCCGGTCAGCACCATGGTCAGCGGCAGCAGGAAGTACCCCACCGACACGTCCAGGCTGCGCCCGTTGAGCGGCGCCCACATAAACAGCCACAGTTGCACCCCGAGCAAAGCCGAGGACACCACCACCCCGGCAATCAGCCGTGGCTGGGCCGCCAACCTGCGCAACAGTTCCCACACCCGTCGCCATTCGCCAGTGACCAGCATGAACACCGTCATGCACGGCACGGTCAGCAACATGCGCCAGCCAAAAATCTCCAGGCCGCTCAATGGCGTGAGCAATGACGTGAAGTAATACATCACGGCAAATAACACCGAGGCCGATACCGATAACACAACACCTTTAGACACGCTGTCCTCGCGAAAACCGATAGCTAAAAAAGAGGGGGGATTTCAGGCTGGGAATATATTGCTTTTGAGCTGAGACGTTTGCTCTGTTTTGGGGCATCTTATGGGAAATTTTCTCACACCCAGGGTTCGTACGGATGTCCATCCCCCCGCAGCCACCCCTCGACGCATTCGATGTGGCGATTCTCAAGCACCTGCAACATGACAACACCACCGCCCTGCGGGTGATTGGCGAGCAGGTCAACTTGTCGACGGCTGCCGTGCAGCGGCGAATCAAACGCATGCAGCAGAGCGGGGTGATCACGGCTAATACGGCGGTGGTCAACCAGGAGGCGCTGGGCAAGCCGATCACGATCCTGGTGGAGGTGCACGCCGAACGCACGCACATCGAAGACCTTGATGTACTCAAGGCGCAGATGTCGATTCCCCAGGTGCAGCAGTGCTATTACGTCACTGGCGATGCGGATTTCATGCTGGTGATCGTGGTGGAGACCATGAAGGCATACGAGACCCTGGCCCGGCAGTTGTTCTACGAGAACCGCAATATCAAGTGGTTCCGCAGCATCGTGGTGATGGACCGGGTCAAGGTCAGCCTGGATGTGCCGCTGGACTGAGCCAGCGGTCCAACCGATGGCCGCCGGCTCAAGGTCGCGCGATTCGCCCGGAGACGAAGTGGCCCACGTCATTGAACCCCGGCGTCGACGAATGCCCCGGTGTCACCAGTGAGTCAATGAACGCTTCATCCTCAGCGCTGATGTGCACATCCAGCGCTCCGGTGTAGGCGTCCCACTGGGCTTCGGTACGAGGCCCGACGATCGCCGAACTCACTGCCGAGTTGTTCAGCACCCAGGCAATCGCAAATTCGACCATCCCCACACTGCGCCCTTGGGTGTAGTGCTGGATCTGCTGGGCAATACGCAGTGACTCTACGCGCCATTCGGTTTCCAGGATGCGTTTGTCCTGGCGCGCGGCGCGGCTGCCCGGTTCAGGGGTGACGTCGGGCGCATACTTGCCGCTGAGCACGCCCCGGGCCAATGGGCTGTAAGGCACCACGCCCAGGCCGTACGCGGCGGCGGCGGTGAGCTGTTCGACCTCGGCCTGGCGATTGACGATGTTGTACAGCGGTTGGCTGATGATCGGCTTGTCGACACCCAGGCGCTCGGCCACGCGGATCACCTCGGCAATGCGCCAGCCGCGGTAGTTGGACAGGCCCCAATAGCGGATCTTGCCTTGGCGAATCAGGTCGCCGATCGCCGACACGGTCACCTCCAGCGGCGTGCCGTGGTCTTCACGGTGCAGGTAGTAGATGTCCAGGTAATCCGTGTCCAGGCGCCTCAGGCTGGCTTCCAGCGCGTTGAAAATCCGCTTGCGGTTCAAACCGCTGCGGTTGGGCACGCCGTCGACGGGGCCGATGCCGACTTTCGAGGCCACCACCCAGTCCTCGCGATGACGCACGATGGCCTCACCGACGATTTCTTCGGAGCGCCCGCCGGTGTAGACGTCGGCCGTGTCGATAAAGTTGATGCCCTGGTCCCAGGCCTTGTCGATGATGCGCAGCGAGTCCTCGGTGCTGGTCTGTTCGCCAAACATCATGGTGCCCAGGGTCAGCGCGCTGACCTTCAAGCCGGACTGGCCCAGTGTGCGGTAAATCATGGAAAACTCCTCGAAACGCGCAAATGTACGTTATGCAATACCAGACTCGCAGGCTCTGGAACAAGCCCTGCGCGCGTTTCTTCATTCGTTCAGCAAGGCCTGGCAGCGCACCTGTAAAAAACGGTGCAACACCTTCACCCGCTCCGACACTTGCAGGCGGTGGGGGCACATCAGGTTGAACGGCGTCGGTTCGCCCTGCCAGTCCGGCAGCAGTTGCACCAGGCGTCCGGCCTTGAGGTCGCGGGCGATATCCAGGTTGGCCTTATAGGCGATGCCATGGCCGGCCAATGCCCAGCGCCGCACGATTTCACCGTCATCGCTCAGGTAATCGCCCGTCACCTCGACTTCCTGGAGCACGGCGCCTTGGCGAAAGTACCAGGTGTTGTTGGCGCGCCCCTGGCGCATGTAGCGCAGCGTGTTGTGTTGCGCCAGCTCCGTCGGGGTGCGCGGCGTGCCATGGCGCGCCAGGTAGTCGGGACTGGCGCAGGGGATGCGTCGATGATCGTGCACCACCGGCAGCGCCACCAGGCTGGAGTTCCGGGGGACACCGAAACGCAGGGCGATGTCGACGGTTTCGCGGAACAGGTCGGCATTGCTGTCGTTGAGCATCAATTGCAAACGGATGTTGGGGTGCTCGAGCTTGAACGCATCCAGCCAGCCCAGTACCACGTTGCGCCCGAAATCCGACGGCGCCGCCAACTGCAACAACCCGGTCAAGCCGTGGCTTTGCTGCCTGAGCGCTTGCTCACCCTCGGCCAGCGTCGCCAGCGCCTCGCGCACGCTGTCGAGGTAACGCCGACCCTCTTCGGTCAGGCGCATGCTGCGTGTGGAGCGGGCCAGCAGGCGACTGCCCAGGCGGGTTTCCAGGCGCTTGAGGGCGATGCTGGCGGCGGCCGGGCTCAGCCCCAGGCTGCGCGCGGCGGCAGACAGGCTGCCGGTGTCGGCGGTGCGAACAAAGACTTCCAGGTCGAGAATCGAGCTCATTTATAAAAATCCTTTAAAGATCCTGTCGTTTTACCGGGATTTTTCGTCGATTGCCAAGCTGGGAAGATGAACGCTCACTTTCTAACCCAGGACATTTCCCCATGACATCCTCCCTCAGCGGTCAAACCGTGATCGTGATCGGCGGCAGCAGCGGTATCGGTGCCGCCGTGGCCAAGGCGGCGACCGCACGTGGTGCGCAGGTGGTGTTGGCCGGCCGACGCCTGTCCTCCGGCGTCGATAACGGCGTGCGCAGCGAACCGGTGGACGTGACCGACGCCGACTCCCTCCAGCAATTGTTCGAACGCGTGGGGCGCTTTGACCACCTGGTCTATACCTCGGGCCCTTCGGTACGGGCCAAACCCCTGGTCGAAACGGACCTGGACGAAGCCCAGGACAATTTCAACGTGAAGCTCTGGGGTTCACTGCGCGCCATCCAGTTGGCCCTGCCTTTTATGCATGAGCGCGGCAGCATCAGCCTGACCTCTGGCCAGTTGGGGAGAAAATTGGCGCCGGGGCAGTTCATCAAGACCGGCATCAACGCCGCCACTGAAGCATTGGGCAAGCAACTGGCCAAGGAGCTGGCACCGCGTCGGGTCAATGTGATCAGCCCAGGCGTGATCGACACACCGGCGTATGCCGGGCTGGCTGAAGAACAACGGCTGGCGATGTTTGCCAAGGCGGGCGGCGCGTTGCCGGTAGGGCGCGTGGGGCAAGCGGAGGAGGTGGCGGCCGGGTATGTGCTGGCCATGGAGAATGGCTTTATGACCGGTGCCGTGATCGATATCGACGGCGGCGGTCTGCTGTAGCGCTGTCGCCCGGCAAACTGGTCTCCCAGTTAAGCGTACCTCGCCTTCTGTAGGAGCGAGCTTGCTCGCGAAAAACCTCAACGATAACGCGTGTTTCCTGAATCAACGCGGCGCCTGTGAGTTTT
>NZ_JBXAFK010000104.1:0-3626 GCF_058793055.1 Pseudomonas sp. MPR-R2A5
TGTCCCCTTCGTCTAGTGGCCTAGGACACCGCCCTTTCACGGCGGTAACAGGGGTTCGAGTCCCCTAGGGGACGCCACGATTACCCGCTCTGCGGGATTTTTAAGGGTCATTCAATTATTGAATGGCCCTTTTGTTTGTCTGGCGTTTGGGTTTCTGCCCTCTGGCCTGTTCTATTTGCCCTGACTCTTATTCCAACGTTTTGCAGGCGGCCGGTTCGGACGGGCGGTCATGCTTCTCGCTTGCGAAATATTATTATGGTAATAATATTCAACCCATGAACGACGGAGGCACACGATGAGCGATAAAAAAGCGCAAACCCGCGAACGCATTCTGCAGGCTGCCAGTGCCGCGTTGGTCCAGCGTGGCCCGGCCGAGCCGAGCGTGGGGGAAGTCATGGGCGCGGCGGGGCTGACGGTGGGTGGGTTTTACGCGCATTTTGAAAGCAAGGATGCGCTGATGCTGGAGGCCTTCAGTCAACTGCTGGCCCAGCGTCGAGCTTCGATCGACGACATGGACGAGCAACTGACCGGTGAAGAGCGTCGTGCGCTGGTGGCCGCGTTCTACCTGTCGCGCAAACACCGCGACTCGACGGCCAAAGCCTGCCCCATCCCGGCGACGGTGGGCGAGATGAGCCGCCTGCCGGACGAATTTCGCCAGGTGCTCAATGAGCATGTGGAGTTGATGGCCGCACAGTTGGCCGCCAGCCCGGAAGATACCGACAAAGCCTTGGCAGACATGGCCTTGATGATTGGTGGCCTGGCCCTGGCTCGTGCGCTTGGGCCGGGTGAATTGTCGGATCGTGTATTGCGTGCTGCCAAGTCGGCAGTGCGCTGAAAAGGGGGTTGCATAATGGGCGCATTCACATGGATTCGTAGCGTCAACGGCACCTTGGGGCGCCTGGCGCCGCACACGGTGGCCAGTAAAATGCGTCGGGTCTTCATGACCCCGCGAGACCTGCCGCCGCGTGATTGGGAATTGCCGCTGCTGGCCCAGTCGGAGCGCATCACCTTGCGTTTCGGCCTGTCGGCGCTGCGTTGGGGCCAAGGGCCGGCGGTGTTGCTGATGCACGGTTGGGAAGGGCGGCCGACGCAATTCGCCAGCTTGATCACGGCGTTGGTGGGCAACGGCTATTCGGTGATTGCCCTCGATGGCCCGGCCCATGGTCGTTCGCCGGGGCGTGAGGCCCATGTGCTGTTGTTCGCCCGCGCCATGCTGGAGGCGGCGGCCGAGTTGCCGCCCTTGCACGCGGTGGTTGGCCATTCCATGGGCGGCGCCAGTGCGATGCTGGCGGTGCAGTTGGGGTTGCGCACTGAAGCGCTGGTGAGCATTGCGGCGCCGTCGCGCTTCCTGGATGTGCTGCGCGGCTTTGCCGGAATGGTCGGTTTGCCGTCGCGGGCCCGCTCGGCGTTTATCCAGGAAGTGGAACTGACGTTCGGCATGCCGCTCAAGCACTTGGATGTCGCCCACTACCAGATGAATATCCCTGGCCTGATCGTTCACGCCGAAGACGATACCTTCGTTCCGGTCAACGCCTCGCAAGCTATCCATGACGCCTGGTTCGACAGCCGCCTGCTGCGCCTGGAACACGGCGGGCACCAGAAAGTTCTGGCTGACCCGCGTGTGATCGAAGGCGTGCTGGATCTGTTGGCAGGCCGTCGTTTACAGGAGCGCCAGACCGCCTGATACACTGCCGTGCCGACATCAATCGACTGGAGCAAGGCATGGGCTGGGATTTGGCAACGCCGTTTATCATCGACCTGCAGGTAGCCCCTGAGGACATTGACGGCCTGGGGCACGCCAACAACGCGGTGTACGTCGCCTGGCTGGAACGCTGCGCCTGGCGCCACTCCCAGCGCCTGGGGCTGGACCTGACCGAGTATCGTCGCCTGGACCGTGCCATGGCCGTGGTGCGCCATGAGATCGATTACCTGGCGGCCGGCTATGAGGGCGACGAGCTGCAACTGGCGACCTGGATCGTCGATTGGGACCAGCGCCTGAAAATGACCCGGCGCTTCCAGCTCGTCCGGCCCCGTGACGGCGCGACCTTGCTGCGCGCGCAAACCACCTTCGTCTGCATTGAACTGTCCACGGGCAAGCCCAAGCGTATGCCGACAGAGTTTCTCGACGGTTATGGCCCCGCCCTGACAGGGGGTTAACGGTTGCGCTGGGAAACCCAGTAAACTGCGCCACGATTTTTGTTGAGTGTTTTCCATGCAAATTGCCTTGGCGCCCATGGAGGGGTTGGTCGACAACATCCTGCGGGACGTGTTGACCCGCGTGGGCGGTATCGACTGGTGCGTGACCGAATTCATCCGCGTCAACGACCGCCTGCTCACCCCCGCCTATTTCCATAAGCTCGCTCCGGAACTGCTGCAAGGCGCCCATACGGCTGCCGGTGTGCCGTTGCGTGTGCAATTGCTTGGCTCCGACCCGGTGTGCCTGGCCGAAAACGCAGCCCTGGCCTGCGAGCTCGGTTCGCAAGTGATCGACCTGAACTTCGGCTGTCCGGCCAAGACCGTCAATAAGTCGCGCGGCGGTGCGGTGCTGCTCAAGGAGCCGGAGTTGCTCAATCAGATCGTCGAGCACGTACGCCGAGCAGTTCCTGCTCATATCCCGGTGACCGCCAAGATGCGTCTGGGCTTCGACAGCCCGGACGGCGCGTTGGTGTGCGCCACTGCCCTGGCCGAAGGTGGCGCGGCGCATATCGTGGTGCATGCGCGCACCAAGACCGATGGCTACAAGCCCCCGGCCCATTGGGAGTGGATCCCGCGGGTGCAGGACGTGGTCAAGGTGCCGGTGTTCGCCAACGGGGATATCTGGAGCGTCGAAGACTGGAAGCGTTGCCGCGAAGTCAGCGGCGCTGAAGACATCATGCTCGGTCGTGGCCTGGTAGCGCGCCCTGACCTGGCTCGGCAGATTGCCGCGGCGCGGGCGGGCGAAGACGTGGTGGAAATGACTTGGGCGCAGTTGCAGCCCTTGCTTCAGGACTTCTGGGTCCAGTCGGTCGCCCAGTTGACCGAACGCCAGGCGCCGGGCCGTTTGAAGCAGTGGCTGGCGATGCTGACGCGTAATTACCCCGAAGCTGTCGAGCTGTTTACGGCCCTGCGCCGCGAGACCGGGTTGGAGCAGGTGAGTCGCCTGCTGAATATGCCCCATCCTGAGTCATGCAGTAACGCTTGAGTGTTTGTTGAGGACCGCTGGGGCCACGCGTCAGCGTTTATTGTATTTCAACGTAAATGCTCCGTACCGAAAAGTACGGGGCATTTTGTGTTTGTGGGCGGTAGGGATTCACTCGGTACCCCCAGCGGTAGTGGGGTATTTGGGTGAGGGAGAGGGTGTTTCAATATTAGGCGGTAACATTGAGTAAAGTGCACGGTATTCCAGATTCAAAATAAAATGGCATGTAAGGTTTTTTGTGTTTTTCATTTTTTTAATGTGAATGAATGATTGGGTTGCTTGATGTTATTCCCGTGGGCGCGGAATAACACAATAGACGGTGTTGTGGTCTCTGGAATTATGTCGGTGATTGACGTGTTGCGCGGTTTATTGGCTCTTCGCATTTAAGGGTGTAGCTGATTTCTAAACCCTCCTGACTTCAGCAAGCACCTGGCTATGTAATTGGTTA
>NZ_JBXAFK010000105.1:0-3343 GCF_058793055.1 Pseudomonas sp. MPR-R2A5
CCAGGCGATTGGCGCGGCGGTTCAGCTCGGCATAGCTCAACGAAACGTCACCGAAACGCAACGCTGGCGCCTGCGGTACACGCGCGACTTGCGCTTCAATCAGCTCATGCACGCAACGCTGCGACGGGTAGTCCCGTGCGGTGGCATTCCAGTCCTGCAGCACCTGCCGACGCTCGGTGATATCCAGCATCGGCAAATCGCCCAGGCGCTGTTGGCCGTCATCGACCATGGCCTGCAACAGGTTGACCAGGTGCCGGCCATAACCGTGCACGGTCGAAGCCTTGAAATAGCCATGGGCAAAACTGAAGTGCAGCGACAGGGTCTCGCCGAGGTCCACCAGCACGGTCAGCGGGTAACTCGTTTGTTCATGGGCCTTGGGCACGCCGAAGCGAATACCGCTGCCGCCGCTCTGTTCCAGGGCTTTGGACACCGGGTAGTTTTCGAACACCAGGATGTTGTCGAACAGTGCCGCCCCGCCCTGCCCGGCCCACCGTTGAATGTCATACAGGCCGGTGTGTTCATGCTCGCGCAGCGCCAGGTTCTGCGCCTGGACCGCCTGCAACCAGTCGGCCACCGTGTGTTGCCCGTCCACGGCGCAGATCACCGGCAGGGTGTTGATGAACAGGCCAAGCTGTTGCTCTACACCGGAAAGCTCCGCCGGACGCCCGGCCACGGTGGCGCCGAAAGACACCACCGCCTGGCCGCTATGGCGTTGCAGCAGAATCAACCAGGCCGCCTGCACCAGCGTATTGAGGGTGACCTTATTGCAACGTGCAAAGGCTTCCAGCCGCGCGGTCAGCGATTGCGCCAGGCTGTACCGGTAGTCGCCATAGCCGTCGATAGCGTCGGGCTGGCGGCTGCCCAGGCGAGTCGGCGTTTGCAGCGCGCTCAACTGCGCGCGCCAGAAGGCTTCAGTGGCGTCGGCATCCCGCTGTTGCAGCCAGCCAATATAGTCGCGATAGCGTCCGCCAGCCTCGGGGACGGCCACGCCGGCATAGCGTTGCAGCACTTCGCCAAACAGACGCGAGTTGCTCCAGCCATCCATCAGGATGTGGTGATAGGTGTAGATCAGCTCATGGCGCTGCTCATCGGTGCGCACCAGCAGCAAACGCAGCAGTGGCGCCTTGGCCAGGTCGAAGCCCTGGCGGCGCTGGGCACGCTGCAGGTTGTGCAGTTCCAGTTCACGTTCGGGCATGGCGCGCCAGTCCAGCACTTCGATCCGCACTGGCGCATCGCGGTACACCACCTGGCACGGCCACTCCAACTGGCCTTCCCAGAAGAACCCCGTGCGCAACACCTCATGGGCCTGCACCGTGGCCTGCCAGGCTTGCTGGAAGCGTGCCACGTCCAGGCCGTCGGCCGTGACGCGGACCTGGTTGATGTAGTCGCCCGCAGCCTGTTCATACAAGGTGTGGAACAACATGCCCTGCTGCATCGGCGACAAGGTGTAGATATCCTCCACGCCCTCGGCGGCCAGCGGCAGCGACTCCAGTTGTGCCTGGTCCAGGCGCGACAATGGGAAGTCGCAGGCGGTGAAGCCGCTGTTGCCCGGAGTGCAGCAGTGCTCTATCAGGGCCGTCAATTCGCGGGTAAACGCCTCGCTCAGCGCTTCGATCTCACGGGCCTCGAACATCAATGGGCTGAAGGTCCAACCGATCTGCAACTCACCGCCATACACCTGGCCATTGAGGGTCAACCAGTTGCTCAACGGGGTATCGGGGCTCTGCTCGGCGCCGGCAGGTTCCGACGCGGGGGCAAACAGGCCGTCCGGCTGATCAAAACTGCCGTCGAACTGGCCCAGGTAGTTGAAGGTGATACGCGGCTGCGGCAATTGGCTGAAGGCCTGGCGTGTCGACGCATCGCCCAGGTAGCGCAGCGCGCCAAAGCCCAGGCCCTTGTTGGGGATAGCACGCAGTTGCGCCTTGATCTGCTTGATCGAGCCGGCCAGGGTCGCGGCCGGGGTCAGGCGGACCGGGAACAGGCTGGTGAACCAACCCAGGGTGCGGGTCAGGTCGAGGTCGTCAAACAAGTCTTCGCGGCCATGGCCTTCAAGCTGGATCAAGCTTGAAGCGTGCCCGCTCCACTGGCAGATCACCCGTGCCAGGGCGGTCAGCAGCAGATCGTTGATCTGCGTGCGATAGGCCGTGGGTGCCTGTTGCAGCAGTTGCCGGGTGTGTTCGGCATCCAGTTGGCTGACCACGGTCTGCGCCAACCGGCCGGGGCACGCGCCTTGCGGATCGCGGCACGGCAAGTCGGTGGCCACGCCCTGCAACTGCTGTAGCCAGAAGTCTTTTTCCGCCTGCATCGAGGGGCCGCGCGCGTGGGCCTGCAAGCGCTCGGCCCAGGCCTTGAACGATGACGTCTTGGCCGGCAGCGTATGTTGGCGATACAGGCTTTGCAGGTCTTCAAGGAATACCCGCCAGGACACACCGTCCACCACCAAGTGGTGCATCACCAGCAACAGGCGCTGGGAGCCATCGGCCAACTCGGCGAGTACCGCGCGCAGCAACGGGCCATGTTGCAGGTCCAGGCTACGTTGGGCCCGTTCGCAGAGGGCCAGGAGTTCGCTGGCATCTTGTACGCGCTCGTGCCACAGCAGGCTCGCGCTCGGTGCGTCATGGCGCGCGACCCAGCCATCGGCCTGCTGGCTGAAACTCAGGCGCAGCACATCGTGATGCCGGGTGATGGCTTGCAGGGCTGCCGTCAACCGCTCGGCCTCTAGCGGCTGGCGCGGGGTCAGCAGCAGCGATTGGTTCCAGTGATGCGCGTGCGGCAGTTTTCGTTCGAAAAACAGTTGCTGGAACGGCAGCAACGGCGTCACGCCCTGCACCGGGCCCTGGTCGATCACGTGGGCGGTCTGCAACTGCGCCACGCGCGCCAGGCTGCGCACGGTCTGATGCTGGAACAGGGCCTTGGCGCTGAAGTGGATACCTTCGGCACGGGCGCGGCTGACCACCTGGATCGAGATGATCGAGTCGCCGCCGCGTTCGAAGAAATTGTCGTTCAAGCCGACGTGCTCGACCCCGAGTACTTGCGCCCAGATCGCGGCGATCCGTTGTTCCAGCGCACTTTGCGGGGCTTCGTACGGTTGCGCGGCTTCGGGTTTTGGCAGGGCCTTGCGGTCCAGCTTGCCATTAGGGCTGAGCGGCATCTGCTCCAGTCTCAGCCATTGGGCCGGGACCATGTAGTCCGGCAAATGGCTGGCCAGGTGGGCGCTCAAGACGTCACGCCAATCCTCCTCGGCGCCTTGTAGCACCAGGTAGCCAACCAGGTATTTGCCGTCGACCGCCAACACCGCGGCCTCACGCACCCAGTCGTGCTCCAGCAGGCGCGCTTCGATTTC
>NZ_JBXAFK010000106.1:0-3245 GCF_058793055.1 Pseudomonas sp. MPR-R2A5
GCCACAGGGAGAGTTCTCAAGGTCTGAAAGTTGCGTAGATACCCATGCTCATCGGGGGCAAGCCCCCTCCCACATTTTTTACCGAGTACACCAGCCACAACACCGGTCGGCTCTAAGGCCGCCGCGCTTTGGCTTTTGATCTTCCGCGCCCCGTTAAACCACGCTGGCCGGAGTGAGGGCACACCGAGCCGAGGCGAGGTGCCGAGTGGTGGGGCACAGACCTTTTGGTTACTTTTGGGGCGTTTGTGTTTGCCAAAAGTGACCCGCCGTAAGGGCGGAACCGCCAGTGGCCGTTACCGCAGAAATGGATATGTACACAGACCCACACTAACTCAACAACACCACCCCCCCAGGCAACTCCGTACACCTGGCCCCATAAGCATCCCGAATCAACAGCGCCACCCCCGCCAACTGCTGCAAGCTGAACCGCGCTTGCACTCGCCGCTTGCCCAGTTCCTTGTTCAGCAACACCAACATCCCCGGTCGATATCGGTTGATCTCATCCACCACCGTCGCCAACGTTGCGTTGTTGAACACCAGTACCTGCTCACGCCAGGCCACTACCGCGTGGGCATCGACGCTCGTCACTTCACCCATGCCCGCCGCGCCGTAGGTCAGTTGCCGGCCACTCTCCAGGCGTACATTACGCCCGGCGACGTCCACCGACAGCCACCCCTCGATACAGGTCACGCAGACGTTGCGATCGGTATGCCGCACGTTGAACCGCGCCTGGGCCGCGCTCAGCCAGCCCTGGCCCGCCTGGACCTTGAGCGGCTGTGCCACGTCGGCGAGGACTTCGACTTCGCCTTCGAGCAGTTCGATCCCCTGCCCCACCCGGCTGATGCGCGTCTGTGTATTGAGCTCCAGGCTCACACCCTCGCTCAATAACACCTGGCGCTGTTCGCCGACCTCGGTTCGGTAGTCGGCGGTCAACCCGGCAAACCCGCCCGGCACACCGACGTTGACCATCACCACCGCCGCCGACGCTGCAATCGCGCCGCCGAGGAAGGCACGCCGGCCAAAATGACGCGGGCGCTCGGCCTGTTCGGCCGCTGCGCCCAAACGCTGCCACAGCGTCTTGGCCTGTTCGAACGCCTGGGCATGTTCCGGGCTTTGGGCGCACCACGCTTTCAGGGCCTTGGCATCGGCCACGGTAGCGCGGCCCGAGGTCAACAGGACCAGCCAGTCGCGGGCTTCGTCGTGCAGTGGGCTGGCGGGTGTTTCCCGGGCGGTGGAGAAGCTAAAAATATTCAAGCGCGCAAATACTCACGGATTTATCAGGGACTCACTACTAAGACGGTTTCCCGGCCCCGGGACCGAACCGCTGAATCACTTTTCTTTCCAGGCGCTGGGCACAGTAGCCCAGGGCAGCCTTGATTTCTTTCTCGACCATGCGTGTGGAAATGCCGAAACGCTGGGAGATTTCCAGGTGCGGCGCCTCTTCCAGGCGCGCGGCGATGAGGATCTTGCGTCGGCGTGCCGGCAGTTCGTAGAGGGCCTTGACCAGCGATTGGATTTCTTTCTGGCCACCCACCACCCGCGACGGGTCCAGGACTTCGTCGGCGCTTTGCAGCAGCTCTTCCACCTCGCTGCCGGTCAGCAGGCGCGCGTCGGCCTGGCGGCGGTCGGCGGCGATGTTCAAGGCCATGCGGTACAGGTAGGCATTGGGCTGCTGAAGGTTTGGCGGCATGTCCATGCGGTCGACCCGCAGGTAGGTTTCGTGCAGCACGTCGTTGGCCAGGTCCTCCGAGCCCAGGCGCTTGCGCAACCGCACCTTGAAGTCCTCGTAGGACGCCAGGAACAAGCTGACCATTGTGCTCTGCCCGGTATTTTTCATCCGCCCCAGGCTCCGTTTGCTGCTGTGCATTCCATGCGCGTTCCTGTTGTGTCAGGCATCAAAAGTAAAGTCACCGGTTGGCGCAGGGAACTGGGTGCCGGGCGTTCGACCCGCGCGGTTGCCAGGCTGCGTACCAGTGCTTCATCGCGTTGTTCATCGCCGGTGGAACTGACCAACCGACTGTGTTCGATCAGCCCTTGCGGGTTGACCCACACCTGCACCAGTGCCCGAAAACTGCCGGGCCGGGTCAGCGGCGAGCGGCACAGGCTGGTCTCGATGGCCTGCTGCAAGGCCGTGGCGTAGCTGTTGTTGATGCGCGCGGCATTGCGTGCCGCCGTACCACGGGTTGCAGGCGGCTGGCTGACCTCGGGCAGTTGCAGGGTAAACGCATCGCTGCGTGCATAACGTGCCATCAGGCCACTCCCTGTCAGCAACATCGCCAGAGCCTCCTGTGCCGTGAAGCGCCCGCGCACACTGATGGAGCGCCGGCCCAGCGTCAGTTCGCGGTCGACCAGCACCGCCATGCCGGTGGCACGGCTGTACGCTTGCAGTGCGTGTTCCAGGTCTTGTGCCGGCAGGTCCAGGCTCAGCAACGGGGGCTCTGCCTTGGCGGGCGGCGTGCCCGTCAGCAGCAACAGCAAGACCAGGGCGCATACGGCGCGCCGCCAAGTCCCCTGTTCACCCCCCGCGTTGCATCGCTGCACGGCCGACGTGTCCTTGAAAACCGTCATCCTGAGGCCAGTTTATGAACCTGATGTTACGGTGATAGCAAAAAAAACATCACGGTGACGAGAGGCCCGCTGCACTACACTTTCACGCCATGCCGGCCCATTCTCTCGGGCCCATCAGGAGGCTCCGATGAAGCTGTTTCCAACCCTCGCCAGCCTGTTGCTGTGTATCGCAATGCCCCTCGCCCACGCTGAAACCGCGGCCAATGGCTGCACGGAAGTCACGGTGGATGGGTATAAGGCGCCCAACTACGGCTGCCTTGGCCAGCAGATGGGGAATGCACCGAACGCGGCCAAGGCCGCACAAAAAAATCGCGAAGCGCAGAATATCCCGGTACAGAAGCGGCCACCGAACCAGGTGGGGCTGTCTACCCCGGCGGCGACCGGTGTGCGCATGGGCAATACCTTCGGGACCTCGGTGAAACCGCAGCGGCCTTGAGGGCTCTGGGCACAATCCATCAAGCATTCAATAGATTTTTCATCGCTGGCCGATGCTGGTGGGTGCGACGATTCGACTTGCCCCCGATGGTGGTGGGTCAGTTAACAAATAAGTGACTGACACGCCCTCATCGGGGCATAAGTATCTACACAACTTTTTTCAGCGGTCTGTGGCGAGGGAGCTTGGTCCCGTGGCGGCCTTCGGGCCGACCGCTTTTTTGGAGTTTTAGCGAGTACATATC
>NZ_JBXAFK010000107.1:0-2159 GCF_058793055.1 Pseudomonas sp. MPR-R2A5
CGCCGCGTTCATTCAGGAAACACGCGTTATCGTTGACGTTTTTCGCGAGCAAGCTCGCTCCTACAGAAGGCGATGTAGGCTTAACTGACTGGCGTTCGGGCTTGCCCCCTTCCACATTTTGAAGTGTTGCTTTAACCGCGCAGGGCCTTAAGTTTGGCGAGCACCCCTTCCGCCGTCTGCTCGCCCATCAACTGCTCACGCACCTTGCCCTTGTCATCGATGATGTACGTCACCGGCAACGCCTCGCTGCGCGGAATATCGAAGATCCCATCCGGGTTCTGCGCCAGCACCGTGAACTTGATGCCCAGCTTGTCACTGGCTTCCTTCAGTTCCGCACCCTGCACATTGTCGAAATTGACCCCGAACACGCCGACGTTCTGCCCTTTCAATTGTTCTGACAAGGCGTTGAGCTCCGGAATTTCAGTACGGCAAGGGCCACACCATTCCGCCCAGTAATTGACCACCAACCATTGCTTGTCCAGGCGCTCGGCCGCAACCTTCTGGCCGTACTGGTCAACGCCATAGTCATTGCCGCAGCCGCTGAGCAGCAGGGTTGTGATGATCGCCAATGCACCGATCAGTCGCCTTGTCATGGGGTAATCCTTCGCAAAAATGAACGTTCACTGCGACCTATCGCCTCTTACGGTTTAAGGACGGGCCGCAGCGCAGGTAGAATACCCGCCACCTTACGCAAGATGCGACCCGCACATGACCGATCTGACGCTTTATCACAACCCGCGCTGCTCGAAATCCCGCGGTGCGCTCGAACTGCTCGAAGCGCGCGGCCTTGCCCCCACCGTCGTGCGCTACCTCGAAACCCCGCTGGACGCCACACAATTGAAGGCCCTGCTGGCCAAGCTGGGCGTCAGCGCACGTCAATTGCTGCGCACCGGCGAAGATGAATACAAGGCCCTGAACCTGGCGGATGCCAGCCTGACTGAAGCCCAGTTGATCGCCGCCATTGCCGCGCATCCAAAGTTGATGGAGCGCCCGATCCTGGAAACCGCCGACAAGGCCATCATCGGCCGCCCGCCAGAGAACGTGCTGGAGATCCTGCCGTGACGGCGCCGTATGTGCTGGTGTTGTATTACAGCCGCAATGGCTCGGTCAGCGAAATGGCCCGGCATATTGCCCGAGGCATCGAGTTGGGCGGACTGGAAGCGCGCTTGCGCACCGTGCCAGCCATCTCCACCGAATGCGAAGCCGTGGCGCCGAGCATTCCCGATGAAGGCGCACTCTATGCGAGCCTGGATGACCTCAAGCACTGCTCGGGCCTGGCGCTGGGCAGCCCGACACGCTTCGGCAACATGGCCGCACCGTTGAAATACTTTATCGACAGCACCAGCAACCTGTGGCTCACCGGCGCCCTGGTCGGCAAGCCGGCGGGTGTATTCACCTCCACCGCCAGCCTGCACGGTGGCCAGGAGACCACGCTGATGTCGATGCTGCTACCGCTGCTGCACCACGGCATGCTGATCACCGGCCTGCCTTACAGCGAACAGGCACTGCTCGACACCCAGGGCGGCGGTACGCCTTATGGCGCCAGCCACCACGCCGGGCCCGACGGCAAGCGCCTGCTCGACCCCCATGAAATTGCGCTGTGCAAGGCCCTTGGCCTGCGCCTGGCAAAAACCGCGGCACTGTTGGAGAACGGCCGTGGCCAGGAAGCCTAAGGTCCTGCCCCCACAGGCGTGGCTCGAACCGCGGGTCAAGGTCGCGCGCGCCCTGAGCCTGTTGGCGTTTTTCGGGTTGGTGGGGTTGCTGTGCATTTACTACCTGTTCGTGGCCGACCTGCATGGCGCACGCCCATGGGTGATCCTGCTGATCGAACTGGTGCCGCTGCTGGTACTGGCGCCGGGAATGCTCATCGGCAGCGCTCGCGGGCATTCGTGGATGTGCTTCGTGGTGAATTTGTATTTCATCAAGGGCGCGCTGGCGGCGTATGACCCGAACCGCCAGTGGTTCGGCGTTCTGGAAATGCTGGCGAGCCTGGCGCTGTTTTGTACGGCGCTGCTGTATGTGCGTTGGCGGCACCAACTGAATCGCCGGCTGGCCGAGTAACGCGGGGCAAGCGGGCTTGTGGTGGCGAGCGGGCTTGCCCTAATGCCGTTCAGTTAAGGCTTTTTTGTAGGAGCGAGCTTGCTCGCGAAAAACTCACA
>NZ_JBXAFK010000108.1:0-1563 GCF_058793055.1 Pseudomonas sp. MPR-R2A5
CCGGATAGATTTAAGCAAGCCAACCACATCGCCCGTTAATCAGTATTGCAAAAATGGGGGGGACCATAGATTTTTTTATAGGCTTAGAACGCGCCCATGTAGTCGCGCTTGCCCACTTCCACACCGTTGTGACGCAACAAGGCGTAGGCGGTGGTGACGTGGAAGAAGAACTGCGGCAGGCCGTAGGTCAGCAGGTAGGACTGGCCCGTGAAGCGTTTCTCTTTCGGGGTGCCTGGGCGGGTGATGATTTCGATGCCTTCCTTGCCGTCGATCTGCTCAGGCTTGATGGTGTCGACAAACGCCAGGACCTTGGCGATCAGCGCTTGCAGGTCGGCGAAGGTCACTTCGCTGTCTTCGTACTTCGGCACTTCGATCTCGGCCAGGCGTGCGGAAACACCTTTGGCGAAGTCGACCGCGATCTGCACCTGGCGCACCAGTGGGAACATGTCCGGGAACAGACGCGCTTGCAGCAGGGCGTTGGGCTCGATGTTCTTGGCGGTGGCGTGGGCTTCGGCTTTGTTCAGCACATCGCTCAGGGCGTTGAGCATTTGCTTGAAGACTGGGACGGAGGCGGCGTACAGGGAAATAGTCATGACAGTCTCATCGGTAATGGCAGGGTTGGAACCAGCGGCGATTATAGCCATGCCGAGCGCTTGTCTTTTATTTTTTCCGGCTTAGGCTAGGCGGGGGCGTTCTCAATTAGATTCCCCGCCGCGCCGGGCCTGGTCTGCTTTAAGGCGACAACGGGGTAGGGAAACCCATTGAGAACGCCCCCATTCACTGCATAGGGAAAGCGCGATGACCGCCGAGCACGACACCGACACTCCTGAGCCGCGCCTGAACAGCACGGAAATCCGCATCCTGGGCTGCCTGATCGAAAAACAGGCGACCAACCCCGAAACCTATCCCCTGACCCTCAACGCCCTGGTCCTGGCCTGCAACCAGAAGACCAGCCGCGAACCCGTCATGAACCTCAGCCCAGGCCAGGTCGGCCAGAGCCTGCGCGCACTCGAAGGCCAGGGCTTTACCCGATTGGTGATGGGCAGTCGCGCCGACCGCTGGGAGCATCGGGTAGACAAGGCGCTGGAGCTGGTGCCGGCCCAGGTGATCCTGACCGGGCTGCTGTTTTTACGCGGACCGCAGACGGTCAATGAACTGCTGACCCGCAGCGGGCGCATGCATGATTTCGAAGATGCCGAGCAAGTGGTGCACCAGTTGGAGCGCCTGATCGCACGCGGATTGGCGCTGCTGGTGCCACGTCAGGCCGGACAGCGGGAAGATCGCTATACCCATGCGCTGGGGGACCCGGCGGATATCGAGGCGATTATCGCGGCGCGGGGGAGCCCGGTGGAGCGCTCTGCCGGCGCGGTCTCGCTGGATCGTATTGAAGAGCTTGAAGCACGGATTGCGGCGCTGGAAGAGCGCCTGGCACAGCTGGAACAGGCCTGACACGGTCAAAAATGTGGGAGGGGGTTTGCCCCCGATAGCGGTGTGAAGTGCGCCCCAGAAGTTGGACACCCATCCAATTTCTGGGGCGTTTTCATGAGCAAGTACACCACGCAG
>NZ_JBXAFK010000109.1:0-1459 GCF_058793055.1 Pseudomonas sp. MPR-R2A5
TGAAGTGCGCCCCAAAAGCTGGACAGCTGTTGGTTAGGCTACAGCGGACCGGGTCCTGTACGCTACAGGGCTCAGTCCGCCAAGCTTCACTTTGATTCGCTTATGGTTGTAGTAATGGATGTACTCATCCAGCCCCGCTTGCAACTGCTCCACGCTTTCAAAGCTTTCCCGATAGTAGAACTCTGACTTCAGCGTGCCGAAGAAACTCTCCATTGTGGCGTTGTCATGGCAGTTTCCTTTGCGTGACATGCTTTGCTCCAGCCCTGCTTTTTCTAGCCTTTCCCGGTACTTTGGATATCGATAGTGCCAGCCTTGATCTGAATGCAGCATTGGCTTGCCGCCCTCAGGTAAGCCTTCAATAGCTTTTTCCAGCATCTCGCCCACCAAGGCATATTGGGGACGTATTGCCGTCTGATAGGCCACGATTTCTCCGTTGTACAAGTCCAAAACTGGGGACAAGTACAGCTTTTTGCCGGCCACTTTGAACTCGGTGACATCCGTCACCCATTTCTGATTCGGTTGCTCAGCCTCGAACTGACGAGCCAAGGTGTTGGGCGACACTTCGCCCATCGGCCCTTTATACGACCTGTATTTCTTAGGCCGCACCGTGCATTTCAGACCCAGCTCCCCCATCAGTCGTCGTACCGTTTTACTGTTGATCAGCGATCTTTCTTTACGTAGTTCTAGCGTCATCCGACGGTAACCAAAGCGGCCCTTATGCTCGTTTTGGATGGTCTGGATAGAAGCTTTGATCGAGGAAAATCGGTCCGCAACGCCCATCGCCTTGAGTTGGTAGTAGTACGTACTTCGCGCAAGGCTCACTAGCTTGAGCAAGTCACGCAAGGGAAAGTGTTGCTTAAGCTCACTGACTAATCGGGCTTTTTCTTCTGTTCTTTCTCCCGCCTCATCACCGCCTCGCCTAACTCCCCAAGCTTTTTTAGATAAGCGTTCTCCATCCGTAGGTATTGGAGCTCATCAAGTAACGTCTTGTGCTCAGGCTCAGGGCTGGTGAGTGGGGCAGCGGTTTTGCGTGGTTTAGCAGGTGGTTTAGGCATAGCGGTGCTCAGTCCTCTTTTCCCTGACTCCAGGGCTTCAATACCGCCACTGTAATACTGCTGTTGCCATCTGCCCACCTGAGTGGAATCCCCCAAGTTGAAAAGCGCCGCTGCGCGGCGCAAGGAAAGGGAGTCATCCCACATGCGCCGCAGAACAGAGAACTTGAACAAGGCACTGTAACGCTGGCCGGTACTGCTCAAGCTGGCCTCACCGTGTAATCGATAAGCCTCGACCCAACGACGAAGCAAGGTGGGGTCCATTTGAAATTGAGCGGCGACCCGGCGAAACCCTCGGCCTCGCTCAAGGAAAGCGGTGATGGCAGATAGCTTGAACTGCGTGGTGTACTTGCTCATGAAAACGCCCCAGAAATTGGATGGGTGTCCAACTTCTGGGGCGCACTTCA
>NZ_JBXAFK010000110.1:0-1419 GCF_058793055.1 Pseudomonas sp. MPR-R2A5
GGCTCTTCGCATTTAAGGGTGTAGCTGATTTCTAAACCCTCCTGACTTCAGCAAGCACCTGGCTATGTAATTGGTTAAATTTCTAAAGCCCAAGGCGGTACCTCGTAAGTGCTCAAGTCGCCCGTTGATAGCTTCTGTTGGACCGTTGCTGGTTCCTGGCCGGTCGAAGTAGGCAAGGATGCTCTCAGCGTATTTTTTCAGCGTTTCCCCCAAGCCTTTCACCTCGATGAGCGCTTTGGGCAAGTCGCTGGCTGTAATGATATTTATGACCTCTTCCATGAGTTTTTTACCACGTTTTCGATCCGGCTCGTTGTAGGCGCTGACCACCCGTTGGTACATGCTCCAGGTGCAATCCACTTCGAGGTGGTGCTCATCTGCAAACAGCTGGAACAGTTGCTTTTTGTTGGCGTCAGACAGGTAGCTGATCCGAGTCAGTAGCGTTCGACGGCTTTTGTAGAGCGGGTCATTTTTACGCCCTCTGCGGCCCAGGATGTCGTGTTGCACACGCCGGCGGCATTCATCCAGCATGTTGCTTGCCCAGCGCACGACATGGAAAGGATCCAGCACGGTTTGGGCTTGAGGCAGGGCTTCTTGCGCTGCAGATTTAAACCCCGTAAAACCGTCCATGGCAATGCTTTCGATCTGGTCACGCCACGATTTGGGGCGACTCTGTAGCCATTGCTTAAAGGCTTGTTTGGAGCGGCCTTCCAGCACATCGAGCAAGCGGGCCGGCCCGTTTTTGTTACGCACGGGCGTAAGGTCAACCACGATGGTGACGTACTTGTCACCACAGCGTGTATGTCGCCAAACATGCTCATCCACGCCCAGCACGGTCACACCGTCAAAACGTGTCGAGTCATTAAAAAGCAGGCGCCGTCCTTCGTTGATAATGGCATTATTAGCGGTGTGCCATGCAACATCAAGCTGGCTCGCAACACGAGATACCGACAGATGATCCAGCACGATGGCAGCTAATGCCCAGCGTATCGCCCCATATGAAAGCTTTGAACGTGGAGGTGCTGCACTGTTTGTATCTTCATGCCAGAAACAGCCGCAAGCACAACGCCAGCGACGGATACGCAGCAGCAATCTGGTTGGTCGTTGTCCGTAAGGTGTGTGAGCAAGATGCCTATCGACAGTACCGCGTGAAACACCAGCAGCCCCGCACTTGGGGCATGGCTCGGGTGCTTTGGTTAAACGACATTCGATGACGGCGCGCTCTGCACAAAGATGTTGTCCAGTGGCAGTCAGGCCGAGGTTATTCAGTTGGCAAAAGCTGGAAAGATCAGGGCTAGAAAAGGTAAGATTGTTCACGTCGGGGGCTTAGTTTTTGTTGGTGTGAGAGCTTACATTTTCTAAGATCCTCGACTCCTTTTCCAGCCGGTCAGATTTTTTCTACACCCTTAAATGCGAAGAGCC
>NZ_JBXAFK010000111.1:0-1364 GCF_058793055.1 Pseudomonas sp. MPR-R2A5
GGGGGTGTCAGAAATTTTGTGTTCGGGCATAACATGAGTAAGAGGTGCATGTATGCCAACCAAAAAGAAACCTGCGTTGCGAGAGCTGCCGAAAATCCCGAAAGAGCTGCTCGAGCAATTCACCGATGGACCGATGACCGCTGAAGCCATCGAGGACGCGTCTGCGGCGTTCAAGAAGGCTTTGATCGAGCGAGCCCTGAGTGCTGAGCTCGGGCATCACTTGGGCTATCCGCCAGGCGCGCAGCGCCCAGAGGATGAAACCAATCAGCGCAACGGCAAAAGCGGCAAGACGGTTCTAACCGGCGACGGCCCGCTCCGACTGGATATTCCTCGCGACCGGGACGGCAGTTTTTCGCCCATTTTGATCCCCAAGCACGAACGCCGCTACACCGGTTTCGACGACAAGATCATCGCCATGTATGCCCGTGGAATGACGGTCAGAGAGATCCGAGCGTTTCTTTCCGAGCAGTACGGTACTGACGTTTCTCCCGACTTCATCAGCTCTGTAACCGACGAGGTCATGGCAGAGATCGGTGCATGGCAACAGCGGCCTTTGGAGCCGATGTATCCGGTTATTTTCTTCGATGCTCTACGGGTCAAAATTCGCGAAGAGGGGCTGGTTCGCAACAAGGCGATTTACTTGGCCCTGGGCGTTTTGCCTGACGGAACACGCGATATTCTCGGCATCTGGATAGAAAATACCGAGGGCGCCAAGTTCTGGATGAAAGTTTTCAACGACCTCAAGACACGCGGCGTCGAAGACGTGTTGATTGCTGTGACCGATGGACTGAAAGGCATGCCAGAGGCTCTCAACGCCGTATTTCCAGACACGACACTGCAAACATGCATTGTTCATCTGATCCGCAACAGTCTTGATTACGCGGCCTGGGACAAGCGTCGCGAACTGGCCAAGGCGCTCAAACCGATCTATCAGGCGGTGACCGCCGAAGCGGCCGAGCAGGCACTGGATGCGTTTGAAAGCGGGCCATGGGGCAAGCAGTATCCGACGGTAGTGGCTGCCTGGCGCCGCGCTTGGGATCGTGTGATCCCATTTTTCGTGTTCCCGCCGGCGATTCGAAAAGTGATCTACACGACCAACGCCATTGAGAGCATCAACGCTCAGTTGCGCAAGATCATCAAGACCCGAGGTCACTTCCCGACCGACGATGCGGCGACAAAACTGATCTGGCTTGGACTGCGCAATATCACCGCAAACTGGGGCTCCGCGGCACATGACTGGAAAAGTGCGATGAATCAATTTGCGATTCTGTACGGAGATCGATTTATCAGGCCGACCTGGTAAAAGCACGGCCTGCCTGACGGCAGGCCGTTACCGGCCCGCACACAAAATATCTGACAGTCCC
>NZ_JBXAFK010000112.1:0-1304 GCF_058793055.1 Pseudomonas sp. MPR-R2A5
TGTGGGAGGGGGCTTGCCCCGGTACAAACCGGGGACATCGTTTACATTTCTAACCGGGGACATGGTTTACAGGTTAATACGCATGATCAGGAGGTAGCTGATCATGCCCTGGAACCAAGAGTCCCCCATGAATCAACGAATCAAGCTGGTTGCTAACTGGCTTTCTGGCAACTACACAAAAGCCCAGCTGGCGCGTCGTTTCAACGTGAGCCGGCCTACGGTAGACAAATGGATTGCTCGGTATGATGGCGATTTAAAGTCGTTGTCCGAGCTTTCCCGACGACCTCATCACAGTCCCAACAAGACCGACGATGAGATCTTGGCCCGTGTAGTGGCCATGAAGGAAGCTCACGATAAGTGGGGACCTAAGAAGCTTATCGAGCTACTGCGAATCGAGGATCCCTCCATCGCATGGCCCTCTGCGAGTACAGCAGGCCAATGGCTGGATCGGCTTGGACTGGTCAGCAAACGGCGGTTCAAGCGTCGGCACGGTACCTCCCATATTGAAATGCGAGAGGCCAATGACCCCAACAAAACCTGGTGCGTGGACTACAAAGGGCAATTCAAGATGCTCAACGCCCAGATGTGCTTCCCGCTGACTGTTACAGACCATGCATCCCGTTTGATTCTGGCTTGCAGGGCTCATCCTAAAATCATGACCCAGCCTGTAAAACAAACCTTTGAGCGGCTTTTTCAGGATTACGGCATGCCGGAAGTCATTCGTTCTGACAATGGCGTTCCCTTCGCCTCTCCTGGCTTGGCGAGAATGTCCACACTGGCCGTTTGGTGGATCCGTTTAGGTATCTATCCCGAGCGCACCATACCTGGAAGACCTGCCCAGAATGGTCGACACGAACGAATGCATCGCAGCCTGAAACTTGAGCTACCGCTAGGGAACAACTTGGTCGAGCAGCAGCTTTTGTTGGAACATTTCCGACATGAGTTCAATTACGTACGCCCTCATGAAGCGCTTGGTATGAAGCGTCCGGGAGAGGTGTACGTACCATCTACCCGACTGTACCCAGGATGCTTGCCCGATGTGGAGTATCCGGCAGAAATGCGGGTGCGAAGCGTCAGGCAGGATGGATCGATCAAGTGGAATGGCAAGTTGGTATTTGTCAGCGAGGCCCTATCCGGAGAAAGGATAGGGCTTAAAGAAGCTGAGGATGATGCCTGGGATTTGTACCTGTGTGACTATCCCTTGGGGAGGCTTGGACGAGGTACGACCCGCGTCCAAGCCTCAAATGTGTAAACGATGTCCCCGGTTTCAGATGTAAACGATGTCTACGGTTCTACACCCCGAT
>NZ_JBXAFK010000113.1:0-1303 GCF_058793055.1 Pseudomonas sp. MPR-R2A5
TGTACGGGACAACCACATGGGTTACAAAAAAGTGCATTCACATAGGTGACACTTTGATTGAAACGTAGCCGTTCTTTGCGTCCCTGGCATTGACGTGACCTAGGATCACCGGACCGAAGATCACATTCCATACTCCGTCTTTGATCATCTCCATTCCAATGTTTTGATGCCTGAGCAGATTCCCCACGTATATCCGCAGCCCCGCCCGATTAATGATTCCGCAACTATCAGCCAGGTAACACTCAACATGGCTCGCATACCCCATTTCCGGTAGCTTTTCCGGGTAAGCTCGGGTTGAAGGGGTATAGCAGGAAGCCGGGGTTTTCTGGCCGAGCGCCTCGTGCCCTCGCTCGTGATTGTAGTGCTGCATAAAACGATCAAAGTGTTTTTGCTGAGCCTCCCAGGCAATGGCTGGCGGTTTGGGGAAAGTACTTTTCAATGTCCGGTGCATGCGCTCATGACGCCCATTTTGATCTGGCCGACCGGGCTCAATTCGCTCAGGAATAATCCCAAGGCGCAACCACCAGATCGACAACTGCGATAGTCCTGCACGACCGGTGCTGGCAAACGGCACGCCGTTATCGGTGCGGATGCGCTCAGGCATCCCGTATTCACGAAAAACGCGCTCGAAGGTTTGCTGGGTCTCCTTGAGATTGGTATTGGCCATGCTCTCGCAGGCAAGCAAGAACCGACTGGCATGATCCATGATCGTCAGTGGATAGCACCAAACGCCCGCCCCAGTGAGAAATTGGCCCTTGTAATCTGCGCTGAAGAGCTGATTAGGCGTTTCTGCCTTACGCAAAGGCTTGGGATAGACAGCGACACGCTGACGCAACGGTCGAGACGTAATCAAGTCCGCAGCCTTGAGGATGTTGTAGATGGTCGTTTTCGACGGCGGATCCTGCCCCGGAAAACGTTTCATCAGGTCGTTCTGGATCTTTTTAGGGCCCGGAACCGTTTCGCCAGTAGAGCGAAACTCAATGATTGCCTGCCTCACAACCAATGGCACCACATAGGTTTGGTTGTGCCGTCGGCGGCTACGTTCGTCGAGCCCACTGGGACCCTCCAGCTCATAGCGCTCGACCCATTTGTAGCCAGTCTTTCGGCTGATCTGATAGTCCTGACACAGCCGGCTAAAGCTGTGCTTTTCAGACAGATACTCAGCGATGAACATCACTTTGAGGTCCATAGGTTTCAGCTCTCTCCAGGGCATGGTCAGATCCTCGCGAAATCGACCCTGCCAGTTAAAAACTGTTACCTATGTGCGTGAACTGATTTGTAACCCATGTGGGTGAGTCATACC
>NZ_JBXAFK010000114.1:0-1203 GCF_058793055.1 Pseudomonas sp. MPR-R2A5
GGGCCGCGAGGTGTTTCGCAAAAAGCTCTCGCGAGCGCAGATGATGCGGTTCTTCGGCAACTTGCCGAGCTGCGTCGTGGTAACGGAAGCCTGTGCCGGCTCTCACTTCATCGCCCGTCAGCTTGCGGCGATGGGGCATACGACCAAGTTGATTTCACCGCAGTTTGTCCGCCCTTTCGTCAAGGGCAACAAAAATGACTTTATCGACGCAGAGGCCATTTGCGAGGCGGCTTCCCGTCCGTCCATGCGCTTCGTTACGCCTAAAACCGAGTCTCAGCAAACCCTGTCTGTCCTGCATCGCATGCGCGAGTCGTTGGTGCATGACCGCACCAAGACAGCCAATCAGATGCACGGTTTCCTGCTGGAATTTGGCATCAGCCTGCCCAAAGGCTCAGCCATCATGAAGCGTTTGGCAGCTGTTTTGGCCGAGCATGAGCTGCCTGTGCGGCTGACAGTGCTGTTGCAACGCCTGCACGATCACTTCGTTTACCTGGATGAACAGATCAAGGAACTGGACAAACAACTGGCTTGCCAGCTGGCCGACGATGATCTGGGGAGCCGTTTGCTTAGCATGCCGTGTGTCGGTCCGATCACCGCCAGCCTTCTGGCTGTAGAAATGGGCGATGGCAAGCAATACCGATGCAGTCGCGATTTTGCGGCTTCAGTGGGCTTGGTGCCGCGACAGTACAGCACGGGCGGCAAAGCCAATTTGTTGGGGATCAGCAAGCGGGGTGACAAGCACCTGCGGCAACTGCTGGTGCAATGCTCCAGGGTTTACATGCAGAGGCTGGATCATCAGAAGGGGGCTTTGGCCGACTGGGTGCGAGCGCTGCTGCGCCGACGACACTCGAATGTGGTGGCCTGTGCCCTGGCCAACAAACTGGCGCGTATCGCTTGGGCGATAGCGGCTCACCATGCGCAATATGAAGCAGGGCCAGACGCCTTGAACGCCTGACCCTGCGGTTGTTGCAGTACCACAATTCACCCTTCAGGTTTTGCGATAGCTGAACAACGGATGACGTGAACGGCCTACCGGCCTGGCGAAGATCCTGACATAAAAATCGGCTTCAGAAGCCGACGGGCTTTTAAGGATCGTCAGGCGCGACTCTCATCGTGGCGCTGGGGCAAGCCCCAAACAGACGCCGGATAGATTTAAGCAAGCCAACCACATCGCCCGTTAATCAGTATTGCAAAAATGGGGGG
>NZ_JBXAFK010000115.1:0-1190 GCF_058793055.1 Pseudomonas sp. MPR-R2A5
GGAAACTCTGAAAAAAACTTTCTGATTTGGCAAAATACCGCGACCCCACCCACCGAGTTTCCCGATGAAGCAGATGACCTTCGCCGACGCCGAGTACGCTGGCAAGCGCAAGCAAACCCGCAAGGAGTTGTTCCTGATCGAGATGGATCGGGTGGTGCCGTGGAAGGGCTTGATTGCTTTGATCGAGCCACATTATCCGAAAGGTGAAGGTGGCCGTCCGGCCTACCCGTTGATGGCGATGCTGCGTGTGCATCTGCTGCAGAACTGGTTCGGCTACAGCGATCC
Organism: Pseudomonas sp. MPR-R2A5; assembly: GCF_058793055.1. Taxonomy (NCBI): domain Bacteria; kingdom Pseudomonadati; phylum Pseudomonadota; class Gammaproteobacteria; order Pseudomonadales; family Pseudomonadaceae; genus Pseudomonas; species Pseudomonas sp. MPR-R2A5. The sequence goes on from NZ_JBXAFK010000115.1 coordinate 286, forward strand.
AGCGATGGAGGAAGCGCTGTACGAAACCACGATCCTGCGCCAGTTTGCCGGGCTGAACCTGGAGCGCATCCCCGACGAAACCACCATTCTCAACTTCCGCCGCTTGCTGGAGAAACACGAGCTGGCGGCCGGCATCCTCGCTGTCATCAATGGCTATCTGGGCGACCGCGGCCTGTCGCTGCGCCAGGGCACCATCGTCGATGCAACGCTGATCAATGCGCCCAGTTCGACCAAGAACAAGGACGGCAAGCGCGACCCGGAAATGCACCAGACCAAGAAGGGAAACCAGTATTATTTTGGCATGAAGGCCCACATCGGCGCCGATGACGAATCGGGTCTGGTGCACAGCGTAGTGGGCACGGCGGCCAATGTGGCGGATGTCACCCAGGTGGACAAATTGCTGCATGGCGACGAAAACGTGGTCTGCGCCGATGCAGGCTACACCGGTGTCGAAAAGCGGCCCGAGCATGAAGGACGTGAAGTTATCTGGCAGGTGGCGGCACGCCGCAGCACCTACAAAAAACTCGATAAGCGCAGCGTGCTGTACAAAGCCAAGCGCAAGATTGAAAAGGCCAAGGCTCAGGTGCGCGCCAAGGTCGAGCATCCGTTCCGGGTAATCAAGCGCCAGTTCGGTTACACCAAGGTGCGCTTTCGCGGCTTGGCCAAAAACACGGCGCAACTGGTGACACTGTTCGCTCTGTCGAACCTGTGGATGGCGCGCCGACATTTACTGACGAATGCAGGAGAGGTGCGCCTGTAATGCGGGAAATGGCCACCGGAGTGGGGTCCGGGTGGCGAAAACGTAAGAAATACTCGTCGAATTGATTGTTTTTTGATCATTTGGCGAGTTTAAAAGTTGCGCTAGGTGGTATGCCGGGGAAATACATGGCTACTTCAGACCATCC
>NZ_JBXAFK010000116.1:0-1188 GCF_058793055.1 Pseudomonas sp. MPR-R2A5
CTAGTGGCTTGAGCGGTTAATCCATTAATTTATTTTTTATCACACTCAGCTTCGCTTTATGTACCGAGCTAATGATGGCCTCAGCCGTTTTATTCCACTTGAACGGCTTGGCTGAATGCTCATTGTGAGCCTCGATAAATTGGCGGATAGCGACTTTTAGGTCGGCGACGCTGGTGAAGGCACCCCGGTATAGCGCTCGTCTTTCCAGTTGTGCAAACCAGCCTTCCACGGCGTTCAGCCAAGACGCGCTGGTCGGTGTGAAGTGCAATTTGAAACGCGGATGCTTTTCCAGCCACTGCTTGATTGCAGCCGTTTTGTGGGTCGAACTGTTATCTAGAATCACATGCAGATCCAGTCCGGCTGGCGTGCTGCGTTCAATCTGTTGCAGAAAAGCCAGAAACTCCTTGGCTCGATGGCGCTGGGTAATCCGTCCGATTACTTGGCCGGTTAGGATGTCGAAAGCCGCGTACAGACTCGCCGTACCATGGCGCTTGTAATCATGCGTCCGGCGTTCAACTTGACCTGGGCGTAGCGGGAGCATCGGTTGGGTGCGATCCAACGCCTGGATCTGGGTTTTCTCGTCAACCGACAACACCAGGGCATTATCCGGTGGGTTCAGATAGAGCCCGACCACGTCGACTACCTTGTCGGCGAAATGAGGGTCGTTGCTGATTTTGAAGGTCTTCAGACGATGGGGTTTGAGGTCGGAAGCGGCCCAGACCTGCCGAACCTGCCACGTGGTGACCCGCGCATACTTGGCCATCAAACGGACGCTCCAGTGAGTGGCTTCCTGGGGTACACGCCGGGTGGTCAGTGTCAGGATTTCGTTGATTTTATCGGGCCCAAGTTTGAGTGGCTGGCCGCTGCGCGGCAGATCGCTCAACCCTTCGATTCCCGCCTCCAGATAACGTTTTCGCCACTTGAATACCGTCGGCGGCGTGACCTGCAACTGCTCGCTGACGGCCTTGGGCGTCAATCCGTCAGCCAGTAGAAGCAGGATGCGCGCTCGCTGGGCGAGGCTCTGTTCCAGCGTACTCATACGCAACCAACCTTGCAGGGCGATGAGATCGGAAGGCATTAAAGCGAAGGGGGAAGTCGGTCGGGCCATGCGCATAACCAATCCATGACATTGGACGCACAGTATATCGTTACCATTAGATAAATGAATTAACCGCTCAGTCCACTAGC
>NZ_JBXAFK010000117.1:0-1043 GCF_058793055.1 Pseudomonas sp. MPR-R2A5
TGATCATTTGGCGAGTTTAAAAGTTGCGCTAGGTGGTATGCCGGGGAAATACATGGCTACTTCAGACCATCCCTAAGTAGTTTTATCCTGTCTACAGATTTTTTATCCAACATTTTAAGCTTCTTAATTCGGTCTCTGTGCTTATTCATGATTCATATTTCCTTTCAAAGTTTACGGCGTGTCTGGGTAGAGGGCGGCGAGTCTGACGCCTGGAAGGACTATCGTTTATTTCAGAAAAACGCCTGCGGTGCGTGTAACCTGCGAACTGTTGTTGAGCTTGGCTGGGGGCAACGGAGTCGCCTAGCAGACTACGCTGTAGCTATTTGGGAGCAGCAGCATACGCAATTATAACCGAGAGTCGTAGGTTGTGCGGAGTGGCTCCTTCGGTGTCTACGTTTGCCTTCTTCAGCCACTTTCTGAACCGCGTGCTAAGCTCGCGCATATTCATGTGCGTACCTGGATTCACAGAGGATCTGAATACATAGTCTTCTTTTGACAGGCTTTTACGTTTAATGCTCTCGATTGTTGCGGGCATACATGGGAAAGGAATGGATACACCTTTCACAGTTATAAGGCCATCACCGGTTACTTCGAGGTCTTTTATTTTCATAGGAAGGAATTGTGAGTTGCGCGTGCCTGACAGCATAATCGCAAGAAGTAATTGTTCTTCGAGAGACTCCATGTTCACTGCAGTTTCTCTGATTCGAGTAAGCTGATCTAGGTTAAAAAGCTTGGGGGAATACTTTTGCGTTGTTGTAATCTGCATGCTCACTGTGGTTCTTTTGGGGAATGAGGCTGCATTAAAGATTTTTCGTTGCGTGGTAGTCAAGATTTTTTTGCGTTTTCTTTTCGGCTGGAGGGTGTTTAAGAGTATATTGATAATAGACTTTGATTGAATGGGTGTGTATAGATTTTTCTCTGCTTGTGTGTCATTGGTTATGGATATATTTATTGTTTTTTTTGTGGTTAGGGAAACTCTGAAAAAAACTTTCTGATTTGGCAAAATACCGCGACCCCACCCACCGAGTTTCCCGATGAAGCAG